>DATBLC010000185.1:0-107111 GCA_036555515.1 Binatia bacterium
GCCCTGCCGGCGGGCATTTCCACCTATGGAGAGGACGGGGTGGTGGCCGGCAAGGCAGAGAACCATTGACCGCGATCGGAAGGGCTCGCCTCTCGGTCGCACACTAGCGACATAGTCTCTAAATAACGAACTCATTAATAAGTAAGGACGGAACGAAACATGACCGTTCTCAAGACCGCGATCGCAACCTACCCGCACACCAAAGGCCTGAAGGATGGCACCGTGTCGGTGCCCGGCGTCGAGCTCGAACATGTCGATGTTTCGCCGATCATCGGCGCTTTCCGCCGCATGTGCCGCACGCTCGAATTCGACGTCTGCGAGATGGCCATTACGACATACCTGACGGCCAAAGCGCACGACAAACGGTTCACAGCGCTGCCCGTATTCGTCGTGCGGCAGTTCCACCACTCTCCCATCGTCTATAATGTAAAGTCCGGCGTACAGTCGCCGAAGGATCTCGAGGGCAAGAAGGTGGGCGTGCGCGCGTACACCGTCACCACCGGTGTCTGGGCGAGGGGGATTCTCGCTACGGAGTACGGCGCCGACCTCGACAAGATCACCTGGGTGGTGGTCGACGAAGAACATGTTCAGGAATACCGGAAGCCCGCCAACGTGACGGAGCGACCTGGGGCGAACCTGGCCGAGATGCTCGTGGCGGGCGAACTCGCGGCCGCTATCGGTGTCGGCAAGGTCGACTCTCCGGACGTCAAGCCGCTTATCCCAGATGCGGCAGCGGCCGAGGCCGTCTGGTACCGAAAGACGGGTATCTATCCCATCAACCACACGGTAGTGGTCAAGGACGCGCTGCTCCAGTCCGATCCCACGCTAGCGCCACGGCTGTTCGCTGGTTTCGAGGCCGCCAAGGCGCAGTTGCTCAAGCAGCTTGGCTCAGGCGCCGAGCTGCCAGCCGAAGCACAAGTCCTGGCCAAGCGTCGGAGCATCGTGGGCGACGATCCGCTTCCCAACGGTCTGGAGCGCAATCGCAAGGCGCTGGAGGCAATCATCCGGTTCGCGCACGAACAGAAGATCCTGCCGCACACCGTCGAGCCCGAAGAGATGTTTGCCGCCAACACGCTGAACCTGCAGTAGCAGAAACCGCTTGTTAAGATTGGCTAGAAACGAAACCCCCTGGCGGCTTCTGCCGTGGTGCCACGCGCTGTCACGCAGGTCGACCATGGTCGGAAACGGTCCTGTTTCATTGGGGTGATAAACGCGAGCCAACCGCAACGGGTCGCCCTGCAAGCCCAGAATCCGCCGTTTGATGCAGAAAAGTAGCCTGTCCCTTTTTACTTTCTCAACGCAGCGTCGGCTAGGTCCGTAGCCGGACGGTCGGGCGCGCCTTTTGAGTAGAGGCCGTAACAATCTACCCGTGATTTTGCTATAGGCAATATCATGGCAATTATATTAAGTGAAAACGATCTCAAACAACTGTATCAAACGGCACCAGCCATGGACGAACTGCTGAATTTGATCGAGGACTCGCTCAGGGCGCACAGCCGCGATCAGGTGGCCGGTCAAATCAGAGTGGAAACGAGCCTGGTCGATACGAAACGAAAATATCGCATCATGACGGCGGCCGTGCCCGGAGCGGGTTTCGCCGCGCGTATCAGCGCGCTTTTTCGCGGCGCCAAAGACGCCTATTTTCACTTGCTGTTCGACAATGACAGCGGCGATCTCCTGGCGTTGGTCGCGGGGCGCGACTTGAATATCTGGCGCACGGGCGCGCCAGGGGGAGTGGCGGCGCGTCATCTCGCGCCGCCGGGCGCGAGAACGTTGGGGCTCCTGGGCAGCGGCCGCCAGGCGCGCGGACAGTTGGTCGCTATTTGCCGCGCTCTGCCATCGCTCGAGCGCGTGCGAGTGTTTAGTCCGACGGCAGCGCACCGGGTCGCCTTCTCGCAAGAAATGAGCGCCTGGCTAGGAATCAAAGTTGAGGCTGTGGACAGCGCGCGGGATGCAGTTCAGAATACGACGATCGTCTGTGTGGCAACCAGTTCCCGCGCAGTGGTGCTTGAAACGGGCTGGATCTCTCCCGGCGCTTTGATTGTATCCATCACCGGCGGCCAGCTTCCACAAGATCTTATCGCCCAGTCGCGCGTCATCGTCTCATGGAAAGAAGAAGTCCTGGCGGGCGAATCGCCGCGCCAGCCCTATGCGGCGATGATCGCGGCCGGTACTTGGTCGGGTGACAGAATCGCCGGCGAATTAGGCGAGGTCATTATAGGCAAAGTCCCGGCGCGACAAAGCGCCGGCGAAACGGTTGTCTTCGAGTGTGTCGGCATGCCGTTATGGGACACAACCGCAACGGCTTGGGCTTTTCGGTGGGCTAATGAACGCCGAATCGGCTTGTCGTTTTCGCTCGAATAAGTCGGTCAATCAACCCTGATCCGACATTGCTTTCGCCGTGCCACTAATTCAGGAAAGCGCGAGGCCGGGCCGGACCTGCGAAGGCCATGTTTGGTGCACTTCTCACTTGCGGTGAGCTACTCGCATCCTCTCCCTTGACGCCCTTGACGGGAGAGGAATGAGGTGAGGGCGCCAAGGAACACCCCTCATCCTAGCATTCTCCCGCAAGAGACTATGTCGCAATCCGTGAAAGCGCGCTTATGTCATGCTGAGCGGAGCGAAGCATCTCGCATTTTCAAGCTGTTACGAAGACGAGATTCTTCGCCTGCGGCTCGGAATGACATACACAGTCTCCAAAAGGGGGAAGGGATAATTCGTTCGCTGCTTCGCTCGGAAAACGTTTTGTCGGATTAGAGTTAACACCCCGGTCCTGTGATTTTGTTTGCGTAATGTACGGACGCTGCCAAGCGTCGAGAGCTGTTGACAATCGAGAGCTTTTTTTTATATGAGTCGCGACAGGCCTCAAGTGTATTTTCCCCTTTAGCAAGGTCCGTTTTCTCTCTAGATAGGAGAAGACGCAATTAACAATAACAAAGAAAGGTTTGAAATCCGGCGCTGCTTGCCTTTCGCGGCTAGTGTGCGGTTTTATCCATAGATCTGGAAGTGGGACATTTTTCTAGGGTATCGTGTAGTATGAGCGGCTATCAAAGCTCATGGAAGCGAATTGAAAGCCATTCATTCTAGGTCCCGAAAGGAAATAGAACCCCTTATAAGAGTGATTTTCGCCGAGCTATCGACCACGTCACGATCCAAAATTCCGGCAGGAGGTATCTGACTATGAGCCTGTTAACAGTATCACGGATCATGGTTTGGGGTTTGGCTGCATCACTTGTAGCTGCTGCGGGGTGTGGTCGTGGTGAGGATTCGAGCAGCGCGAACGGGCCAAAAACCGAGAGCGCACCGGCTGCCTCCGCGTCTGGCAGTCCCAAGTTCGACGCGTTTATAGAGGCCACGCGGCAGGAGGCGGCAAAGCAAAAGACCGTCTACATTCGGGTGCCAGGAATTAAAGACAAAAGTCTCCGCTGGACCGAAGAGGCCCTCAAAAACCGGTTCGGAATTGACGTCACTTTGGTAAACGACCCCAAGGGTTGGGATGAAATAACCGCGGCGTACATTGCCGAGTATCAGGCGGGCAAAAAAGATGTTCCCATCATCGCGGGTTATGGCAATACGATGTTCGGCTCCGTTGAGGAAGCTGGGGCCTTGGCTGATATTGATTGGGCGGGAACGTTTGGAGAGAAGTGGCCAGTAATAAAGGAGATCAACGAAGCCGTGACATGGCCGCAATTGCGCAAGGGCTGCGTCACCATTACCTGGCGCACTTATGTGCTCTATTACAACAAGGATCTGATAAAAGACAGCCAAGCGCCAAGGAAGTGGGCAGACCTCTTTGATCCCAAATTCAAGGGAAAAATCTCCGCGTTCGCCAATGGCGCGCCCGGTGAATACTTACGGAGTGTGTGGGGTGAAGAAAAGGTGCTCGACTGGGCCAAGAAAATCAAAGCTAATAATCCTATTTTCCTCGAAAGCTCTCCCGCCATCGCTTCGGGCGTGGCCAGTGGCGAAGTCGGGATCGGAACAATTAACCTGCAGTATGCTCAGGCTCAGGTGGAGAAGGGAGCACCGGTAGGTTGGATGATACCAGAGGACGGCTGGGTCAACCTTACCGACGTTTTCTGCACCTTCAAGCACGCCAGCCATCCCAAACTCTCTGCCCTGTTGGCGGCATTCTGGGCAACGGCGCCTGAAGAGCTTGCCGGTCGAATCCGTACGACAGAGGGATGGACGGTGGGTTTTCCCGATTGGTCCTACGGCACGCTCCCTGCGCAGATGAAAAAACAGGGATTGACTTTCAAGGATATGCGCGAGGTGAGTGACAAGGAAACCGCCACTCTTGATAGAAAGTTCCGGGATCGTATAGCCAAGGAGGCCTATCGCACGCTCCAATAAAAGATCCAAAGCGGAATATAGGGAATTCGTAACGCGTGGTATTTCGCCTCCTTCACCGGCCGGACCTAGGATGGATTAAGGCTCGAGTGAAGGCGCGGGAATGAGACGATGTCTTCGACTACGGCCGTTTTAATTGGCGCTAAGCGCGGTGCCATAGGTATCCGCAGGCAGTTGCTCACGGATGCGGTTTTGCCATGGGCGGCGATGCTCACGGTGCTGGTGCTGGTCCTCGTGCCTCTAGTCGCTGTGCTGATAACCAGCTTCAGGCCACAGAATGTACTGCCTCTGGACCTTCGCCCTGAGTTTACCCTGGAGTATTATCCGCGAGTATTTGCCAATCCGAGCACGTATTTTCTTCTGTGGAACACCTTCAAATATTCCCTGTCGAGTATAGCTCTGGCTTTGCCTATCGCGCTTTTTTTTGCTTGGCTGATCAACCGCACTGACTTGCCGGGACGGGGTTGGCTCTACAGCCTGATGTTCGTGCCCATGGTAGTGCCGGGGTTCTTGGTAGCCATCGCATGGGTGCAGCTCGCAGGTCCCAATGCCGGCGCTCTGAACGTCTATCTTCGCGACCTCTTTGGCCTCGAGGGTCGCGGACCTCTCAACATCTTCAGCATATGGGGTATGGTCTTCGTGACGGTGATTTCGTCGGTGCCGTCCATCTGGCTTCTCCTCTTAGGACTGTTTCGCAACATGGACCCAGCCCTCGAAGACGCCGCGGCCACGGCGGGTGCCAATCCCGTCAACACTCTAAGGCGTATCACTCTGCCTCTCCTCCGCCCCGGAATCGTCACAGTGTTTATCCTCTATATGGTATTTATGGTCGAGTTCTTTGAAATTCCCTTGATCCTTGGATTAACGGCGGGCTACAAGGTGCTGAGTGTCCAGATATATCTTGACACCACTCGTGCGGACCTTGAGGGCCTTCCTGTCTACGGCCTCGCAGCGACGTACGCTATTATCGCGCTGACGGTGGGAGTCGTTCTTATCGCGTTCTATTTGTACGCGGTGCGGCGTCAAGAACGGTTCGCCGTAGTCACTGGTAAGGGATATCGCCCTGCCATCGTCAAGCTGGGCAAGTGGAAGTACCCTTGTCTGGCTCTCTTTGGGCTCTACCTGTTTTTGGACGTGGTATTGCCCTTCTTCATTATCGGCTGGACCAGCTTCCAACCTTTTTACCGCGCGCCATCACTGCAGGGCCTCAAAACTTTCACGCTCGAGAACTATCAACTCCTGTTGAGCGGTCGCGGTATTACAGACATGCTTGTGAACACCGCTATCGTGTCTATTAGCTCAGCCTTTGCTACTATGTTTTTGGCTACGTTGATCGCATGGCTGTCTGTGCGCCGGCCATCTCCGCTCACGAGAGTTATCAACGCGCTGACGTTTCTTCCCCTCGCTATTCCGGCGCCCGTCATCGGACTAGCTCTTATTGTCGTGTACATCCGGGCCCCGATTCCCATTTACGGCACAGTCTGGATTCTCATCATGGGCTTTACCACCCGCTATCTCGCCTATTCTACGCGCCTCATGCACGCGGCGCAGTTGCAAATCGACAAAAGCCTGGACGAAGCGGCTTACGTAAGCGGCGCGGGAAACCTGTCCAGCTTCCTCCGCATCAATCTGCGGCTGCTTATGCCCGCGTTTATTGACGGATGGATTTGGGTTTTCGCCCACGCTATACGGGACTTCACTCTGCCGCTTTACTTAGCGTCCGGAACCAGTGCCGTGATCGCCAACAAAGTGTTTCGGCATTATACCACCGGCGACTATCAAATCGCGTCCACATTCATGGTTCTATTGTTCGTTATCGTCGTGATCATCGCGATATTTACACGTCGCATATCCACTGGCGGTTGGGGCCGTTAAAGATTCTCCCAGCCAAAGCAAACCTTTGATATGGATAACCACGCAGCGGTAAAGATCGAAGGCCTGACCAAAAATTTCGCGATGGATGACAGCAAGGTGCAGGCGGTTCGCAGCGTCAGTTTCGAAATAAGAGATGGAGCGTTCTTCACTTTGCTTGGTCCATCGGGATGCGGAAAGAGCACGACGCTGCGTTGCGTGGCGGGTCTGGAGTATCCCGATGATGGAGATGTCTACATCGGCGACGAACTGGTGGTGTCAAGATTACGAAACGTTTTTGTGCCACCCTACCAACGAGACATCGGGATGGTGTTTCAGTCCTACGCCATTTGGCCGCATATGAGTGTCTTTGAAAACGTCGCATTCCCTCTCACTCAAATGAAGGTAAAAGTCCCAAAGCGCGCGATACGCGATAAGGTGCTTAGGGTCCTGGAATTAGTGCAACTGCAAGGGCTCGAAAATCGTCCATCACCGCTGCTCAGCGGCGGCCAGCAACAACGCCTGGCCCTGGCTCGCGCGCTGGTGGGGGAGCCCAAGCTGCTGCTTCTAGATGAACCGCTGAGTAACTTGGACGCCAAACTGAGAGAAGAGATGCGGATGGAGTTAGTGGAACTAACTCGACGGCTTCATATAACGACTCTCTATGTAACTCACGACCAGCTTGAGGCATTAGCGATGTCGGATGTCGTGGCAATCATGCGCAACGGAAAGATTGAGCAAATTGGCAACCCCAAGGACGCGTATATGTCGCCACAAACCCGCTTTGCCGCGGAGTTCGTTGGCACAACCAACATCATTGAGGGCCAGATATTGGGAAAATCTTCGTCGGCGCCTGTCTCCGTTCAGACCATACACGGCCCCTTGCATTGCGATGTCCCAGGGGATTTTCACGAAGGCGACAATGTAATTATCACGCTGCGGCCGGAAAACATTGGCATCGTTAAAGAACATCCAGGACAGCCATTGGATTTTTCGGGCATTGTGCTCGAGGGTAAAGTGGAAATCGCCGCCTTCATGGGCGACTTCCTGGATTGCCGGATACGCGTGAAGGATCAGCCTTTCCGGGTAAAGGTGCACCCTTCATTCTCCCTTACTATTGGTGAGATGGTTTACCTGCGAGTCCCCAAGGAATCATGCACTGTGCTACTAACAAGGTAGGTTGTTCTGACCTGGTCAAGTTGGCGCTCGGTGCCACCATGCATGAACCCAGATTCCGCAGTTAGACTGAGAGGAGAGGGCATGCGAGATGGAACCCTGGAGTAGCGAAGGCGTCCAACGGTAAAATTTCACAGTCATTTTGCACTTTGGCGTTTCCTCGTTATCAGGCTGAACTGGCTCTCACCGCACCAGTGAACGATCTCTGCTTAGAGGCAGATGGCATCTCCGCCACAGGCGGATCAGCCTTCGGCTGAGACTTCGCTACGGAAGGGTTGCACCTCGCCTACGCTATCGACGGCAACTGCGGAATCCGGGTTGAAACCGACCACGGAGCTATTTTCGGATTACAACGTCTTTAGATACTCGAGCAGGTTGTCTTTATCATTCTTCGGCAGGTCGGTGCCGAACGGATGGCCTTCGTTACCGTTGCCCTTTCGGCTGACATCGTGCAGAGTACCGACCTTTTTTGCCTCGTCGCCCTGCGCGACAAAGCCGACGCTAACCGGATCGTAAAGATCGTAGCCACGATAGAATTCGCGCGGCCGCTCCGCGGGCGGCTTCAGGAGGTCGTTCAAGCTCGGCACCGAACCATTGTGTAGATAAGGCGCCCGCAACCAGATTCCGTCCAGATGCGGAACGTTGTAACCGGGCGAGTCCTCCTCGACCAAGCCGCGCCGTTCGATCCCAAAATTCCTGACGACCTTATTGGACTCTATCGCGTATTTCTTGCCCCAGGTATCCAGACGGTCTTTGTTGGTGCCGACTTGCGCCAGTGGCAGTGGACGCCCCACCAGCGGGCTGTCCTCTGCATGGCACGAGGCGCAGTGCTGATCGAACACCGCCTTACCGGCTTTGGCCTTGGTCTCATCAATCGGGAAGGGGTACTTGGGAGGCGGCGTGCGCTTGGCATAGTCCGTGATCCACTTCACATGCCCGATGAATTCCTCCTTGTCATGGGGCGCAGCGCCCAATAGTCCGAGGGCTGAATCCATTATTACAGAATAAGCGTCCCAGGTGTCTCCTCCAAGATTTAGCCGTTGAGGATTCTTGTCGCCCTCTTTGGAATCATATTTCTTGAGGTTCCAAATAGAAGGAAAGTCGGTGGGACCGAAGGTGCCGTCGTCCGGCGGATCAACCTCGATCATGAAATATTTGGTTAGATTCATCGCGTCATCTCGGCCGCGCCCCCAATCCGGATAGGCTTTGTTGTAGATCCATTGAAACTGCCGCTCCCGTTCAAGCAAACGCTTTTTAGTCAGTGGGATAATGAAAAATTTGTACAGGAATGTGTCGATCAAATCGAGCTTGGTATGCAACGAAATATAGAAAAGAATATTTTTGCTATTGAAGCGCGGGTCCTTGGCACAATCGATGAGCAAGCGCATGAAGCCCTGGACGTTGTTGGTATGGCCGGGCCCAAGGGGCACGAAAACCGGCTTGGCATCGGACGCAGTTCGGTATTTCGCGGTGTGACAAGCCGCGCAGTTGTTGGCGACACGCGGAAAGCCAATGGTCTTCTTGGTAAAACCGATGGGAAGCTCCTGCCCTTCTTCCCAAGGAATTCCGAGCGACGCATAGCCACCGTTGCCGGGAAATTTCTCAGGAAACATCCGGGGCATTACGTAAAATATCCAATAGGGGATGCCCACGTCATGCTCAGCTCCTATCGACCCATACATAAAGCGAGTGTCGGCATCCTGCATCACCCAGGCAGGCTGCGGATGCTCGCGAAATGCGCGATCATAGCCGATCCAGCCGACGATGCCGCCGATGACAACAAGTATCGAACCCCATATTATTAGCTTGCGCCGCTTTCGACTTGTGTTCGCTTCCATGGGTCGTCTCCACTTAGAAGGTTTTCAAATACTCGATTAACGCCTCTTTCTCGCCTGGCAGCAATTCGGTGCCGTATCTGCGGCCCTCGTGACCGTCGTTGCGATTGCCCGGTATATTGGTTTTGTATAAAAACAAATTTTTGCCCTCGGCGTCTTTCGGCTGGGTGGACATAAAGCCCGCATTTTTCGGGTCGTAGATATCGTTGCCTCGGTAAAACTCCGGCGGACGCTCGGACTGGGGATTCAAAAGATCGCGCAGCGTCGGCACCGAACCATTGTGCAGATAAGGCGCACGGAGCCATACGCCATCCAGCGGCATATTCGCGTATCCATTGGTCTTGCGGTAGTGCTTGTAACGGTAGGATCCGTCTTCCTTTTCAACGGCTGCCAAGCGGATTTCTCCCGGCTCTTTGCCGGCGAGCGCCAGCCGATTCGGCGGTTGATAGGTGGTGCCGCCGGGGCAAGCATGGGGCCGCAACTTGCGTTTTTGTTCGGCGTAGGTTGTGGCCATGTTCAGCGCAAGAATCTCGGTGTAATTGTCCAAGCGGTGGCGGTCCGTGCCGATTTCTTTAATCGGCGTCACGAACCCGACATATTTGCCGGAGAAATCTCTCCCGTTACGCCCATGGCACTCGGCGCAGTATTTCGCGTAGATCGGTTCACCTTTTTTCGCCAGGGCATCATCGATGGGGAAAAACTTTTCGTATTTCGGCGGCTCGAAGGTCTCGAGCCATTGCTCGATGCATTCAATGGATTCGTGGTCGATGTACCCCGGCAGAGCCGACGTGGCCAGCGCGGCGTTCAAGTTGCGCTCCTCCACCATGTCGTTGTTACCGTCCCAGTGCAGGTGCATAGGCCGGCCGTCGGAGCGCTTCTTGCGCTGCCCTTGCAGCCAGATCGATGGCCAATCGACGATACCGATGCCTTCCGGATCGACCTTTCCGGTTTTCCACCAATCGGGCATGGTTTCGCGCCAGGGCTCACCATATAAAAAGATTTTGTTGTTGGTGAACGTGTCGTTGCGCCCGGGTCCCCAGTGGGGCTGACGCACGGAAAAGCCGGCCACGTATTCGAGAAAACGGATCGCAAATTCCACCGCCTCAATGGCGAGAGGATAGACCACGTAACGGTCGATGAACCCGAGGTTGCCGCCGAGGCTCTGGATTTCGGGGATCATTTCGAGCGCGTTAAAGCGCCTGTTCTTGCCGCACTGGAAAATAAAGTGCTCGAAATTGTAGAGGTTGAAAAGATTGGCCGGCATACCCACCACAAGCGTGCCGGGATCCTTGGCATCCTTGCGTACCTTGCTCGTATGACAAATAGCGCAGTTTATATACGAACGGTCTAAACCGAAGCTCCGGCGCTGGGAAACCCCGATGGGGAGGTCCCGTTCCTGCCTGTTGGCGTTCTGCTCATAGAGGAAACCGAGAGCTTTGTAGCCCTCGCGCGACAGTTCGCGCCGCTTCGCCGGGGCATTCTCGCCGCGCTCGTACTTTGCGACGCGCTTGTCATAGTCGTCGGCAAGCCGGTCGCGCGCCACTTGTTTCAAATCATCGACGCAAATCAGCGGCATTGCTTGCCAGATCCAGAACGGAATCCCCGTCACGCGATCACCGCCGGTGGAGCCATATTTGAAATGATCGACCATCGTATCGTAGGTCACCGCGCGGTCGGGAATGAAACGAATCGCGGCATAGAGCGCAGCAATGACCACGATTACGAAAACGATTGCGGACAATGCTTTACCTATACAGCGCACCCAGCGCCATAACTTCGCGCCGCCGTTCGCCCGCGCGATCTCCCTATTCGGTTGTTGTTCTTGGTGCTCCATCGAAATCCTCCCAAGAAGAAATCAAACGATCCGTTCAACGCAACGGAGCTTTGCCACGGGCAGGCGTCAGTACTTGCTGGATTCGAAAACTAAACGTGGCAATTAATACCGAACATCCTCCGGCCGATTTTTGCAACTCGATCGCCGGAAAATTTGGCGGGTGAAAAAGTTCGAAGCGAAAGATTAGCGAGGTTGTCGTTTTTGACTCTGCACATTGTCGTCTCATCGTCACTTAGATCGCGGATCGCTGGCGCGCGACAAAGTCGAGGTGAGGATTTTCAGGTTCTCGGATTTCTCGATATAGCGCACGAACAGGTATTTGTTTTCCTGGGAGTCCAAAGCGGCCGCCGGAACATCGCCGGCTCCCGCCTCGACCTTCGCCAGAATGAAATAGAGATCGTTAGCCTTCAAAGCGCGCAAGAATCCTTCCTCGAATTCGGCAAGCGTCTTGGCGGTAATGACGTTGGCAAAACCGGCGCCCCGCGCAATGGCGGCGAGGTCGGCCTGACCGGCCGTCGCCGTGGGCGCGCCGCGGGAGGACTCGTAGCATTCGTTATCGAAGACAATATGGATAAGGTTCTTCGGATGTTGGTTCGCAATGGTCGCCAAACTGCCGAGATTGAGCAGCAAAGAACCGTCGCCGTCGAAAGCCACGATTTTGCGATGCGGCAGTGCCAATGCCAACCCCAGTGCCATGGAAGAGGTGAGGCCGAGGTTCTGCAGATGGTAGTTACCCGGGTGAGGTCTCAGGGCTTGCCACTCGTGGCGCACGGCACCGAGGTTCGTGACCACCAGTTCCTCGCCGAAGCGGGGCGCGATCGCTTTGAGACAATCGTATCTTTTCATCAAACTACCTCAGGGCTTGTTTGTTCAGGACAATGGCCGTAGGCCGGCGTGAGGAGCGCGCGAGCATCTGGCTGTCGCGAATGGTCGGGCGAATATCCTCAAAACGGCCGACTTTCTCATAGACAATGTGCATGGCCTGGAGCACCGGCTCGGTCAGACTGCCAACAGTGGCATGCCCGGCGTTTTCTTCGCCGACGCCGCCACTGTGGCCGATCAACATCAAGACGGGTATGCCGGGATGAAGACAGATCGTTGCTAAAGCATTGGCGGACAACAAGAAGCCGGCGTTCATCATCACCATGGCCGGCCTTTTCCCGCCCAGGTATGCCCCGGCGCAGATGCCGATGCCTTCCTCCTCGCGGGTAACGGGCACGTGGTGAATTGCCGGATCTTCGCCCAGCGCCATGACCAGATCATGGAGATTCGCTTCGGTAAGCGAGGCGACGAAATCGACACCCGCCTCTTTGAGAGAATCGACGATCTCCGCCGCCACTTCTCGTTTCATGCTTCCTCCTGCTGCATCAGCCGCTTGCGTGTTGGTTGAAACTTACGTCCGGAGCAGTTGCGAGGATAATGTTTTGAGCTCCGCCTTCGATCGACACTCGAAACCGCGCAGGCGTATATCCGTGGATGCGTGGCTCCGGCATCGTTATTAACCCATTCGACCGAGCCAACAGCTTCCGGACTCGAATCAACATTGAACTTCCCATGTTTCTTTAACGCCCCGCCACCTCGCGGTGAACTTCATCGACCAAAGACAGGTCCGCAGTCTGGGCGACCGCAACATCCCCCTTGAGTCCGCCGGTTTCCTGCTCGATGGCAATCAATTTCTTTACTCCGTCCGGATTGATGCGTCCATCCTTGCTGAAAAACGACGCGGTAAAATCATAGGATTTTTGCGCCACGTCGCGTTCCATGCGAAATTGCCGCCCGATCAATTCCACGGTTTCCTCTTTTCGTTCCCGGATAAATCTTAGCGCGTCCAGCTCCGCCCGTATCAATCGTTTTACCTGCGGCCGTTTGCTCTTGATCCGATCAAGATTTGTGCTGATGCCGACGAAAGGAAATTGAACCACCTCGGAAGCCTTGACCAGAATGCGAAAGCCGTGACGCTCCGCCTCGAACGGCCAGGGGGGCGAGATTGCCGCGGCGGCGATGCGGCCCGCGATCATCGCGTCGAGCAAAAGTTTCTCCTCGCCGATGGTGATAAGCGGAACATCTTTGATCGGGACCAGCCCATATTGAGACAAGATGATCTTTGTGACCTGATAATTGGTCCCGCCGGGATCTGTGACGCCGACGAGCTTTCCTTTGAGATCCTGCACCGACTTTTCTCGCGCCACCAAAGCAAAGAACGGCGCCACCGTGCTCGAAGCTACCGCGCGTACGGGGAGACCTCTCATCGCCGCGCGCAAACTGGAACCGATGTTCATCGAGTAATCCACTTCGTTGGTTGCCAGGGCCGTCACCGCTAGGCGCGGGGCGATTTGAATCAACTCGACATCGAGTCCGTGACTGCGATAGAAACCTTTTTCCTTCGCGACGAAGGACGACAGGAAGGGAATGCTGCGGCTGGCGTAGACGATGCGGACTTTTTCCAGTCCTTGAGCAGAAGCATGGTTCGCGGCCGCGACACTAGAGGCCAGAGCAATGGCGCAAAGCAGTTTTATAATCACGATAATCTCCTGGGCTAGGACGGCGTTTCAGATAGGTTGCAAGGGTCATAGTTTCCTATTTGGGGCGGCGTTTGCGCCGGCGCTTTTTGACCAATGCCCTAGCGGATTCTGCGGTCGCGTCGGGGAACTGAATATTAATGCCGACGATTTGGTCGGCATAACGATCTGCCAGGCGGCCGAGAAAGGCGCTAAAGAACTGCCATTCACGACCGGGCTTACGCGGACTGATGACTTCGCAATTGATCATGCCATCGTGGACAGACCAGTTCATCCAACCGGGATACAAGACATTCTTATGCTGGATCCGCCGGCCGCGTCTAGTTGCTTCGAAAGTGCGCAGCTCGCCGGCGCGCATCGCATCGATAAGCGTCTTATGAAGATTCGCTCCGGGGCGTTCGATAATCTGAAAACGGATCATGGTTCCGCGTCTCCCGATGGAGGTCTCGCTTAGCGCAACATCGTCTGCCGGAGGATTGTACGGATAGCCCCCATACTTGGCAAGCCCGAAGCAAGGAGTCGAAGGTCAACCCTTCACGGTTGTTGAAAAGGGTTGCCATGCATCGACACACTGAGAAAAGGTTCTGAGCTAAGGCGAACCCAGATTCCGCAGTTGCGCTCCGCAGAAAGCGCGAGGCGGAACCCTTCCGTAGCAAAGTCGATGGTTTTCTGCCTCTGAGCTGACATCGATCACCGGTGCTTGAATGGAACGTTAAAGCTCGTATCAACGAAGTGCGAAGCGCAAAATGACTTTGAAATTTCACAGTTGGACGCCTTCGCTACTCCAGGGTTCCACCTCGCTCTTGCCGTCTCCTGAGTCTAACTAGGGATTCCGGGTTGAAGGGTGAACCGAAGGTTTCTCAAAGGCGTGCCTATTTGTGAAAATAGCGGTTCACGAATGGCCGAGCATCGTTGTATTTCGGCCAACAGCTGGGATCAGGCTTGCCACGTGCAGAGTTATTGTTTAGTTTCTCCGGCGGACCGGCGAAAATACTCAACGCGACGGAGTCTCTGGAATATTCCCGGGCGCGAGCCAGACCTCGAAATGATTCTGGCGAATTCTCTGTGAATTCTCGTAGCCACGGACGAACTTGACCTGCGCGTTCGGAATCCCTGCCTCCCGCAGGGTCGAGACGATGCGCTCGGCCCCTTCTTTTTCCAAAGGGCGAAAGTAGCGCACCTCCGTTAAGCTCGGTCCGGTAGCCAGAACCTCGGGAGCCGGAACGGTAAAACCGGCTTTGCGAAGCTGCGGTATGAGGTACTGGTTTGCGCGTTCCGCTTCGAGTTGGCTGCGCACCTGGACGTATGTGCGCGGAGTCAGCGGCGCCGGTGCAGCAGACTGAGCAGACTGAACCGGTGGCGCGGGCGCGTTCGCCGCGGCGCCGATACGGTTCGACACCGCCAATTCGGTTTGAGCGCGATATTGCAACTGCTGGACTTCTTGCGCGGCGGCCGGCGTGTCCGCAGGACTCGCGCGCTTCAAGGTGTCGTAGGCCTTCAGCGCTGCTTCGGCGGCCTGTTGCGCCGCTTCTGCCGATTCGAGTCGGCGCTGGGCCAGCTCGCGGGCCTTGTTTACTTCGTCCAACCGCTGCTGCGCTAAATTCAACGCATCTGTCGCGATACTCCACTGCCAGATCGCCACACCCATGCCGCCAACCGCCACAACCAGCAGCATCGTTAGCATTCCCACCACCCTGCGCCTTCGGGCGGCGCGTTGTTCTTGCAAGGCTCGAGCTGTCTCCTCTTCGACGACCCGGCGGTTGCGGTGGCTCACGGCGATGGGTGTGAGCACGTCGTGGGTCAGTTCCACGCGGGCGACGCCGTGGCGATCCTCTTCAATGCGCAGCAGCCGCCGCGCGACGAGTGTCGGGATCGCCTGATGAACCTCAGGAGTTTCTTGTATATCGGCGAGCGCAATCATCTGCCGGTATCCGGTCCGCCCGACCAGCTGATCTTCTACGAAGACGCGTACCGCGGGTCCCATGCCACTAAAGCAGCGATCGTAGAAATCACTGAGGATTTGGCCAACGCCTCCTTGCGAACTCTGGACGAGTTCGGCGGAGATCATCGAGAGTTTTTGCTCTTGGCGGCGGTTGTTCAACTCGCGACACACAAGGCTGAGCAGAAACGGCTCGATCTCGCTCTCCTCGCTGCGATCACCTTGCTGACGGAATGGGATGAGCATCGCGCCGGCCGCCCGGCGCGTGAAACCCACCGCGGCCACGACCTGCTTCGCCACCTGCTCGGTGATTACGCCTGCGCCAGGTTTGAGCACCGCGTCCAGCGCCTGTTTTGCCGTCATCGGCAACAATCGGAAGCGATTGCGTTTGCTGAGCGAAGGCATCAGAGGTACGAGGCCCTCGAGATTGCCCAGATAGTCCTCGCGCAGTGCGAGCACGATGCGGTATGGTGTCTGGTCCATCCGAAATGCCGGTGGTTGGCGGGTCTGATCGATGCGGCGGCGCACTGTTGCCGGTATCTGGTTTTCCACGAGATCCGCCAACTCCGTCAGAAACGACGAAATATGGGGCGCGGCGTGCGCAGACCCGCCGAGCGTGAACACTTCTTCGAACTGGTCGAAGACCAGCACGGGCGTGAGCCGATCGGCGTGATCCCAGACGCGGACCCGGTGGAAATACTCCCACAACGTTGGGGAGTCGCCGTTCGAGACCGGCGCATCGCCACGCTCGATGCTCAGGGCGTGGGCGGTCGCGTCGTCTTCGAAGGCGCGTATGACGTCAGCGGCAAACTGAGGGTCAGGATCCGCCAGGTTGAGACGCAGCCGGATGGGCAGCAGCCCCTCGCCCCGGAGCATCGGAAAAAGACCCGCTTTCAACAACGACGACTTGCCGATGCCTGAGATTCCGAAGAATACCGTAAGCACGTCGCGTCGAACGAGCCGGAAAAGCTCCAGGGTTTCCCCCGACCGCCCATAAAAGAAATCCTGCTCCTCCTCGTCGTAGGAGCGCAGGCCCGGCCATGGATTCTCGGCTGTGGTGCGGTCCTCGATAGGAATTTGCGCTCTGTCCTTCATCCGCGTCTCGCCATGCGACCGGCCGCTGCCAGGCGTTCGACGGTGAGACGAATAAACTCGGGGGCCACCTGGCCGTCGAGACATCGTTGCATGTGGCGGTTGCGAAATGCCGGCGGAATCCTTTCGGAGTCTGCGGCCAGGTCGTCGAGGACCAGCGGTTGAATGAAAGGGAAGTCCTTGTCGCGGAACTCTGACTCTTCGATGGCTCTGTTCCATTCGAAGCGAAAGAAGCGCCGGATCTGCCCGCTCAACGAGTTCGCCGATAAGCACGGAAAGAAGAACGTGCACTTTTCGATGGCCTCGCGGATCACGTCCTTATACTCATCGCCGGGCTCCAGCGCGCGTTGGTCGAACCAGACTTGAATCCCCGCGCTCTCGAGCGCATCCCGAATACGAGCGACACGCTCGCGATCCTCGCTGGCATAACTCAAAAATACCGCGCTCGGCGCGTCCGTCGGTGATACCGGACAAACTGGTTGCTCGTCGGCCTTGCGCGGCTGGCTGTTCAGCCGCGCGGCCAGCTCAGTAATGAATTCGCTCGTGCCGCCGCCCGGATAGACCTGGACACGGCAATCCTGGAGGAACAGCGCTAGCGTCCGGTCGCTGTTTGTCCTGTTGTCTGCGACGGCTTCGTAGCGATCGCGATCCAGGCCGAGACGCTGGCGCCGGAGCGTTCGCAAGAAGAAGCGCGTTAGCCAGTCCGGGAAACTGCATCCGATGAGGAGAAGGTGGCTATCGCGCAATTGATCGAACAGCAGGCGCGGTTGTCTCGATTCGGACTGCAGCGCATGGATGAACTCCAGGCGGTCTTCGTCGCTGACCACGTAGTCGCCGGAGGCGGAGACGCGCCCGAAGAGGTGGTAGACGACGGGGCGCCGCGTCACGGGCCAGTCTTCATCGAGATCTGCCACCTGACTGCGCAGCGAGTACGCGCGAACGTCGGTTTCACGCGACGCGCCACGGACTTGAGCGAGCGCGCGCGCCAGCAGTGGATCGAACGTCGTGGTCACGAAAAGCGACAGCTCTTCGATGGCAGCAAGGCGCAGGAGCGCCTCGGAAGGTTGGATCGGCTGTTCTTCGAGTATGGATAGAATCTCGATCCACAGGCGCCGTCGATCGCCACGTTGCTGCCTGAGGAACACCGAAGCGACATCGCTCAGCGTGTACCCGGCGGACAACGCGCCCGCGTCGACCGGCACCGTCTGCGTCAGCCGCTCCGCCACGTAGTGGTCGAGCGTCATGGCGCGGCCGCCGGAGGTGACGGTGACGACTTCCGGTCCGATGACGGGGACGACCTGCCGTTCGCGCATGTACAGCAGGAGCGCTTTCCAGTCGAACGTGGCGTCCATCAGATGCCTGCCCCTGTCAGCGACTGGGGCCGCGGGCGCGGAAGCTCAAAATGAAAAGAGGGATTCTTTATAAGCCAAAGCGTAGAACTCAAAGCGGGCACCATCATGCGGGAGAGCCAGGCATCCATAGCTTTGTAGCCAGTGCGCCAAAGCAGATAGCAATTCCTATTTTACAGCCGAGCGTATCCGATGACGCGGCGTTGTGTCAACGTTGTGCAGTGCGTGAATAGTCCGGCTTGGCACGAAGTCTGTGGCGGTTGAACGCGTGCGTACGGCCGTGTTAAGGCTTGCAAGAGAATGCCGCAGGCGTCTTGATGAGAATCAAAGCCGTGATCGGAATCCTTCTTATAGCTATGTATCTGGCCATCCCGGTTTCGCCGATCCATGCGCAAACCGCAGGCGAAATTCTCAAGGCCTATGAACCTTTAAAGAAGCCGGAACGCAAGACCCGGCTCATCGAAGCGGCGAAGAAGGAGGCGCGTTTGGTTGTTTACGGCACCCTGGGCGTCGATGCTGCTCGCCCCATGCTGGAGAAATTCCGTCAAGCTCACCCGTATATTTCCATCGGCCATTATCGCTCGGGCTCAACCGCCATCTATAACCGGGTGGTCAACGAAGGGAGAGCAGGAAAACACGAAGTCGATATTATCGAGCTATCGGCCGGTCCGGTTTCTGATCTCATTCGCGGTGGTTTTGTCGATCCCTATCGCTCTTCCGAGTTGGATTCCGTGCGCGCCGAATTCATCGATCCGCGACATCTCTGGAGCGCATACCATTACCTCGTTGTAGGGCTCGCTTACAATAAGAACCTCGTCAAGGCCGGCGAGGTCCCAAAGAGTTATCAAGATCTTTTGCTGCCGCGCTGGAGGGGACGCAAAATGTCTTTGGACAGAGATGCCGGAGATGTATTCGGCGGTCTGCTCGATAGCTGGGGAGAAAAGGAAGGCATCGAGTACTTTCGCAAGCTGGCCAAACAAGAGATTCTGATTCGCAGCGGCTATACGCTTCAGGCCCAGCTCCTAGCGGCCGGAGAGGTAGAGATCGTCCCTTGGTCACACTCTCAAAGGCCCCTCTTGATGGCCGATTCCGGAGCACCACTAAGCATCGCGTTCTTGGAACCAGTGCTATCCAAGGCCCAAGTGCTCTTGCTGGCGCGCCGATCGCCTCATCCGCACGCGGCCGCGCTCTTCATTGACTGGGCGCTCTCGGAAGAGGGTCAAGCATTCGTGGGTATCGACATCGTGCGCAGCCCCGTGCGAATCGGTCAGAAACAGAAGTATACGGAACTGGGGCGGCCGAAAACTAAAGTCATCACACCGGAATTTCTCGGCCAAAACTACGAACGCTACAGAAAGCTCTATCATGAGATTTTCGACATCCAATGACGCTTGCGAAGCCTTCGTCTTCGCGGGCGGGGAAAGTTGCTGAGAAAAATTCTCTGCGCAAGAGCTTCCGCGATGAAAATTTAAAGCTTCAATTACTAAGAGATCGGAAAGTAATATGACAAAGAATCGCAAAGTTTTTGGACTGATCACGATTTTCATAGCGCTCTTCTGCTGCCGATTTCCGGCCGCGGCACAAAGCGAGGAAGAAAAAATCGCAGCGGCCAAAAAGGAAGGGCCAGTCTACTGGTATGGTTCAATGAACGTGGACGATGCCAGCGCTTTAATAGCCGGTATTAAGAAGAAGTACCCGTTCATCGAGATCAAAAGATTTCGTGCCGCCAACGCGCCCGTGCTCAGCAAACTCGACGTGGAAGCGAGGGCACGCAGCCTGAACGTTGATGTCATCGATCTTGATGGTTTTTATGTTGCTCAGGCGTTGAAGCGAAATTATTGGGTTCGATATCTCTCTCCCGAGTTATCTGCTTACCCGAAAGAACTTAGCGACGCGGCGGGCCGTTGGTCGGGCTTCTTCCTTCTACCCCAGGTGGCGATCTACAACACGAACTTGGTTCCGGCCGCCAGCGCGCCCAAGAACTATAACGATCTGCTCGATCCGAGGTGGAAGAACCGCATATCGATTCCCGATTCAGGAGTCACCTGGTATCACGGAATGTTGCAGCATATGGGCACCGAGAGGGGGCGTGCGTTTATGAAGCGATTGGCGGGGCAATCCGTTCATGTGCAGAGCGGCAACCGGATGATGGTGGAGTTAACCATGGCGGGAGAGCATGCGATCGGGATTGCCGCCTATGCGCATCGAATAGGCCAGTTCGAGAAAAAGGGCGCGCCCATGGGGTGGATAAAGGACGACGTGCTGGTAATCACGCCGCAAGCGATAGGCGTGAGCGGATACGCCAAATCGCCAAACGCCGCCAAATTGATTGTCGATTTTACTCTTTCCCAGGACGGCCAGACTATTCTTCGACGCTCTGGAAGAATCCCTGCAAATCCGAAAGTTGATCCTGATCCACCTGAACTCGTCAGAGGCCGAAAACTCTTCTACTCCGACATCATTGACGGCGGCACCCGCTACAACGAAATCAACGAAGAGTTTCTGAAAGTTTTCACGGCGCGCTAGCTCGGATTATTCATGCCCCGGCGAGACCTGCGACAGAGTGTAGGCCCAGGAGTAAGCCTGCCGCTGCATTGGGTTCAAACGTTCAAGCGGTTAAATCCCGTTCAAAACGTTTGGAACGATTGGAACTACTGGAACTGTTGGAACAGTTGGAACGGATCGAGCTTTGTTAAGGTAACAGCCATTCGATAAAACTCGGTTTCTGTCTGATGCGGCCGTGAAGTCAACCTAAGAAGGATGCTGATTATGAAAATCTTTTGTCGTTGTGCCGTGCTCTTTTGTTTGTCTTTCGCGCTTTCGCCCGGCGGGGTACAGGGGAAGCTTCTCACGGCTTACATATCCGACTCACCCAGTTCCTCGGTGCCAAAATGGATCGCGAAGGAAGCGGGTCTCTTCAAGAAATACGGCCTGGATGTCGACCTGGTCTTCATCGACGGCAGCACCCGTGGCATTCAAGCCCTTTTGGCAGGCGATTTGAGCTTTACGGAAGCCGTCGGAACTTCGGCGATCAACGGGAAGATGGCCGGCGGAAATATCGCCATCATCAACGGCATTGTAAACACGTTGCCGTATTACATAGTCGGCAGCCCGGCGATCAAATCACCCGAAGATTTGAAGGGCAGAACCGCTGCCGTGCATATTCCAGGAACGGCCGCAGACTTCGCCCTGCGTCTTGCGCTAAAGCGAGTGGGTATCCCCTATAATCAAATTAAAGCGATTACGATCGGCGGCGGACCGGCGCGCATCATGGCCCTGATCAACGGTCAAGTCGAGTTCACCGTGGCCAGCGACGCGGAGAAGATAAAGGGGGAGAGTCTCGGCCAAAAAACCATTATCAATATGGCGGAGTTCAAAGTTCCTTTTCAATTCACCTGCATGGTAACAACGGCCAAAATGATCCGCGAACAACCGGACAATGTTCAGCGCATGGTAGAAGCGATTGCGGCGGGTATTCACTTCTTCAAGACCAACAAAGAAGAGACCCTCAGGATCATGAGTAAATATACACGGGGACAGAACCGGACCCTTCTCGAGGGAGCCTATTCGGCATACTCACAACTTCTCGTCGCGGATACTTATCCTACGATGGAAGGGCTAAGGAACACATTGGAAGTGCAGGCTTCCTGGGACGCCAAAGTCGCGAAAGCCAAAGCAGAAGACTTTGTCGAGCTGCGTTTTGTCGATCAACTGAAAAGCAGCGGTTTCCTGGAGAGACTGTATGGTCGAAAGTAAATCAGGCTGTTGAAAAACCGCTCCTGCTAAAAACGACTGCCCTGAGCATGTCGAAGGGTGCGCTCGATCACCTCGCTACGCCGTGCCGGCTCTGCACGCCTCCGCCCGGCCGTCCGAGCAACGCTGAAAAATCGATTTCTCGCGCGCCGCACATCCGAACCCGTTTAACGTTGCGCGCTTGTAAGAGCTCAGCCTGCGTGCTCTTATCCGGGCGATGAGAGTGTTCCTGTGCTATTCGTCCGAGGACCGCAATCTGGTGGAACCCATCAGTCTGGCCTTGCGCGCACAGGGACATCGCGTATTTTTCGATCGCAGCGACCTACCGCCGGGCGAAGAGTATGACATGCGTATCCGGCGGGCTATGGAAAAGTCGCAGTTGTTTATTTTCATGCTGAGTCCAACCTCGCTGGACGCCGGTAGTTACACGCTCACCGAACTGGGAATCGCGCAAGCGACTTGGGAACATCCCGGTGGCCGGCTATTGCCGGTGGTTTTACGGCCCATGGGTTTGGATCAGGTGCCGGCTTATCTGAAAGCGATCACATTCCTGGAGCCCGAGGAATGTGGCGGCCAGCGTGGCCGACGCAGTCCATCGCATTGCTCTGGCGCGACGGCGCGCGCACCTGAAAACTCTGGCCGTCGGAGTGGCAGCCGCGAGCATCGTCTTCGTCGGAGCTTATGCCTATTGGAGGAGCCGGGAGGCGCCGCTCGACACCGCGGGCAAAGACGGAGCGCCTGCGGTGATGGTTCCCGCCGGCAGTTTTACGATGGGAGACGATGAGGACTCACCGCGGCGCGAGATTTACTTGAGCGGCTTCATATCGATAAATACGAAGTGACGGTGTCGCGCTATGCGGAGTTTTTAAAAACCACCGGTGGCATAAAACCGCCCGAGCAGTGTGAGGAAGCGCGGCTCGACAGCGCCGGTGAGTTGCCCCTAGTCGGTGTGGATTGGCGCGACGCCGACTCTTACTGCCGTTGGGCGGGCAAGCGTTTGCCTACCGAGGCCGAGTGGAAAAAGGCGGCGCGCGGCGTGGACGGCCGCAGGTACCCCTGGGGTAATGATGCAGCGGCGGCCGGGCGGGCTAACTTCGGTAAATCCTCCTCCGAGAGTGCTTACCCGGGAGGCCTTTTAGCCGTGAGCGGTCGCCCAGGCCGGTCAAAGCCCCTATGGCGCGCAGGAGCTCGCGGGCAATGCTTCAGAGTGGGTCGCAGATTGGTACGCGGAAGGTTTCGCCCGCGGTGACGTGAGAAATCCGAAAGGCCCGGCGAGTGGCCCCGGAAAAGTAATTCGCGGCGGAGGTTGGTACGATCCTCCGGATCGGCTGAAGTCGAGCCGGCGCACGTACGCGAGCCCCGAGAATCGTGCCGATGATTTGGGATTTCGCCGCGCCGCAGACCTCGCGGAATGACGCAGATGGAATAAGATTGCTGTGTAATTGACAGCCGCTCTTTTAACACGTAGGCTTAATTTCCCTACTTCAGTATCAGGCCTTCTGAAAGAGGAAGACACAGGGGTGAAGGCCTGCAAATCGTCTCTCCTTGCAACACGTTCTCTAAAGGAAATCCGGCCAGAGCGTGGTTTTAGTAGGTAAGTTACCTATGTTCTGTCCTATAGCAGTCCGGGTAACAAACATTCGCTCCCAGGAGGAGAACATGGTTAATAAATGATCCGTTGGGAGGACCGTCTTGTTGGAAATTTTTCCTATGCCGAGGAACTCGGCGCCACAGGGTTTTTATCGATCCTTAAACAAAGGGAGGTTCCATGGCTCAACGTGACATGGTTAAACAGGCCGCAGAGCTACTAAGAGGTATTATCCGCAGTATAGACAAGAAGCTCGAATACAGTTTGATGGACCAGACTCAAGAAGGAAGGTTCTCTCTTCGGCTGTCAACGCGCGGGCGCGAAGGAGTTGTTTCGATAGTGACCGACGACCTGCGAGCGGCAGGGCAAGACGCCGTGCTCAAGAATGCGATCCGGCAAAAGATCAAGAGTAAGCGCGATCACTTGCTTTCTAATTATGTAGCGGATGTTATGGGAGTAACGGTCGCGAAGATGCTGAAACAAGCCGCCGGAGCGAGGGAGGAGTTCAAGCCATCCTTCTTTAGACGCCCGCAGGGGAGAAGAAGATAACAGGCGTTTCACGGCTTGGGGCCGCGGATCGCTTTTTCATCCAGGGTTTTTCCGAGCACCGGGAGATGGAGCTGATGGTGCAGTCGGGTTTAACGCCGATGCAGGTGATCCAGTCGTTCTCGAAAGGCTTCTCATAGGCCCTCGGCATCGATAAGGAATTCGGCACGCTGGCCAAGGGTAAGTTCGCCGACCTGCTGGCGTTGGAGAAAAATCCGCTCGACAATATCACCCACATACGGACCATTCAGGCGATCTACCTGGGCGGCAAGAAATTTGAATAGATCAAGGAAGAAAAGGAATTTTCTCAAACGTTGCCGCTTGGCCCACGTAACAGCGTCACGGATTCAAACTCAAAAGCTTGCGCTGGACGTCATCCATGCTGGCCGGCCACGCCCCGCGCTCTTTGAAAAAAGGTTGCGCCGCCGGGTGGTATGGGATGGTCACGTCGGCATCGACGGCGCGTTTTCGCGTCCAGTCTTTGAAATTGGGATGAAGCGGCGCGAGCTTGTCGATGTTATCCCAGAGATTTTTTAGCACCGTGGCCACCGCTCGCTCCGAGGCGGCTTTGTGGGTGGTTAAATAGATATCATAGGCGTTTACGCAGGTGTCTTCCGCGATCGCAGTGGCCTGGCCGCGCTTGAGCCAGTATGGATAATATCCCGGCACGGCCCGCCGCAACCTTTTCTCGCCGTCCGGACTACAGTCCAGAGAAATGTGGCGGACGCCGATGGCGGCGTCCGCTTCTTTGACTTTTGCCGCGTCCACGGCTGACAAACTCACATCGGCTCTGCCTTGAATCAAGGCATCTATACCTTCGTTTACAGCGGGCACCGGAACGATTTTGACGTCTTCCCATTTCATCCCGGCGCCGGCAAGAAAGCCGAACAGGTTGTACCAGTTCGCGAGTTGTGCCGGATATTCGCCGGTCAATCTTTTGCCCCGAATATCGTGAATGCTTTTCATCGGTGAGTCTTTACGCACCAGCAGCGCCGTCAACAGAATGGATCCGCGCATGACCAGGCGAACGTTCGGCGTATGTTGAAACGGATTTCGGCCGCCAATTTTCAATCGCTCCGGTCCCTGGTGTGACAGCGCCATGTCAACCGCATTGTTGAGGCCGAAATCGATTTCGCCGGTATTGAGTAGCGGCAGGAACGTGCTCGTCCCTGAATAGGGCTGGACCGCCATTTGAAACGGGGCGCCATCGCTGGCGACCTTGGCGAGACCGCTCGCCATGGCGTAAAAGACGGTGCCCGGAGGATTGGACGCCAAAGTCAAGGATCGCGGCAGCTGTTGCGCGCTCATGGGAGCGCGGTTGAGAAGCACAAGTGCAAGTGCAACCGACGATGTCAACCAACGAAGCTTCACGCCCATTCAGATTTTCTCCTTTTGGTTACTCTACGCCTCCCCTAAACGACTGCATGGCCAGAGCAAATAGAAAAGCCGAGTCGGATGTTGGGGCGGTCACAGGACAGAACTCGAACTGTGATGGGTTCGCCCGAAAACTGCCGGAAAATTTCATCTGGCCTTGGACAGCAATTCCACTACCTGGCCGGAGTCCATCACGTATCCCAGGAAGTCATCGATATTCGCAAGGCTCGCGTCCTGCGCTTCGGCCGTCGCCGAGTAGGTACAGTCCCGCAGGGCGACAGTAACGATATCGCGGGACTTGGCGTCTCGCGCCAACCATTCGACTCCCCAGTTCGTCGAGCCTCCGGCGACGATCAAGATCCACACCCCTTTGACCCTCAAGAGAGTTTCCAATCTGGTTTCGTGAAAGGCGCTCGATCTTACCTTGGTTACGATATAATCACCGGCGCCCGGCTTCAGTTCATCGATAACCTCCGCACCCTGAGTACCCTTGACGCAGATCGGCGGAGTCGCGCGGCTAAGGTACGGCGCGCGCTCTGCCGGGAAAGTCATGGCCGGATCACTCTCTACCCTGGTGTAGATCACGGGGATCGGCAGGTTGCGCGCCAGATCGATGAGAGCTTGGGTTCGCTTTACGACGGCTTGCATTTCGGGCTTGGACAGAGACGCTTTAATGAAGTCGTTTTGCATGTCATGCAACACCAAAGCGGTGTTCGACCGGCTGATCGGCGGCAACGGCGCACCTTTCATTTTCCTGTCCTCCTGATTTTGTTAGAGTCACGTACCGATATTCACAAAATAAGCAATGTCTCCCTCGCAATCGCGCCCCGGATAAAGCCTTCGCTTAGACCTCCGGTTTCTCAGCCACGGCGTTTTGCCCGGCGATGAAACCCTGCGTCGTGCAGCGGCCCAGCCCATGCTGGTTGAAGCCGCCGGCCGATTCCCCGCCGCAGTAAAGCCCGGGGATAACCTGGCCGTTCATGTCCATTACCTGGCATTTCGAATTGATCCTGAGACCGTTGCGGCAATCGTGGACAAGCGGCGTGGACCAGGCCGCGTAAAACGGCGGGGTCTGAAACTTGTATTTCGGCGCCGGCTTTTCGAAATCCGCGTCTGCCCCGGAGTCGACAAAAGAGTTGTATCTCTTTACCGTCGCCTCCAATGTCGCGCCGTTCATGGGCCTTGCCTGATAGGGATTTTTAATCGCGGCGGCCAGCTCGCTAAGCGTATTGGCGCTGAAGAAATAACCATCCGGATCGACGTGGGGAGGTGTAACTTTCCACTTCTCCCGTTCCACGGCGTCCGCATCGAAGATCGCCCACACCGGGCCGGCGGAGTAATCGGGCGGCTGTGAGTACTCGTTCATCGCCACCGCGGCGTTAAAGAAATTGTACTTGGAGGGAGTGTATTTGATGCTCGCGTTGTTACGATAATCGTTGGGCGTGTAGGGGTTGAATTCATTGTAGACGTTGCCGTGGGGATAATCACCTTTAGTCTCGTCATAAAATCTCTTGCCGACTTGATTCACCAATATCAGGTCGTGCCAGTCCTTCACGCTCAGGCCGGTGGCTTTCACCAACGGAAAAATGGGGATCTCAAGCTCCCAGGTCATGTAATTGTACTTCGTCCCGAGCACCCGCTGGGTGCGAATGTTATCGCCGTTCTCCAAAATCTGGTTTGCGAAACCCCAGAGCGACGCGCCGATGGCCATGGCGGCCAGCTCACCGCTGCCATCCTGGTAAGTATAGGGTTCGCCGGCGACTTGCAGCACTTCTGTCAACCGTGGATCGAACATGCGCCGGAAGTGCACGTTGCTGGTGCTGCCGCCGGTTGCGAGGATCACCGCCTTTTTGGCGCGGATGTTCATAGTCGGCTTGGTGCTGTCGATGTTGCCGTCGGAGCGGAAGCTGTTCAGCGGCGTCGACTGACCCGGCATGATTCTCGGCGTATATTCCGCCGTGATGCCGATCACTCTTCTCGTCTTCTGTTCCGATGATTCGCGCACGAGGCTCGTCATTTTATAGTTCAAGAGAAACTTGACGCCCTTGGCGCGGGCGCTGTTTTCCAGCGGCCTGATGACACCGGTTCCGGGTCTGGCGTTTGGGCTCTCAAAACCCGCGCCTTTGGTCCAAAACGCATGATTCTCTCGCGGCGCCGAGTTGCCGAGATTATGGCCGCCCTGATTGTCCGGAGCGATGTCCTTGAACTTCACGCCGTTCTCGAGGAGGAATTCAAAAGTCGGCGCGCAATGATCGGCGAAGGCGCGCATTACCTCCCGGTCATTGTAGCGATAATCCGGCCAGCCGTTGGGTTGGACGATGGTCCAGTCGGTGAGATCGCGGAAAACCACGTCGGGGGAATCTTCGATGCCATACTTTTTCTGCGCGCTGGTGCCGCCGCCGAGCGGGACATTGCCGCCGCTTATGATCGCATGCCCGCCGATGTCGTAATTCGCCTCAACAACAAGAACGGATGCCCCGCCATCGGCGGCCTTGATCGCCGCAGGAAGCCCCGCGGCGCCGGCGCCGATCACCACCACATCGGCTTCCAGGTCCCAGTTCGATGGAATTTTGCCGAACGCCGATCCCAGCGTGGCTGGGCCAAAACTATCGCCCGCACCCTCCGCAGTCGCCGTTGTCGTAATTAAATCTCGCCCAAATGGATCCTTCTTCCATTCCAACGGTGCCATATTTCAACGCTCCTTTCGGCATATGTTCAGTCAGGCAAATTTTTTTATCTGATTTACATCTCATGAATGTGCTGGGACGGTCAAACGAATTTTGGCTTACTAATGAGTTCGTTATTTAGAGACTATGTCACTAGTGTGCGACCGAGAGGCGAGACCTTCCGATCGCGGTCAATGGTTCTCTGCCATGCCGGCCACCACCCCGTCCTCTCCATAGGTGGAAATGCCCGCCGACAGGGCCTGAAAACAACCTTTGCGCTCCTGTGCCCGCGCTCTCCAGGTCTCACCCCTCGGTCGCTGTTTGGTTACTCAATTGTGGACTCCTTTATAAGTGTCGTTGCGGCCGGGCCAAACTCAATAATCCTACCCTTCGTTGTCAATCCTACTGAGAACAGCACTTCCCTAATAGCAAGGCATTAAATCACGCGCAATGCGATGCGGACATTTGGGGTCTGACCCCTTCCCGTCGTTGCTGCGGCCAGGCGAATAAATTCCCAATGGAGAGGCCAATCGAAACAGCGATCGCGTGTGAATTGACAGCTCGGAAACCGCCGTAATATACCGGTAATGAAATGATGTGTTTATCATTTGCTGGTCGAGTCCGGTAGCTGGAACGGAAAGAAGGAGGCCGTTATGAGCAAATGGAACGGATCTAAATCCGCTGATGTCCGCGCCCGCTTGAATCACCCCGTCATTGACACCGACGGCCACACGGTGGAACTCACACCGGTATTTTTCGACTACATCAAAGAGATCGGCGGCGCCGACATGGTCAACCGATACAAGCTCGCGGTCAGCAGCCGCGCCAACAACCGCTGGATGCAGATGTCTGAAGAAGAGCGGCGCAACAGCCGCGCCACCTGTCCCCCCTGGTGGGCACGGCCGGCAAAGAATACGCTCGACCGCGCCACGGCTTCGCTGCCGCGCTTGCTGCATCGGCGCATGGATGAGCTAGGTATGGACTTCACGGTTCTTTATCCGACCTTTGGCTTGACCGAGCCGCCGCGCATCGAAGCGGAAGAGGTGCGCCGCGCCGCTTGCCGTGCGCTGAACGCTTTTCATGCCGATATTTTTCGCGACTATGCAGACAGAATGACGCCCGTCGCGGTAATTCCGGTTCACACACCGCGGGAAGGAATCGAGGAATTGGAGTACGCCGTAAAGCAACAAGGCTTTAAGGCCGTCGTCATCTCCCACGTGG
This sequence comes from Binatia bacterium, assembly GCA_036555515.1. Taxonomy (GTDB): domain Bacteria; phylum Desulfobacterota; class Binatia; order UBA9968; family UBA9968; genus DATACQ01. Next base: position 29,094 of record DATBLC010000185.1, read on the forward strand.
AACGATCCGTCCCGAAAGTCGCCGCCGAGCATCCAGAGCTTGCCGCCTACGTAAATTACCTGGATGTACTGGCCTTGGACAGCCCCTACGATTACGATCCGTTCTGGAAAAAGTGCGTGGAACTCAAAGTCGCAGTAACGACGCACTCGACGGGCCAGGGCTGGGGCAGCCGCCGTTCCGTTACCAACTACATGTACAATCACATCGGCCACTTCGGCGCGGCCGGCGAAGCGATGTGCAAGGCGTTGTTTTTCGGTGGAGTAACACGCCGGTTTCCGAGCTTGAAGTTTGCGTTTCTGGAAGGCGGCGTGAGCTGGGCTTGCAGCCTCTACGCCGATATCGTCGGCCACTGGAAGAAGCGCAACGCCAAAGCGGTCCATGCTCTCGATCCGGCGAGTATGGATCGCGGGCTCATGAAAAGACTCATTGCCGAGCACGGTGATGACAGAATGAAGTCCAAGCTCGATGACATCATGCAGTGGTTCGGCCAGCCGCAGCGCCATCCCAAAGTGCTCGACGACTGGTCTCTGTGCCGCGCCGAAACGCTGGAGGATTTGCGTGATCTGTTTATTCCGAATTTTTACTTTGGCTGCGAAGCCGACGATCCCATGGCCGCCTGGGCCTTCAATGCGAAAATCAACCCGATGGGCGCGCGCCTAAAGGCGATGATGAGCTCGGACATCGGCCACTGGGATGTGACCGATATGAAAGAAGTCGTGCAGGAGGCATACGAGCTGGTCGAGGACAGAATCATGAGCGAGGAAGACTTTTGCGATTTTACGTTTGCCAATCCGGCGACTTTATACGCCGCCATGAATCCGGATTTTTTCACAGGCACAGTCTGCGAAGCGGCCGTGAATCGATTGATGAACAGGGGTGCGGGCATGACGCGGAACCACGCGCCGGCTGCATAAGACCGCTGCCCGGCGGAACCATTCAAACCGTCTCACAAGGCGATAGTCCGCAGACAATTGAACCCGGATTCCGCAGTTAGACTGAGGAAACGGCAAGCGAGGTGGAACCCTGGAGTAGCGAAGGCGTCCAACTGTAAATTTCAAAGTCGTTTTTGCGCTTTCGCACTTCGTTGTTACGAGCTTTAACGTGCCGTGAAGCACCGTTGCTCGATATCTGCTCAGAGACAGACGGCATCTCTGCCACAGGCGGATCAGCCTTCGGCTGAGACTTTGCTACGGAAGGGTTGCGCCTCGCGCTTCCTGTCGAGTGCAACTGCGCAATCCGGGTTGAAGTTCAATAACCGGTTATGGCGATTCACAAAGCTCTTACGATTGCAGGGTCCGACTCCGGCGGCGGCGCCGGCATTCAAGCAGACTTGAAAACCTTTGCCGCGTTGGGCGTTTATGGAACCTCAGCGATCACCGCGATCACGGCGCAGAATACGGTCAGGGTGACAGCGATCCTGGCATTGAGTCCGCAAATGGTTGCGGCTCAGATCGATGCGGTGATTACGGACATCGGCGCGCACGCGCTCAAAACGGGCATGCTTGCCAACGCGAAGATCATCGAAACCGTGGTGAAAAAGATTCAGGAACATCGCCTGAGAAACCTGGTGGTGGATCCGGTGATGGTCGCCACCTCCGGTGATCTATTAATTAAGAAAAATGCCGTGGCCGCCCTGCGCTCACGGCTGATTCCGCTCGCCGCCGTGGTCACCCCCAATATTCCAGAGGCCGAAGAGCTTACCGGTATGGCGCTGCGCACTTCCGAAGACATCGAAGAATCAGCAAGGCAAATCGTCGCGATGGGGGCAAAATCCGTAGTCATCAAGGGCGGCCATCGCGCGGGGCCCGCCGTGGATCTGTATTACGACGGCAAGAAATTCATCGCGTTCTATGCGCCGCGCATTCGCACCAAAAACACCCACGGCACCGGCTGCACATTCTCGGCAGCCATCGCCGCCTATCTCGCTAGAGGGGAAAAGGTCGAGCGCGCCGTTGACCTTTCCAAGAAATACATCACCGCCGCTATCACCAAAGCATTTGCCGTTGGCTCCGGCCATGGTCCGGTGCATCACTTCCATCGCTTTTGGGCGCAGCGAAGCTAAAGATTCCAGAATTGAGCGGGAAATTTTCCGGAGCCGACTGATCAGTTACTTGCCGGCTTGTTCCATTTCAGCGACGATGTTTCGCGCCGCGGCGATGGGATCTCTTGCTTCGAGAATCGGCCGGCCGACGACGATATAATCGACGCCGGCGCGCACAGCTTGCCCGGGCGTCATCACGCGCTGCTGGTCATTGCGCTTTGAATCGGTGGGCCGGATGCCGGGACTGACGATGACGAAGTGCCGACCGCAAGCTTCGCGAATGTCCCCGACCTCCTGGGGCGAGGCCACCACGCCGTCCATGCCCGCTTCTTTGGTCAGGAGCGCCAGACGGACCACCTGGTCCGCGACTTTGCCGTCGACGCCGACTCGCTTGAGATCATCCTGGTTCAAGCTCGTCAGCACTGTCACAGCAAGCATGATAGGTTTGCGGCGTTTTTCCTGGCGGCAAACGCGTTCCACTTCCTTGACTGTCAAGCGCATCATTTCCAAGCTTCCAGATGCATGCACGTTGAACATCTTGACGCCCATGCGCGTCGCTTCGATGGCCGCTTTGGCAACGGTGTTGGGAATATCGTGAAACTTGAGGTCGAGAAAAATTTCACCGCCCAGTTCCTGAATCAACCGGACGGCTTGCGGGCCGGCGTGGGTAAACAGCTGCTTGCCGATCTTGAACATGCCCACCTCTCTGGCAAGCAACCGAACCAGTTCTTGCGCCTGATCGAGGCTGTCGATGTCGAGCGCCGTAATCAACCGCTCGCGCATCGAGCCCCGCGTGCGCACCAGCTCAAGGTTGGAGGCCATGCTTCATGTTCCCGACGATTCGGTGATAAGTCTGCCAATCCGCTGCGCCGCTTCGCCGACGGGTAAATCTTCGCTCTTGCCGCTGCGCCGCCAGCGCAGTTCCACGCAGCCTTTTTCGAGTCCTTTCGCGCCCACTGTGACGCGCAGCGGGATGCCAATCAGGTCGGCATCCTTGAATTTGACTCCGGGCCTTTCATCGCGGTCATCCAACAGTACCTCGACGCGGTGATTTTGTAGTTCCCGATACAGGCTTTCGCAAACCTCTTGGAGTGACTTGTCTTTGTAATTGATCGGCAGCAGCAAGACTTGAAACGGCGCGATTGAAAAAGGCCAGATGATGCCGTTGGCGTCGTGGTTCTGCTCGATGGCCGCAGCTACCAGGCGGCTAATGCCGATGCCGTAACAACCCATTTCAATGGGACGCTCCCGTCCTTCGGCGTCGAGATAGGTCGCGCCCATGGCCTGACTGTATTTCGTACCAAGATAGAAAACCTGGCCCACTTCAATGCCGCGATGAATTTCCAAAGCGCCGCCCTCGCACCGTGGACAGGGGTCGCCGGCCCTGGCCAGCCGCAGATCGGCAAAGGCAGAGGGCGTAAAATCGCGCTCCTGGTCGACGTGAATATAATGGACGTCGGCCTCGTTCGCCCCGGTGGCCGCGCCTTGCATCCCCTGGATCGCCAGATCCGCGACGACTCGAAGTTTCATGCCGATGGGTCCCAGAGACCCCGGCGCCGCTTGGGTCGCCGCGCGCACCGCGGCATCGTCGGCCAGAGCAACGTCGCCGCAACCCAACAGGGTTCTCAGTTTAATTTCATTGACCTCATGGTCGCCGCGCACGAGAACGGCCACGAGCTCATTGGCGTCGGTTTTATAAACAAGAGTCTTGATGAACTTATGCGCCGGGAGCTTTAGAAACTCCGCCACCTCGGCGACGCTCTTCTTGCCCGGGGTCGCCATCTTCGCCAATTTAGGCGACTGCGTTGACATATCACGGCCTTCCGGCAGCCGGTGTCTGATTTCGGCTTTCTCGACGTTGGCGGCGTACTCGCATTTGCTGCAGCTGACAATCGCGTCTTCGCCCGACTCCGCCAGCACTTGGAATTCGTGGGACAGGCTGCCGCCGATGGCGCCGGTATCGGCTTCCACGGGGCGGAATCGCAGACCAAAGCGGGAAAAAATTCGCTTGTAGGTCTGAAACATATTTTCGTACTCGCGCCGGCAATCTTCAATGTCCGCGTGAAAACTGTACGCGTCCTTCATGATGAATTCCCGGCAACGCATCAAGCCGAAGCGCGGGCGCACTTCATCGCGAAACTTGGTTTGAATCTGATAAAGATTAACGGGCAGTTCGCGGTAGGAACGCACGACGCGGCGCACGATATCGGTGATGATTTCCTCGTGGGTCGGGCCGAGACAGAAATTTCTCTCATGGCGGTCCTTGAAACGCAGCAGTTCCTTGCCGTACATTTCCCAGCGGCCGCTTTCCTGCCACAACTCAGCCGGAGCGCAAACCGGCATAAGCAATTCCTGCGCTCCGGCGCGGTTCATTTCCTCGCGCACGATCTGTTCGATCTTGCGAATCACTTTCAAAGCGAGGGGGAAGTAATCGTAAATGCCCCGGCTGACCTGGCGGACGAAACCGGCGCGCACGAGCAGTTTGTGGCTGACCACTTCGGCGTCCGCCGGATCTTCCTTGAGCGTCGGTATAAGAGTCTTGCTCCAGCGCATGGCTTTGTGTCGAACTGAATTGCTTTTGGGAAAGAAATGGATCAGGCTTCCGCCGCCGATGCCTGTACCGTCTGTTTTTCAGCGGCAAACTTCTTGACTTCTTCCATGAGCGCATCGACGATCTGTGTTTCCGGCACCTTGCGAATGACCTCACCTCTTTTGAAGATGAGACCGATGCCTTTGCCGCCGGCGACTCCGAGATCGGCGGCGCGCGCTTCGCCCGGACCATTCACCTCGCAACCCATAACCGCTACGTGGATATTTAAATTGCTGTAGGGCAACATGCGCTCTTCAACGGCTTTGGCGAGGCCGACGAGATCGACGTCGGCGCGGCCGCAGGAGGGACAGGCGACAAACGTCATGCCTTCTTTTCTAAGTTTAAGAGCTTTGAGAATCTCGATGCCTACGCGCACTTCTTCCACTGGATCGGCGGCGAGAGAAACGCGAATGGTATCGCCGATGCCTTCGGCGAGAAGCGTTCCCAACCCCACTGCGGATTTGATTGTCCCTACCGTCGGCGTGCCCGCCTCGGTGACGCCCAGATGGAAAGGATAATCGACCTTGTCCGCAAGCATGCGGTACGCCTCGATCATCATCAACGGGTCGGAGGCTTTCAGCGAGATTTTTATTTCGTTGTAGCCCACCTCTTCGAGAATTCGGATGTGGCGTAAGCCGCTTTCGACCATCCCTGCCGCCGTAGGCCCGTTGTATTTCTGCAACAAATCCTTTTCCAGCGATCCGGCATTGACGCCGATGCGAATGGGTATTTGACGCTCGGAAGCGGCGCGGACGACCTCTTCAACATACTTCCGGGCGCCGATGTTGCCGGGATTGAGCCTGAGACCATCGACCCCTTGCTCGATGGCTATGAGCGCGAGCTTGTAGTTGAAGTGAATGTCCGCCACCAGCGGAATGCGAATTTTCTTCTTGATCGCGCCGAGCTGTTCCGCCGCCTCGCGCACCGGCACCGCGCAGCGCACGACCTCACATCCCGCGGCTTCCAGGTCCCATATCTGCTGCACGGTGGCGCCGACGTCGCGGGTATCGGTCTTGGTCATCGACTGAACGGTGACCGGCGCGTCGCCGCCCACTTTGACCTTGCCCAGCTGAATCTGCCTGGTTTTGCGTCGTTGTATCACGAGGACACTATAAATAAGCGGCGGGAGCCGGTCAATCTGAAGCTATGGCCGCGGCGACGATGGCTTTAAAGTTCGACTTGAAAGACTTCGGATTCTGGAGTTTCGGGTTCACGGGTCCGAGTCCGAAACCTTAAACTTTGAGCATTGAACCTTGAACTTTCCTATTTCACTTGCTTTTCCGCTACCTTATTCGCCGAGGCGGGCTTGGGATCGTCTTTTTTCCGGCGATCGCCCTCGGGAATGATGAGCAAGCGGCGGTAGGAGCCCTGACCGAGGCTCCTGGTTGTCACCCAGGGATCATCTTGGAGCGCGGCGTGAATGATCCGGCGGTCCGCCGCGCTCAGCGCGTCAACGGTCACGGTCTTACGCTGCCGTTTCGCTTTTTCGCCCAATCGCAGCGCCATGTCTTGCAGGGTTTTGCGCCGGCGCTCCCGATAATTCTCGATATCGACGACGATATGGGGTCCGTCCCCGGCCGGGCGCTCGCCGGCGATGCGTATGACAAGATATTCCAGAGCTTCCAAGGTTTGGCCTTTGCGGCCGATCAGCAGGGCATTATTGTCGGCGCGCACATCGAGAACGATTTCATCGCCGGCTTCACCGGCTTTCATCTCAACCGCAGCCGGAATGCCCATTAACCTGAGGATTTCCGCCAACGCCGTCCTGGCCTTCTCTGCCGTCGCCGCAAACTCTCCGGCGGCCGGCGGGCTGGCTTTTGATCCCTCATCGCGAGACTCCGGTGTGACCGACGCTCTTCTAAGGGTGGCGCGGATCCGCGCCTTTTGAGCGCCGAAGCCAAAGATGCCCTTGCGCCCTTCGGACAATATGTCCACCGTTACATTTTCCCGCCCCACGCCAAGGGTCTTGAGAGCGTTGCTTATAGCGTCGTCGATGGTCTCACCGTCAGTCTCCACGAAGTCCATAAACCCAACCTTTCTCCCCGAGCCTAAGTTTGACGGTTAATCCAGTACTGCTGGGCGATGGAGAGAATATTATTGATCAGCCAGTAGATGGTCAAGCCGGCGGGAAACGTCACGAACATGAAGGTAAAAATCAACGGCATCATCAGCATCATTTTTCTCTGGTTCGGATCGCCGGCGCTGGGCGTCATCCATTGCTGGATGAACATGCTGGCTCCCATCAAAATCGTCAGCACCGGAATCCCCAAATGCCAGTCTCCCAGGGTAAAGGGCAAAGATTTCCAATCAGGCTGCGAGAGATCTTTTATCCACATGAAGGGCGCATGGCGCAATTCAATTGGCGTGCTGAGGGCATTATAGAGGCCGATAAAAACGGGAAATTGCAACCCCATGGGCAGACATCCGCCCAGCGGATTGACGCCGTTGCGGCGGTAGAGTTCCATGATTTCGCGATTGAGCTTTTCCTTGTCGTCTTTGTAGCGCTCCTTGAGCCGCTCCATTTGTGGCGCCAGCTTTTGCATCTGCTTCATCGACACAAAGCTCTTGTGCGTCAGCGGCGCCATGAGGAGTTTGATCAGAATCGTCAGCAGGATGATGTCAATGCCATAACTGGCGGTGAAACGATGAGAAAAATGCAACACGTAGAGGAGAGGCTTCGAAATTAACGCGAAATAACCGAAGTCGATGGATTTCTCAATGCCTCTGCCCGCGGCCTCAAGGATGGAAATCTCCTTGGGACCGATGAAAACCGTGTAACGCCGGACGGCATTGGCCGCCGGCGGGCTCAGGACCGCAATTAACGCGGTTCCGGCATGGCTCAGCGAAAGTTTATGCTGCGCGCCATTCTCCGGTAATAAGGCGAGAAGGAAATAGGTGTGGCCGAACCCCGCCCAGGATATGTCTCCGGTAAATTCTATCGCCTTATTAGGCTCCACCGAGTGTTCCCGCTTGATCTTGTTGTCGACTAAAGCGATCAATCCTTCGAACGGCGCGGCGGGATTGGGCACCGCGTGATCGCTCTTTTCCGTGAGCAGAATCTCCGGGGTGAGCGCACCGCCCGTCGGCGATTTTACAGACGTTTCCAATTGGATCAGATAACCGGAACCGGAAAACGTGAAGGACTTGGTGGCAATGGAACCCTCCGGAGTCCGCGCTTGGAATGAGAGCGTTCCCTTGGCCTCACCGGTGAGCTTGAAATCTCCGCCCGACGCGCCGTAGACTAAAGTGCTGTCATCTACCGCAGCCGCGTCCTGCCAGCGCATGCCCAGCGGCAACGGCACTCCCGGCGCTGCAGCGATCAATTCAAAGGGCGAGCTTTCTACCTCGGCGGATGTCCGATAGTGCTTAAATTTGAAGCTCTTCAGCCGCGCTCCCTGAGTCGTAAAGACCGCGACGTAATCATCGGTGTCGACCTTTATGTCCCTTGCAGATTGAGCGGTGGGCACTGGCGCAGGCGCGCTCGGCGCGGGCGCCGGCACAGGTTCGGCAGCAGGCTTAGCGGCCGGCGGGCTCCTTGGCGCGTCCTTTTGCGGGGGAGCCTGCGGCTCCGGCGGAGCGGGATAAAATCGCGACATCCACTCTTGCCAGACGACCAGGATCAGTAGTGAAAGTAAAATCGCAATGAATGCGCGTTTTTCCATTATAGAAGCTTACCGGACGGGATCGTAACCACCCGGATGTGCCGGATGACAGCGTGCCAGCCGGCAGAATCCAAGCCACCCACCCCTTAGAATTCCATGTTTTCGAACGGCATCTGAAAAGTATGTCGAACAGCTCGGATGAAACCGACAAGCTGTCGGCAAGAGCGGCGAGACGACCTCGTGGTAGACCCGCAGCAGACAAATTAAACCCATGCGCAAAATCGAAGCCACTATCTTTGCCGGCCTCTACGGTCGATCAAGCTCTGGCGCATTTCTTCGGCGATCTTGCGGGATGAAATCTCCGATGCGCTGTTTTTGGCAATCACCAGAAAATCTAGTCCTGTACCTAACTCGTGGCGGCGGCGGCGGAAAAACTCGCGTAGGGATCGCTTGATGCGGTTGCGCGCCACCGCGTTACCCACCTTGCCGCTGACGGTGATACCCAGCCTAGTCTCGCCAAAGTCATTGTTTCCGCTGATGATAACGAAGTGGGCGGAGTGAATTTTCCTGCCGGTTCGTGAAAGCGTCAGGAATTCGGGTCGTTTTCTCAGGCGGGCCGATTTGGGAAATTTCTCCTTACCCTCGGGCGACATCCGCCGGCTCTTACCGGCGCGCCCGCTTCGGTGGCACCGAAACCGTCAGTCTCTTTCGCCCCTTTGCCCGGCGCCGCTTTAAGACTTTGCGGCCCCCGGGCGTCTCCATTCGGGTGAGGAAACCGTGAGTTCTTTTTCTTCGAACATTGCTCGGTTGATAGGTTCTTTTCATCGTAACGTAGCTCCCATTCGCGCGCGAAATCGCCAGGAATTTATTTCAATCATAGTGCCCAGCCATTGTCAATTTTGCGGGATTTCGGCCTTGAGCGAGCGGTGTAGCAAGTCGCGCACGGCCTCCGAAGCCTTCTTGTCCTCGTAAAGAACGTAGAACATCTGCTCGACAATCGGCATCTCGACGCCGAGCCGCCGGGCAAGCAAATAAACCGACCTTGTGTTGCGGATGCCTTCGGCCACGGTCTTGGCTGCTGCTATACTTTCTCGCAGGCTCAGTCCTTTGGCGATGTCGAGGCCTACTTTGCGGTTTCGGCTGAGGTCGCCGGCGCAGGTGAGAATCAGGTCCCCGAGACCGGGCAGTCCCGCCAGCGTCAGCGGATCCGCGCCCATGCGAACCGCGAGCCGCGTCATCTCCGCCAAACCCCGGGTGATCAATGCGGCGCGGGCGTTTTGACCGAGCCCTAATCCGTCGCTGATACCGGCGGCAATGGCGATGACGTTTTTTACCACCCCACCCATCTGCACGCCGACGACATCGCGCGAAGTATAGACGCGAAAGTTCTGCGTGCTCAGGGTTTCCTGAAGTTTCGCGGCGACCTCCTCGGCGTCGGCGGCAACCGTTACCGCCGCGGGCAAACCGCGCGCGACCTCAATGGCGAACGTCGGCCCCGATAAAAACGCAAGGCGGGACTTGCGCGACGGGCCAAATATGTCGCTCAAGACTTCGCCCATCGTCTTGAGGCTCTCTTCCTCCAACCCCTTGGCCGCGGAAACTATGAGCGTCTCGGCGGCAACATGAGCCGCCGCCTGTGTCATCACTTCGCGCATGGCGTGGGAGGGGACCGCGCAGATTAGCAGAGTTCTCTCCCCCACGGCCTCCGCGAGCACGCGCGTGACCTTCACGGCCGGCGGCAAAATGATGCCGGCAAGATACGCGGAACTTTCTCGCTTGCGTTGCAGTTCTTGATAGCTCTCCGCGCCATGGCACCAAAGCGTCAACTGTTCGCCCTTATCGGCGAGCAGCCTCGCCAGGGCGATGCCCCAGCCGCCCGCGCCGATGATGCCGATGGTTCTACTCACGGCGGAAGAGGTCCTCCTCAGACGGGATTAACGACATGCGGGTAAACAAGGGCTCGCAGGCGCTCACGGCAGGAGCGGAGAAACGGAAAAAATCTCGCGTTCTTGGCAAAAGCGGCTAAAACTTACTCTGCGCCGTCGTCTCCGTTTTCTTCTTCTTCTTTCTCCGCGAGCCGCGCCAGCGATACAACCCGTTCGCCTTCTTCGACATCGATCAAATGCACCCCCTGGGTATTGCGGCCGATGACGCGGATGTCCTTGATCCGCAGCCGGATAATCTTTCCTTTGTTGGTGACGAGCATGAGTTGATCGTCTTCGGTGACCTGCTGCACGCCGACCACCCGGCCCGTCTTCTCGGTGGTTTTCATCGTGATGATGCCCTTGCCGCCGCGCGAGGTGATGCGGTATTCGTCCGCCGCCGTGCGTTTGCCGAAACCATTTTCCGAAACCGTCAGGATATCCGCGCCCGGGCTCAAGATTTCCATGCTCACTACCGAATCCCCCTCGTCGAGGCGCATTCCCACAACGCCGTAGCTACCCCTGCCCGTGGGCCGGACCTGCTCTTCCTTGAAGCGAATGTTTTGTCCGTCGGCGGTGGACAGAATAATCTCTTGTTGACCGTCAGTCAGCCCAACGCCGATCACCTCGTCCTTGTCCTCCAGGGATATGGCGCGGATACCGTTGGAACGGGGATTTGAGTAGGACATTAACTCGGTCTTTTTGATCAATCCATTCTTGGTGGCGAAAACCACAAAACGGCCCTCTTGGAACTCCCGCACCGGAAGAAACGCCGAGATTCGTTCTCCTGGCTCGAGGCTGAGCAGATTGACAATGGGCTTGCCGCGTGCCGCGCGGCTTGCCTGGGGCAATTCGTGAACTTTGATCCAATAGACTTTGCCAATGGTCGTGAAGAACAAAATATAGGCGTGCATCGACGCAATGAAGAGATACTCGACAAAGTCCTCTTCCCTGGTCGTCGCGCCGATTTTTCCCTTGCCGCCGCGCCGCTGCGCCCGGTAGAGGCTCACGGCGTTGCGCTTGATGTATCCTTCGTGAGAAATCGTCACCGCCATGTCTTCGTCGACGATGAGATCTTCGATGGAGATCTCTTCGGCCCGGTTAACGATCTGGGTGCGCCGCTCATCGCCGAAGTTTTTCTTGATCTCTTTCAGTTCGTCGACGATGATTTTATAGATTTCCTTCTCATCCGCCAGAATCGCGCGCAGTTTGGCGATCAGCTCGACGGTCTCGCGATGCTCCTGCAAAATCTTGTCCCGCTCCAGGCCCGTCAACCGCTGCAAGCGCATATCCAGGATTGCCTGGGCCTGAGTTTCGCTCAGGCCGAAATTCGCCATCAAACCGTCCCGTGCGACTTTGGGGTCCTGGGAGTTGCGGATTAGCGTGATAACCGCGTCGAGGTTGTCGAGCGCTATGCGCAAGCCTTCCAAAATATGTAGCCGCGCTTCCGCCTTGCGCAGATCGTAAGCCGTGCGCCGCGTCACTACCTCCCTGCGATGGTCGATAAAGCACTTCAGAGCGTCTTTGAGATTGAGAATTTTGGGCCGGCCGTCGACGATGGCGAGCATGTTGATGCCGAAGGATTCCTGCAGCCCTGTGTGCTTGTAAAGCTGATTGATGACGATGTCGGCCAACGTATCCCGTTTGAGCTCAACGACGATGCGCATACCCTCGCGGTCGGATTCATCGCGGATATCGGCAATCCCTTCGATCTTCTTCTCGTTGACCAGCTCGGCGATTTGCTCGATCAATCGTTTCTTGTTCACCATGTAGGGAATTTCGCTGACGATGATCTGCTCTTTGCCCGTGCGTTTTACCGTCTCGGTGAACACCTTGCCGCGCATTTGAATGATGCCTTTGCCGTCGGCATACGCCTGCAAGATAGGCTCTTTGCCGTGAATAAACCCGCCGGTGGGAAAATCCGGGCCCGGGATATGTTTCATCAGCTGCCGGATGGTGGTATCGGGGTTTTCGATCAGCTCCACCAAGCCATCGATGATCTCGCCCAAATTGTGCGGCGGTATATTGGTCGCCATGCCGACGGCGATTCCCGCCGAGCCATTGATGAGGAGATTGGGAATCCGCGACGGCAGCACCGCGGGTTCTTTAAGCGAGTCGTCGTAGTTGGCGATAAAATCGACGGTCTCCTTCTCGATGTCGGCGAGCATTTCCTCCGCCAGCGGAGTCATGCGGATTTCGGTGTAGCGCATCGCCGCGGCATTGTCGCCGTCTATGGAACCGAAGTTTCCTTGGCCGTCGACTAATGGGTAGCGCAGGTTAAAATCCTGCGCCATGCGCACAATGGTATCGTAAATCGCCGTGTCGCCGTGCGGGTGATACTTACCCATGATATCGCCGACCAGGCGGGCGGATTTTTTGTACGGCCGGTCCGAGGTGTTACCGGCTTCGTACATCGCGTATAGAACGCGGCGGTGCACCGGCTTGAGGCCGTCGCGCACGTCGGGCAGCGCCCGGCTGATGATGACGCTCATGGCGTAGTCCATGAAGGACTGGCGCATCTCGTCTTCGATATAAACTGGGATTTTTTGTGATTTTAGCGATGCTTCCATAACGAAAAGAATGGGTTCAAAAAGGTCCGGCCGTTCAAAAAGTGCAAATCGTCATCAACGTCTTGAACGTTTTGAATCACTTGATCGTCTTGAACGGGTTTCTGGGTTTTAGATGTCGAGATTCTTGACCGTGAGCGCATGATCTTCGATGAACTTACGCCGCGGCTCGACTTCATCACCCATCAACGTCGAGAAAATATCATTGGCCTCAACGGCGTCTTCAATCCGCACCTGCAAGAGCACTCGGGTCTCGGGGTTCATCGTGGTTTCCCAGAGCTGTCCCGGATTCATTTCTCCCAGCCCTTTGTAGCGCTGGATGTATTGGCCTTTTTTCCCAGCTTCGAGGATATGTTCCGCCAGCTCTCCGAACGAGCGGAGCCTTGTCGTTTCCTCGCCGTTTTCGACCGTATAGGGCGGCGCCCCCGGGCTCATCAGCTCTCCATGCAGCCGCTTGAGCTCTTTGTACTCGACGCTGTTCAAGAACTCGCGGTCAATCAACGTGCGCAGCCCGGTGCCGTTGAATCGCGTTTGACAGATGAGCTTAAAGCAGCCGTGTTCGGCATCTTCTTCCAAAAAGCAAGTCAGCGGCGCCTCGTCCGGGGCGACGAGTCCGATGTAGGATTCGAGGTTGGACTGTAGTCTGTTGAGCGTACTTTCATCTTTGAGAGCTTCTTCGGAAAAACCGTCTTCCATCAGCACTCCCTCGATAACCGCTCGACTGCGTCGCTTGCGCGCCGCCACCGCCATCAGCCTTTCCCAGCGCAGGACTTTCTTGATGAAGGACTGCAGCGGTTGGCCAACCAGGCCGTTGCCGTTAGCCGAAGTCTTGACCCGTATGTCGTCGGTGCCGATCTCCACCAGATAGTCTTCCAGGGCGGTTTCATCTTTTATATAGCGCTCTTGCTTGCCGCGTTTGACTTTGTAGAGCGGCGGCTGGGCAATAAAGAGATGGCCTCTTTCCACCAACTCCGGCATCTGCCGATAGAAAAAGGTCAAGAGCAATGTCCGTATGTGCGACCCGTCGACGTCGGCGTCCGTCATGATGACGATGCAATGATAGCGCAGCTTTGACTCATCGTAGTCTTCTTTTATGCCGGTGCCCAGGGCCGTGATCATCAGGCGGATTTCCTGAGACGACAGCATCTTATCGAAGCGCGCCTTCTCGACGTTAAGGATTTTCCCTTTGAGCGGCAGAATCGCTTGATTGCGCCGGTCGCGCCCCTGCTTAGCGGAGCCTCCTGCGGAGTCACCCTCGACTAGATAAAGCTCACTCAGCGCCGGATCGCGCTCCTGGCAATCAGCCAACTTGCCCGGCAGCGAACCTGAATCCAACGCGCCCTTGCGGCGGGCCAAATCCTTGGCCTTGCGTGTCGCCTCGCGCACCCGCGCGGCTTCGACGCCTTTGACGACGATCTTTTTAGCGTCGGTAGGATGTTCGCTGAGATAGCTGCCGAACTTCTCGTTGAGCAAAGCCTCGACGATCCCTTTGACTTCGCTGTTGCCGAGCTTGGTCTTGGTCTGGCCTTCGAACTGCGGCTCGGGAACTTTGACGCTGATGACGGCGGTCAGCCCTTCACGAACATCCTCTCCCTGAAGGTTTTCGTCGTCTTTTTTTAACTGGCCGCTGCTGATGGCGTAATTATTGATTGTACGGGTGAGCGCCGAGCGAAAGCCGATGAGATGAGTGCCGCCCTCGATGGTATTGATGTTGTTGGCGAACGAGAAGATATTTTCCGTGTAGCCATCGTTCCATTGCATCGCGATTTCGACTTCGACGCCGTCTTTCTCTCCCTCGAAGTGCACGACCTTGGGATGTACGGCGGTCTTGGCGCGGTTCAAATGCTCGACAAAGGACATCAGGCCGCCTTTGTAGAAAAACTCGTGCTTTTTCTGCGTGCGCTCGTCTTCGATGGTAATTTTTACGCCGCGGTTGAGAAACGCTAGCTCGCGCAATCTTTGCGAAAGTGTATCGAAGCTAAACTCCGTGGTTTCAAAAATTTGGCTGTCCGGCTTAAAAGTCACGCGGGTGCCGCGCTCTTTAGACTTGCCGACCTCTTTCAACGGTGCCTGCGGGTCGCCGCGTTTGTAGGATTGCTGGTACACTTTTCCATCGCGCTTGATCTCGACTTCCAAGGTTTCCGACAAGGCATTGACGACGGAGATGCCTACGCCGTGCAGACCGCCGGAAACTTTGTATGAAGCCTTGTCGAACTTGCCGCCGGCATGAAGCTTCGTGAGCACGACTTCCGCCGCGGAAACTTTCTCCGTCGGATGAATGTCGACCGGAATACCACGGCCGTTGTCGACTACCGTAACACTATTGTCGATATGAATTGTAACTTCGATCTTGTCACAATGCCCCACCAGCGCTTCATCGATGGAATTATCAACCACTTCATACACAAGGTGATGCAAACCGCGATCGCTGGTGTCGCCGATGTACATACCGGGCCGTTTGCGCACTGCTTCGAGTCCCTCAAGGACCTTGATATTGTCCGCTCTATACTCACCTTGGGGGATTTTTGCTTCTGCCATGTTCCTCCAGCCGAGGTTGGTAAAGTTTCCTTGTAAAGTTAAGGGGTTAGAACACTCACCAAATCTGATAAATACTACCCGAATTCGCCTCCAAAGTAAAGCCAAAAAACCGTTCTAAATAGGGGATTTTACGGTGGAAATTTTGCCTCCGAAGACCCATCCCCGGACTTACAAACAGCAATAAAATTCCGCGGAGAATTGGCTGTGTTGACAGCTAGAGGGGTCTAAGGGAAAAGAGATACCATGCTAAGAGTTCGCGCAGCCTTTAGATTTCTAACATTGGCTGGCGACGGCAGTGAAGTCGTCGCTGGACGGGCCGGCGTGGCGATTGGTTGCTTCCCCTTGGCTGGCCTCATCTTGGGACTCGTCCTGGTGTTAGTCAATCGCGTGATTGCGCCCTATCTATCAACTGAAATTCTCGCTGTTGTGTTGCTGACGATCCTGATATTGGCCACTGGCGGCCATCATTTGGCCGGAACCCAAGAAACTTTCAATAGTTTGGCGAAAAAAAACTCGCGCTCAAACCCTAGCGACCATTGGCATGTCCACGGCTTGCTCGCCGTATTGCTGGTAATCCTTTTCAAGGTCTATTCGATCGAAGTCATTGGCGAGAGCCGCGCTTTCAGTCTCTTGCTTAGCCCGCTCTTGGCGCGTTGGTCCCTGGTGCTTTTTCTCTTCGGTTCTACCGCTGCCACAGATGATGCCGCCCGGCGGATCACCGAAAACGTGCGGTCCTGGCATCTGACCGTCGCCACCGTTATCAGTGTGGGCCTTGCAACATTTATCGCCGGCGTGCAAGCGCTTTGGGTTGCCTTGTGTCTCTCGCTGTTCGCTCTCCTGGCGCGCGGCTACCTGCATCGCCGCGAAGGCGGCATCTCGCTGGCCAACTGTGGCGCGCTCATCGAGCTCAGCGAAACTTTGAGCTTTACTTTGTTCGCATCCCTGTAATCCTTCGGATCTAAATCAATTACTAGGAACCGAAGAGCGAGACGTGGAGGAGTACAATCCGTGCGCGTTCAAAGTTCAACGTTCCAAGAAATCAACGTATCAACCTTGAATGTTGGCGGCCACTAGGATGGAGCTATTCAAACCACTCTCGCCGGTCATCCCGGTCTTTTTCCTAATCGCGATGGGTTTTACTTTCGCTAGGTGGAGACAAATCAATCTGGCATCGGTCACGGAAGTCATCGTATATTTAGGCACACCGTCGCTGGTGTTCACCTCTCTTGCGGGTAAGCCGCTATATGCCGGGGATCTGGCCATATTGTTCACCGGGATACTGGCGATCTATGCCGGTGTGGGTCTGTTGATCCGCCTTTACTTCATGGTTTTTCGCTTTCACTCGCGCGGTTTTACTCTGCCGGTTCTATTTATGAATGCCGGCAACATGGGACTCCCACTGGCGCTGTTTGCATTCGGCCAGGCCGGCATGGTGCGAGCGACACTGTTGTTCGTCATGTGCACCTTACTTCAGTACTCCCTGGGGATTTTTATCTTGCAGGACCACGGCAACTGGAAGGAAGTTTTTCGCCTGCCGTTGATCTATGCGACCATCGCGGGTCTCGCTGTCAACCTGTTTCAACTAAGAATTCCCGAACTGCTTTTTCAGCCGCTGGTCATGCTCGGCCAAGCGATCATACCTTTAATGCTAGTGAGTCTCGGCTACCGCCTCTATAACGTTGCGTCCGTGAAATGGGGCCACGCGCTCGGCGGTGCTTTGGTGCGCATCGTCGGCGGCTTTAGCGTCGCGAATCTTGCGGTAACGTTGATCGGCGCCGAAGGCGTCAACCGGCAAGTGTTACTGCTTTACGGCTGTCTTCCCTCCGCCGTCGTCAACTTCGTGCTTACCGAAAAATATCGTCAGGACCCCGAGCTTGCCGCCTCCATCGTGGTTCTGAGCACGTTCTTATCCGTGGTGACCATCCCAATCGTGTTCTGGCTGATTATGTGACGTTAATCGGGAAAACTGAAACCGCCAAAATATTCTTGACACCCGGCGAGCCAAGGTGTAGTTATCCCGCCTATATATTCAAGCTCCACGGTTCAAGGGAAGTCCGGTGAAAATCCGGGGTGGTCCCGCCACTGTGATGGTGACGAAAGCCGCAAACGAGCCACTGTCCTGAGCATGATCGAAGGATGGGAAGGCGCGGCGAGTAGATAAAAGCCTAAGCCAGGAAACCTGCCGAGAGCTTTCTCGACCGGCCTCTCCGGAGAAGAGAGAAAGGTTTCGCTATCTTTCCCTAATTCTGCAGAGGCCATTGACCAACGATCATGAGATTGGCCTCTTTCTTCGTTCTATCCTTGGCTTTGCACGTCGCCGGGCTGGCTTGGCCGGTGTCCTTCGGCGGCAAAAGGCAGCCGGAGATTATTCATGTTGCGATTCTGCCCATTGAGCAGGAATCCATTGGCGCTGGGGGTCACAGCGGCAGCGGAAAAGCCGCACCGCAAGCCGGTCCGAAATCTGCCGTTCGCAAAATACCCAACCCCAAACCGGGCGTCGAAGCGAGACAGACTCGCGATACGGGGCCCCAGGCTTTAGCCAGCCAAACGTCGGCAAACACCGCGGACCGGAGCGTGACGTTATTTTCAGCAATGGCAGATTCCACCGAAAGTCATAGTACTGCGTTACCTAATATTACGAACAACGGTGTCTACGACTCTGGCACTGAGGGGAGTGGGACCGGCAACGGTAAGTCGGATGGCGGAATGGGGATCGAGACCAGTGGCGCTGGAACGGGAAACGGTTACGGCTCAGGCCGAAACCCGGGCTCGCCAGTCATGCAGTTAACCCAGGTCAGTTTCCGTCATGCGCCGCCACCTGAATATCCGGACGCCGCCCGCAAAGACGGCAAAGAAGGCCGGGTATTGTTGCGGGTATTGGTGGACGAGGAAGGAAAATCCAAATTGGTCGAAATCAATCTCAGTTCGGGAAGCCAAGTTTTGGATCACGCTGCCGCCGAAGCCATCAAACGCTGGCGTTTTTCGCCCGCCCGCTACGGCGACTCGCCGACCGCGAGCTGGGTAAAGATTCCCGTGGATTTTCGCTTGAAGGAAGCAAAGTAACCGTAAAACTATAGGAGGCCAACGAAGTAATAATTACCAACTGCGGACGGAATTCAGGGAAAGGGGTGACTTGCCCTCTACCCAACACCAAGCCAATTTTTGATTTTAGATTTTGGATTTTAGATTCAATCCAAAATCTATGCCGCGCGCGATCGAAGTATCGCCAATGCGAAATCAAAAATAGTGACGGTAAGGGTGACGATGAGAATTCCCCTGCTGCCCCGCAACTGTAAGGGCTACGAAAGCCGCATCAGAGCCACTGCTGATCCAAAGATTCAATAGTTCAATTTTTTAACCGTTCAAGGACCTCTTCACCCTTGAGCCTTGAACGCTGGAGCTCTTGAACCGTTAGTCGGTGGGAAGGCGCGGCGAGTAGGTTCGAAGCCCAAGCCAGGAGACCGATCCAATCCGCCTCAACGACTCCCCTTTCGCGGGAAAAGGAGGTTTCCATGAAAGCTCGGCTTTTTCTTTTAATATTTCTCATATCACTCCCCTCTTCGCTGCTAGGCGCGGAAGCGCAGGAAACCACATTTCCACCGGTTTTCGTGACCTCAACGCGGTTGCGCGACATCGATCAACCCGCGGCCCAGGTGCCCGGCAAGGTCATCGTCGTCACCGCCGAGGAAATCCAAGAGCTCGGGGCGAAAACGATACAAGAGGTCTTGCAGTATCAAACCGGGATTGTTCTGTACGATTCCGTCGGCAACGAATTCCAACAAAGCATCGACATGCGCGGCTTTAACGCCCAGCCCGTAACCGCCACCAGCGTCTTCGTTGACGGCGTGCGCGTAAACGAGCCGGACTTCAACACCATCAATTTCGATTTAATCCCCGTGGAAGATATCGAGCGCATCGAGATTTTGCCCGGCACCGCGACGGTCTTTGGCCGCAATGCTCTCGCCGGTGTCATCAATATCACGACCAAGCGGGGGCGCAGGGACCGGCCGCACGTTGGCTTTAACATCGGCGGCGGCAGCTACGGTCGCCAAAGATATTCGTTCAACACAGATGGGCCGCTACCGATCTCGAACTTTGATTACTATTTCGGGGTCACGCGGGAACTAACCAATGGCTATCGGGACGAATTCGACCCGCGGGATGCCGGCGCACGAATTACGCGTCTCCTGGCAAAACTCGGTTATCGGCTGGGCGAAAGCACCGACGCGAGCCTTGCTTACACTCGCGTCCTCGACAGTATCAGCCAAGCAGGTTCGTTACCGGCCAGCCTGTTACGAGTTGATCGGAATTTTAATATTACACCCGGCGATCAGGCGCAGAGCAATCTGCACCAAGTCGCACTCAATCTGAAACAAAGGCTTCCTGCGGGTTTCTCGGTTGCGCTAAACGGGTTCTTTCGGCGCAACGATATCGATCTTTTCACTCGCGGCTTGAGCAGTGAATCAACGCTAAAGACGGAGACGATGTCCGGCGGCACGACGGCACAGGCAAGCCATGAAGGAGCCATCCTGACTAAGAAGAATCTCTTGACGCTCGGTTTCGAGTACAGCCGTAACAATTTTGACTCGGACAACTCGGGCATCTTTCTACCCGCTTTCACGTTCCGAAATATGCGCTCCACCAAAGAAGATGTCGTAGGCATCTTTCTCACCGATAGTTTCCACCTGTTCGAATCGCTGGCCGTCAACGCCGGCCTGCGGTACGATTGGGACCGGTTGAACTTTACCGACAAGATCGATCCGAGTCTCAGCGGCATCAAGACCTACAACCGCGTCAGTCCAAAGGCCGGACTGGTTTATTCACCGGTGAGCAATGTGAGTTTGTCGTTTAGCTACTCCGAGGGGGTGCGGATTCCAACCGTTGACGAACTATTCGCGCAGGGACCGTTCGGTTCCAATCCGGACTTGAAAGCCATGAGAAGCCGCAATTTCGAACTTGGCGCCAAGGCTCAGCTGCAAGATTGGCTCGACGCGTCGCTGGCGCTCTTTTACACGCCCGTGCGTGATGAGATTCTTTTTATCGTCATCGACCCGGTCAATTTTTTTGGCCGCAATGAAAACATTTCCCGCACCTTGCGCCGCGGCATCGAACTCTCTCTAAAGGCCCGTTACCAAAAGTGGCTCGATGTCTTCCTCAACTACACCGCCATGAAAGCCACATTTGAAACTGACGTGCTGCTTTTCTCCGGGCAGGTGCGGAAAGGCGATGAACTGCCCCTCGTGCCGCGCCACCGGGTTGGCGCCGGCATCAACACCTATCCGTTCGAAGGCGCGACGCTGTCTCTGTTCGGCACATACGTCGGCGAGCAGTTCATGGTACGCGATGAGCCGAACCAGGCCAAGAAAGTGGCAGACTATTTCGTCTTGAACAGCCAAATCGCCTACCAGTGGCGCCAATGGACCGGCTATGTCAATTTCAACAATTTGACCAACCGGAAGTATTCCACTTCCGGTGTTCTTGTGAACGAACCGTTCCGGGTTCCGGCCCCCGGGTTCAACGTTTTCGCCGGACTTTCATTCCGGTATTGAGCGAAGATGTCTCCACGACGGACGGCCATGCATCACGCGCGCGTGCCGGCTGGTACTATACTCCTGTGTATCCGGGATGAAGCGCGGCTCGAAGTGCCGGGCCATAGATTGAACCCGGATTCCGCAGTTGCGATCGAAAGCGAAGCGCAAGGTGCAACCTTCTGCAGCGAAGTCGATGGGTTACTGCCTCTAAGCAGACATCGATGAGTGGTGCTGCGATGGCAAGTTCAGGCCGATAACAACAAAGTGCCAAAGACAAAATGACTTTGAAATTTTACAGCCGGACGCCTTCGCTGCTCCAGGGTTCCACCTTGCGCTTGTGGACCTGTCGGTTCTACTGCGGAAACCGGGTTGAAAATTGGCGAGGAAATATTCGGCCGTGACAACTCTGGAATTATCACTGGCGCGCCGTACCACAATCCTTGCGGCGCTTTGGTTTTCGATGATGCCGCTGGTTTCCCTGGCCATGGCCGCAGCTGCTGACCGAACCATCGTCGACGATCTGGGATTCAAAATCGCCGTCAAAAGCGATATTCGCAGAGTGGTATCGCTGGTGCCGACGAATTCGGAGATGGTATGTTTGTTAGATTGCGAACGGTTAAAAGGAGGAACGCGCTACGACCAGTTTCCCGAAGAGTTAAGAAGCAGGATTCAACTCAAACAGATCGACATCATCGGCGGCGGATTCGACGCGAACCTCGAAAAGATCGTCAGACTCCAGCCGGACCTGATCCTCACCAACGGTCCTACGCAACAGAGGTTCGCCGTGCCGCTCAAGAACATGGGCTACTCGGTTATGAGTCTCTGGCCGCGTGATATGGTCGGGCTCAAAAAGGGCTTCTTGCTGTTGGGTGAATTACTGGGACAAAGAATCAAAGCCAAGACGATTACCGATGAGATGGATCGACGCTTCGCCGCAATCGTCAGCAAAGCGAAGCACAGGCCGAGAAAACGGGTTTATCTGCAAATGTGGACCGATCCATTGATTACGGTGGGAAAGTCTTCCTTTCCGGACTGGCTCGTCAGCGCCGCCGGCGGTGTCAACGTTTTTGCCGACATGCCCTTTGACTCGGGGCAGATCGGCTTGGAATCGCTCATCCAACGCAATCCCGAGGTGTTGATTTTCCTCCTCGCTCAACAGCCGTTTGTCAAAACCATCAAGCAACGGGCTGGCTGGTCTCACATTAGCGGGGTGCGCGACTCTCATTTCTGTTTCATCGATGAGCCCGATATCAGGCGCAGCGTCCAGTTTGCGGACGGCCTGATGAAAATTCACAATTGTTTATTCGATGAGAAGCGCCGTATGCAAACACGGTCGGCGGAGGCGAAGTGAGTCGCCAAGCTTGGAGCTGTTTGGTCATCGGCGCGTCATTAATCGTATCGTTTTTCGTCGCGCTCGCCATAGGCCCAGTGCGCATCTCTATATTGGCGATGTCCGGCAGCGACCGGGACATCCTTGTTAACCTGCGCCTGCCGCGGGTTCTCTCCGCCTTCTTCGTCGGCGGCGGATTGGCGTTGGCCGGAGCCATCTTCCAGGGTCTTTTCCGTAACCCTATCGCCGATAGTTATCTGCTCGGCGTCTCTTCCGGCGCGTCCCTCGGCGCCGCGGCGGCCATTGTATTGCGGCTTGCCTCCCCTCTGGCCGATTTCGCTGCGGTGAGCTTTTTCGCCTTTATCGGTTCGCTCATGGCCCTCGGCCTGGTATTTTTCTTCGGTTTCCGAAAAGGCAGTTTCTCCATCTTTCGCTTACTGCTTTCCGGCCTGGGTGTCGGCTTATTTTTCTCATCGCTGGTTGCCCTCTTCATGCTCATGGCCGGCGAAGAACTAAAAGCCTTGATCTTTTTCTTTCTCGGCGGCTTCTCCAGCTCGAGTTGGGATACCACCTGGGTTGCCATCGCTTGCATACCATTCGCGGCACTGGCCGCGTGGTTCTTCGCTCCCGAGCTCAACGTGCTTTTGCTCGGTGAGGAAACCGCCCAAAGCAGTGGCATTCGCACGGGACGGATTCAGTTGCTCTACGCCGTCGTCGCCGCTTTGTTGACTTCGATATCGGTTTCAGTGGCTGGCTTGGTCGGTTTTGTCGGTCTTATCGTTCCCCATATGATCCGTTTGAGTTTCGGCGCCGATCACCGAATCTTATTTCCGTTCACTTTCTTTGCGGGGGGGATTTTTCTGGTACTCTGCGACGCTGCCGCACGCACGATGGCTGCCCCCGCCGAGATCCCCGTCGGTATCGTCACCTCGATAGTTGGCGTGCCGATCTTTCTCTATCTTATCCGCAAAACAACCGACGACTATGGCTTGTAGGATGCAATCACATTTCGCCATCGAAACGCGCCGTGTACACTTCGACTACCCTAACGGACTTGCCTTGACGGATATTACGTTTTCGATCGGCGCGGGCGAGCTGGTGGCGCTCATCGGCCCCAATGGCTCGGGCAAGACCACCTTACTAAAAATCTTACTGGGGATCCTGGCACCGAGCTCTGGCTCGGTGGAACTTTACGACAAACCCTTGGCGTCCTACGCGCCGAAAGAACGGGCCAAGATCATCGCCTATGTTTCCCAACAGCCGGCGTTGAGCTTTCCCCTCACCGTCGGCGAACTGGTGGCCTTAGGCCGCTACCCTCATGCCTCGCGCAATGGTCTGCGGGGCGCGGACCGATTTGCCGTTGAAGCGGCCCTGAACCACACGGACTCGAAGCATCTAACGGAGCGCAACTTTAACACCCTGAGCGGCGGCGAGAAGCAGAAGGTTTTGATCGCCCGGGCCTTAGCCCAGTCGTCGCGCATACTGCTGCTCGACGAACCAACATTGCATCTCGACATTTACTACCAACTGCAGATCTTGACGGCACTCAAAAAACTCTGCGCCGAACAGCGTATCACCGTCATTACCGTGCTGCACGATGTGAATCTTGCCGCGTTGTTTGCCGATAAGGCGCTGTTGCTTAGCGCCGGCGCGCTGCGCGCCTTTGGGCCCGTCCGCGAGGTTCTCGATGAAACTAGCATCCGAGATCTATTGGGGGTTGGGATGAAAGCGCTGGAGGATCTACAAACTGGCGCCCGCTACTTCGTCCCACGCGATCCACTTGGTTCAAGGCGAGATCGAGGATGAGAAATGTTATCCGAACAGGGGCGGGCACTAAAAGGCCCGGTTTAATACTGACGCCATGGCGGCCAAAACCTTGATGGTTCAGGGAACCGGTTCCTCGGTGGGAAAAAGCGTCCTGGTCACCGCGTTGTGCCGGATTTTCAAACAGCAGGGCATGAACGTTGCCCCGTTCAAAGCGCAGAACATGTCGCTGAATTCCGCTATCACCGCGGCCGGTGGCGAGATTGGCCGCGCCCAGGCGGTCCAGGCCGAGGCGGCGGGAGTTGCGCCGAGCGTAGAAATGAATCCGGTTCTGCTCAAACCGGAAGCCGATAACTGCTCTCAAATCATCGTCCGAGGGAAGCCTCTAACGAGAATCTCGGCTGCCGACTTTCCCCAGCTCAAAACGCAGCTTTGGAGCGCCATAACTGAATCCATAGATCTGCTGCGCAGCAATTTCGACGTAGTCGTGATCGAAGGCGCGGGTAGTCCGGCTGAAATCAATCTCAAAGACCGGGACCTGGTGAACATGAAGGTGGCGCTTTATTGCAACTCGCCGGTGCTGCTGGCGGCAGATATCGACCGCGGCGGTATTTTCGCCGCTCTCGTCGGCACGATGGAACTGCTGGAGCCGGCGGAAAAAGCCCTGGTGAAAGCATTCATTGTCAACAAATTTCGCGGCGACGTTTCGTTGGTCAAGCCGGGAACCGATTGGTTGGAGCGACGTACGGGTATTCCCGTCGCGGGTATCATTCCCTACTACCACGATATCTATATTCCAGAGGAAGACTCCATCAGCCTGGAGAAACGCCATGCCATGAAGACACGGGGCGATTTTGACCTCGACATCGCCGTCGTCGCTCTGCCTCACATCGCGAATTTCGATGACTTCGATCCACTCGAGCGCGAACCGCGGGTTCGCCTCCGTTATGTGGAAGCCGGGGATCCTCTGGGCGCGCCGGATCTGATTATCCTTCCGGGAACGAAGAGCACGGTGGCCGATCTCGCCTACCTACGACGAATCGGCTTGGCAACGGAGGTTCTTAGCCAGGTATCGCGGGGCTGCCCCATTATCGGCATCTGCGGCGGCTATCAAATCCTCGGCACCTCGATCCACGATCCGGATAAAATCGAATCCGCACACACGCTAACCGCCGGCCTGGGACTCCTGCCCGTGCTCACTCGATTTTTGCCCGAGAAATCAACCCACCAGGTAACCGCTTGCATTTTGACAGGACGCGGCATTCTAGCCAAAGCCCACGGCATTGAAGTTTCCGGCTACGAGATTCACATGGGACAAACCAGCGGCGCCGACTCTCTGCGGCCTTTCCAGATCCGCCGGCGCTCACTGGCACCCTGCGCAGACTTCGACGGGTTTCTAAGCGAGGATGGCAACGTTCTTGGCACGTACATGCACGGGCTCTTCCATAACGACGATTTCCGCGCGGCAATCTTGCGCGAGCTTGCGGAACGTAAGGGCAGAACGCTTTCGGCGATTCCTACGTCATTCTCTGTCGACGAACAATACGATCGATTAGCAGACCTCGTGCGGAAAAACTTGAATATGGAATTGATCCTTCGACTCATTGATCGCGATTAAACTGGAAGTTCTCCTTTTAGCGAATCAACGACAGCTCAAAGCGTTAGTGCGTCATTGACAAACATCGAATTCTAATCGCATAGTTCAATGAGTGAAATTTTCTAATAACGGTATTGCAGTTCATGTATCCATAAATCTGCCGCGCCCGTGGTGTTCTTTATCATTGCGACGCTGTGCAAGCCGCTGGAAAAGTTGAGATCGATCTTCGAAAAGTCTTGATCGATTATCTGTTGCTGACCGGCCATAAATTTCATGCGCCAAAAGGTATCGGCGCGCTTTATGTGAGACGCAAGACTCCGGTTTCGCCGTTTATTCATGGCGGCCACCAGGAACGAAACCCGCGCGGCGGCACCGAAAGCGTGCCGCTGATCGTGGGGATAGGCAAAGCCGCGGAGTTGGCCCGCCAGCATCTCCCTGAATACGATAAGAAAATCCGCCCGCTTCGGGATGCCCTAGAGGAAGGAATTCTTGAGAAGGTTTCCGATACGGAATTGAACGGCGACGTGACTCAACGTCTTTCCAATACTACAAATATCTCGTTTCACGGCATTGAATCTGAAGCATTGCTCATGAAGCCCGAATGCGACGCCTCGCGGAATATGATCCGTTTTTCGCTGGATAGGGTAAACACAACGACCGACGTACATACGGCGCTGGCGGCTGTTAAACGCTCCGCCCAATTCCTCCGTGTCTGAACCAATCCCGTGAAACTGCCGTCGGACGCGACCATCGCCAGCGACTATTTGGACGACACAACGTTCCCGTGCTACGCTAAATTTTTCCCTGGGTTTTGCCGCGATCTCGAAAGCATAGTTTGCAAAGAGATCATCTCGGAGGTTCAGCATCAAGCGAATACCTATGTGCGTGGGATGACCCGCTGAGCTGCGCCGTACCGCGGCTATTCCACCGCGATTCTTGAATGCCAGCTCTATAGATTCCGAAAGGCATTCCCGGACAAAGGCGAGTGCATCGATGAAGTTGCTCTTTCCTGAACCATTTGGTCAAACCAAGACCGTAAACGAACCGAGATTAACTGAAATTTGCGCGATGCTTTTATAATTTCTAATCTGGACCCGTCGGATGCAAGGGATCATAACGGTCTTGTTTCCGCTGAGGGGCAACGTCTCTCAATCATAAGAACTTTGAGACGGGTTTGCCAGTCGAAAAATGAGTCATAGCACGCCGATGACATTTCTAATTCATTTCCGGACCGAGGTATTGAAAATAATAAATGTCTACCGATTCGCCTTCCGGTACCCCAGCGCGTCTTGGAGGATGTTCGAAAACTGCCGAGGAAGTTTTCCGGATTCTGCGCGACCGACCGCACTCTGACAAGGCCGGAGAGCCAAAACTCGCCACTTCACGTTGCGATGCAATCGTTAATTGACGTCCCCAACGGACACCCATTTACACCGGCTGACAATTTCCCTCGCTTGGGATTTCGTCATACGTCCCTCAGGCCCGCTTCCATACAACAGAGCATGGGAAAGATTGTCGGGCAGAGGATCGCGCACGACCTTGCAGCCAAGAGAACGAACAGTTCCAACTTCTATTTCAACCAAGGCGTGGTGTAGATAGCCTGCCAGGGCTTTTGCGGGCGTGGTCAAGGAAGCTAAGTCAACAGAAATTATGTTTGACTTCGATCTAAAGCTGGATGAAGCGGGACGGCGCTGCCCGGTTTCCGAGTCTAGAACCACATCGACGGGCCGAATCCGATGTAACAAGCGCTCATCATCGCCGATGGAAACGTCGTCAACAGGCTCCGGCACCGATGATTCCTTTTAATCAGAAGCTTGCTCCTTTTGCTCTATGCTATTAACCACGCCAAAAGGGCACGTATTCTAGGAAAGTCTGCCAACGATATTTGACCTTCCTCTATCGGCTTGCCGTGGTGGCTCTTCAAATATTCTCCCGCCCCCTCGTCATTGATCTCGATCTCGAGCTCACGGGAATCGAAGCTCCACTCCAGCTGAACACCACCGCCCGAGACCGGAACGACGCGTGACGACACAAAATAATCGAGGTCAATATCCAGTATTAGGCGCACTGCAGCCGTGACCGCATCCTCCGAAGGCGGAGGACTACCATAGCTATCCCAATCATGAGGCAGAGCAAGAAGCTGAAACAATTTTTTTATCGCGTCGACTTGCCATTGACTAAGCTCGCTCACCAAGACAACGCCGCTCCACTGCGGACTCGTATAAGATCGCTGCGCCTGGGGATACATCTGTCCTAGGCTGGAACTTGTCGATCTCGAGGATTGTAGGCCGTTCATACTTGCTTCCCCCAATGGTCATGCATCGCTTTCGTAGTAAAGTCCGTAAACCCATTCACAATCCACTCGTGTCCTAAATCGAGCCAGTCAAGTAAATGCTGCAAAGTTGATGATTCAGGTTTTCCTCTTGCCGTAAGATTGAGTTGTAAGATCTCTTTGGCGTCGGTACGGCGAATCGCCGGTTGCATTAACACATGAAGTCGGCCTTTTCCGTTAGGCAGAACGTATCTGGTCCCAATATTCACGGATTCGGGTTCGGGAAGAAAGCTTCCGGAGATTTCTCCAGACCAACACGCGATAACATTTTTCAATTCACCGTAAGATTTCCAGCCGTGCCCGAGGTAAATGTGATTGACATACGTAATCTCGCACTGATTCACTTCCGGTTTCTCAAGTCCTGCTTCCGCCAAGAAACCGCAGAACTCTTCCCACTTCTCGGCAAAATTCGGCTTGATGTTTTCGTAGTGCGGATATACATCCGCATCCTTGACTTTGCGCCAGTTGAAAAGAAATCGATCTCTTTGGAGCTGAATCAACTTCGTTCCTGAACCGTCCTTAAACCAACACCTAATTTCGGGGATTTGGGCAAGCTCTATACTAACGCCAACGTGTTTCCACTGTCCTTCGCCGAACTCTTCGATGACCGGTCCTAACGGTGGTTGAACTTCGTAGCCAGGATATTTGTCCCTAATTTTTGCCCAGTACAGCCCGAAGTGGGGAATAGAAAAATTAGTCAACGGCCTAAACTGGACACCGAGCACCGTTTCGATAACAGGCGGTCGGCTGTACTCGGGAAGAGTGCGATATTGGTTCTGGTTCGGGTTCGGCACTGTGCTAATTTATTCAATTGTTAGCAGACAGACGGTTTCGCTTCAAATACAGGAACTTTATCGATCTTTCAACTCGATGTCCTTTCGCATACAAGTATAGGCCTCCAATCCAGCCGCTTCAATGGAGATACGGGATAGGATCTGAAAAGTGGACCGGTTTGGAGTGCCGGAGGCTAATAGCGGTCGGCATCTGGCTTGGAATTAACAATTGGGCAGCGATCTGGTCCTTCTTACCGGTTCGCCTTTCTATACCCCAGAGCGTCCTGGGCGATGATCATCTTTTGGACGTTGGTCGAGCCTTCGACGATCTGGTACGACTTGGCGTCGCGGTAGTAGCGCTCCACGGGGAATTCGGTGGAATAGCCGTAGGCGCCGAGGATTTTCATTGCCGCGTCGGCGGCGAAATTGGCGGCTTCGGCGGCGGCGTACTTGCCGATGGACGTTTCCAGGTTGTTGGGTTTCCGTTGATCCGCCAGCCACGCCGCCCGGTAAACCAGCAGGCGCGCCGCTTCTTCGTGCGCGATCATCTGCGCGATCAAGTCCTGGTTCATCTGAAACTCGCCGATCTTCTGGCCAAATTGCACGCGCTGATTACAATAGCTCAGCGCCGCTTCCTTCGCCGCACGAGCCACGCCGAGGGCGCCGGCAGCGCAATTGAGCCGCGTTTGATTGAGCTGCCACATGCAGATTTTAAAACCATCGCCTTCGTTGCCGAGCCGGTTCGCCGCCGGAATGCGAAAGTTATCGAAGATCATCTCGCCGATGGGCGAGCAGTGGGCGCCGAGAGTTTCGAGCGGCTTGCGCGTCAGGCCGGGCTGATCCCAGTCGGCATAGAAAGCCGACATGCCGCGGTGTTTCTGCGACCGGTCGGTATAAGCGTAAATCAGGCCGCCGTCCGTTACCGGCGCGTTAGAGATCCAGATCTTGCTGCCGTTGAGCAGATAATTGTCGCCGTCTTTGGTCGCGGTGGTGCGCAGCGCCGCGACATCCGACCCGGCATCGGCCTCGGTGATCGCGAAGCAACCGATTTTCTCCGCCGAAACCAGCGGTGGAATGAAACTCTTTTTTTGCTCTTCCGTGCCAAATTGCAGCACGGTAACAGCCGGACCGATCTGCATGTTGATCGCCACCCGCATGGCGCTATGCACTCGCGCGATTTCTTCGGTGATCAGAACCATAGCGAGAAACCCGAGCTCAGTGCCGCCGTAGGTTTCCGGAATCATAGTGCCATAGAAACCCAGCTCGCCCATTTTTTTGATGAGATCGCCACGAAAGTTTTTTTCCTTGTCGTCCTTGGCCGCCGTGGGCGCGATTTCCTTTTCGGCAAACTCCCGCGCCAGGTCGCGCACCGCAATCAGTTCATCCGATAGAGCGAAATCCATTGCTGTCCTCCGCAAGAAGCCGACAAGCCGTAGGGGACGGTCGCGACCGTTCCCTACAAAATCGTCTATTGCCTAAATAATTCTCTCGCAATCACGAGCTTTTGAATCTCCGACGTGCCTTCGTAAATCCGCAACGCGCGGATATCGCGATAAAGGCGCTCCATGATGCTGCCGGCCACGAGACCCGTACCGCCATGAATTTGCAGGCCCTCGTCGATGACGCGCTGGGCGGCTTCGGTGGCGTAGAGTTTCGCCATCGACGATTGACGCTTGGCATCCGCACCGGCGCAATCGTGCGACCAGGCCGCCTGATACACCAACAGCCGCGCCGCTTCTAATTCCGTTGCCATGTCCGCGAGCTTGAACTGGATGCCCTGAAATTCACCGATGGCGCGGCCGAACTGCCGCCGTTCCCGGCTATGACGCAGCGCCTCCTCCAGCGCCCGTTGCGCCAGTCCCACTGCCGCAGCCCCGACGGTGCAGCGCAAGAGATCCAACGTACTATAGGCGATGTTGAGCCCTTCGCCCTCGACGCCCAACAATGTGTCGGCGCCGACGATGCAATTCTCTAAAGCAATCACGCCAATGGGATGAGGCGACATCACCGCGGTCTTCTCTTTGACCATCAAGCCCGGCGCCAACGCATCGACGATGAACGCGCTGATCCCTTTGGCCTTCTTGCCAGGGTCGGTGGACGCGAACACGACATAGTGGGCGGCAATGCCGGCGTTCGAGATAAAGCGCTTGGTTCCGCTGAGTGCGTAACGATCCTCTCGCCGGACCGCTTGTGTCTGTAAGGCAGCTACGTCCGATCCGGCTTCCGGTTCGGTCAAGGCAAACGCCGCAATGGTTTCGCCGGACGCTATCCTCGGCAGATAACGGCGCTTTTGTTCGTCGCTGCCCGCCAACGTTACCGGATAACTTCCCAACGCTTGTAACGCGAACATGGTGTCGGCCAATGCGGAACCGCGTGCCAATTCTTCCCGCAGAATGCAAAGATCGCGCGCTTGCACTCTCGTATGCTTGCCGCCAAACTCGCCGGGAACCGTAAAAGCGAGGAACTCTTCGTCGCCGAGTCGTCGCACCAACTGACACGCTGCTGCTTCAATATCGCTGGTTGGTTCACCGATTTTGATTAAATGCGCGTCTACCCAGGCGCGCGCCCGGAAGCGCAGGGATGAATGATCTTGGTCGAAAAAGGGTAGCATGGTGACCACCAGAAGTGGAAATCCGGCTTAAACGAACCTCGCCGGCGCACGGATAATAAGCACTTGGCTAATCATACCATCACCGCGCCGCCGTCGACGTTGATCGCTTGTCCGGTGATACCGGCACTTTTTTCGCCGGCCAGGAGCAAGGCCAACGAGGCCACTTCTTCAGGCTCGATCAAGCGCTTTTGCGGCGCGCTGGCGGCAAAGAGGGCGAGAATATCTTCGACCTTCTTGCCGGTTTGTTTGGCCATGCGCCGGGCGTTCTCGTGGGTCAGTTCATTGTTAAGGTAGCCCGGGCAGATGGCGTTCACGGTGACGCCGCGGCGCGCCGTTTCCAATGCCAACGAGCGCGTCAGTCCCAACACGCCATGCTTCGAAGCTGTGTAAGCCGTCACATAAGGGTAGCCGACCTTGGCAGTGGTCGACGCTATATTAATGATACGGCCCCAGCGCGCTTGCAGCATGCCGCCGAGAAATAACTTGCAGCAATTATACGCGCCGGTGAGATTGGTTTGGAGGATTTCCTCCCACAAACTATCCGACATTTCCAAAAAGCCGGCCGCGCGCGCCAGGCCGGCGTTGTTGATCAACACCTGCACCGCGCCCAGCTGTTGGCTAATCTCGCCGGCAAGGCGTTCCACGTCAATTTTTCTAGTGACATCGCAGACGAAATGACGCACTGCGCCGCCATGTTGGCGGATTTCTGCGGCGCTGGATTCCAGCGATTTCTCGTTTCGTCCACAAATGACAACGTCGTGTCCGGCGCCTGCGAAGCTCTGCGCCATGGCGCGCCCCAGGCCGCCACCTCCGCCGGTCACGAGCACTACGCGTCTACCGCCATCCATTACCGCCACACCATAACATATCACCGCGGCAAAATCGTCTTGGCTTTCGCCGGTTTTTCGCAGACGTCTTGTCCGCGGTCAAAGTTTCGGATAAAGCGGTGTGCAGCAAATCGTAGCGGAGGGCAACACCGATGTTTAAGACGATCACAATCCTGTCGCTGCTGGGCTTGTGGATGTTGGGAACGCCGGCACAGTCCAATGAACGGCTGAGTAAAGCTCCCGGGACGATCTGGCGCGACGCGCCGGCTGTCGAGACCGATACCGAGCTCGACCGCTTAAATCGCGCCTTCGTCCAGCTCGCCAACGAT
Organism: Binatia bacterium; assembly: GCA_036555515.1. Classification (GTDB taxonomy): domain Bacteria; phylum Desulfobacterota; class Binatia; order UBA9968; family UBA9968; genus DATACQ01. The sequence continues at coordinate 61,448 of DATBLC010000185.1, forward strand.
GTACGCCCGGCCATCGTGCAAATTCGCGTCACCATGCTTGAAAACGACAAAGCGCCCAGCGATGCGGCTAGGGCGCAAAACCGTGGATCGGGGTTCATCATCGACCCGGAGGGACATGTTCTTACAGCCCAGCATGTGATTGACAAAGGCCAAGAAGTTGAGGTCAGGCTCGCCGACGGCGAACGTCTGCCGGCGAGGCTCATTGCGATGGACGCCCATGCCGATTTGGCGATATTGAAGATCTCAGCGCGCCGGCCGCTGCCGGTTTTATCTTTAGGGGACTCGAACAATAATCACGTGGGTGATCTGGCGATCGTTTTCGGCTATCCCTTCGGACGCGAAAGTTCGATGAATCTGGGTGTGATCGGCCGCCCCGGCCGGAGCTTTCCCGATTCGGCGAGCTATGAATTCATCCAAACCGATGCGGGTGCCTACGCCGGCGGTAGCGGCGGTCCGTTGTTGAACAGCAAGGGGCATGTAATCGGCATGATCACTATGGCTTCGGAACGCGGCAACATGGGTTTCGCCACGCCGATCAATGTGATCAAACGACTCATTCCGCGACTGTTAATGGGAGAAAAACCGATCTGGGGTTGGTTGGGCGTGCAAACCACTGAGTTATCCGTGGAGGATGCCAAGACTTTGGGGTTGTCACCGGTGAAGGGTGTTTTGGTACATTCAGTGCTGCGTGGCCAACCGGCGGAACGGGGCGGCCTGCAAAAGAAAGATATTATCTTGAGCGTCAATGATGACCAAGTCGATAGCCCGCGCGACGTGAGCCGGATGATCCGCGGCCTGGAAGCGGGACGCGTCGTTAGACTAACAATTTTACGTGACGGCAAGACCCTGCAACTTTCTGTGCCCCTGGGGACAAAGCCGGAGTCCGTCAAGGCAAGAGAAAGCTAGCGCTTTCTCGGTTCCACGTTCAAAGTTCAAGGTTTACAGAAGGTGGACAGTCCCCCTTCGGAATGGGGACTGTCCCCTTAATTACGTTGGACTAATCATCCTTGTCGCGGCCCGCGAGCTGTTTCTGCCTTTCGGCGAACTGCTCGAGCTTTTTTTCCACCCGCCCATTGATGGATTCTTCCGGATAATGGCCATCCGCGCCGCGCTCACCGGCCACGGTTCCGGTGAGCACTTCGATACCTTCGTTGACATTGCTCACCGCGTATATGCGAAACTTTCCCTGCGTTGCCGCCTCCATGACATCGGGCCTCAGCATGAGATTGCGCAGGTTTGACCGGGGCATGAGAACGCCCTGTTCCCCGGTCAGCCCCTTCAACCAGCAGACATCAAAAAATCCTTCGATTTTCTGATTGATGCCGCCGATGGCCTGAATCTCGCCGTTCTGATTCACCGAGCCAGTCACGGCAATGCCTTGCCTGATCGGAAGCTCCGCGAGGCTGGAAAGAATGGCGTATAGCTCGGTGGATGACGCGCTATCGCCATCCACGTCATCGTAGGATTGTTCGAAGCAGACACTGGCCGAAAGCGACAGCGGTCGTTGTTGGGCGAATTTGCCCCCCAGGTAACCGGCCAAAATCAACACCCCTTTATCATGCGACTTGCCACTCAGTTTGGACTCCCGCTCGATGTTGACGATGCCGCCTCGTCGCATGAAGGTCTTTGCCGTGATCCTTGATGGCTTGCCGAAGCTAAAATCGCCGAGCTGATACACCGCCAAGCCATTGACCTGTCCGACTACCACGCCATCGACATCCACCAGCACCGTCCCCTCCGCGATCATTTCCTGCAAATGTTTTTCAATCAAGTTCAGCCGAAAGGTTTTTTCTCCGATGGCCCGCTCGACATGTTTTGCCGTGACCAGCTCGGCATTCTCCCGTCCCGCCCAATAGTCGCATTCGATGAGCAAATCGGCCATATCGCTAAAGCGAGTGGAGAGTTTGTGCTGGTCTTCGACGCGCCGCGCGCAATCCTCGATCACCCGGGCGACGCCATTCATGGCAAAATGGCGGAGCTTTTCCCGATTGCAATAATCGCTGATAAAACAAGCGAATGCGGTAATGCTTTCCTGCGACCGGTCGGCTTCAAAATTGAAATCCGCTTTGACTTTGAAAGTCTCGCGGAAATCAGGGTCCACTGCAGCCAACGTGCGATAGAGATAAGGGTCGCCGATCATGATGATCTTAGTGTCGGTTGGGATGGGCTCGGGGCGAAGTCCCTGGGGCGGCGCCCAGCCGAAAAACGTCGCCGGTTCTTCGATGCGCAATTCGCGGTTTTTGATCACCCGCTGCAGCGCTTCCCACACTCCCGCGTTAGCGAGCACGTCGCGGTCGTAGAGCACCAAGTAACCGCCATTGGCCCGGCTGATTGAGCCGGCTTTGATCAGCGTAAAATCGGTGACGTAACCGCCGACGATGGGCCTTTTTTCCACGACGCCGAAAAGGTTGTGATAATTAGGGTTGGTCTCGACGACAATCGGCCGCCCTTGTGTGCCGCTGTTATCGACGAAGACATTTACCCGGTATGGCAAGAATGGATCGGTCAACGGCTCGGCGGCCATAGGTATCGGCACGGGCAGCGGCGGCGAGTCGCCGCCTTTGAACTTCTGCAAATTTTTCAAAACATGGGCACGCAACTCGTCGAGATAATCGAGCACTTCGCCATAATCGCTGTATTTTTCTCTTAGCTCTGCGAACGGGATGCGTACAAGATATTCACCGGCCTGTTTTTCGAGCTCTTCCAGACGCTCGGAAATTTCCCGCTCCAGCTTCTTGCTTTCGCGCAAGGATTCTTCGATCCACCTTTCGATCTCGCCCCGCTTTGCTTCCAATTGCTTCTTTTCTTGAGTCGACAAGGCGAGATACTCGGCTTCCTGCATTGGCTTCCCGTCCTTTGTCGGCAACAGGACGATACCCGAGGGCGTCATCCTCAAAGAGAAACCGCCGCGGTTCGCCTGTGCCATCAAAGCTTCCATCATCTCCTGCTGCTTTTTTTGTAATTCCTCGATCATCGCCTGGCGCTGACCAGCAAATTCATCACTTTCGAACATTTTCCTGGCTTCGCGCTGCAAGGATTGAACGAGTTGCTCCATGTCCGCTTTGAGCGTCTTGCCCCAGCCGCGGCGAATCTTAAGCGCCCGGGGGCGGTCCGGATCCGAAAAATTGTAGACGTAACACCAATCTTCCGGCGCCGGTGCGTCTTCGGCCGGCACGCCGCGTGCGCGCGTGATCTTCTTGAGAAACGCCTTGATGATGGTGGTTTTGCCGGTGCCTGTGAGCCCCGTAACGAAAATATTGAATCCGCGTTTATCCACGCCGAGACCGAACTCGATGGCGCGCATCGCCCGCTCCTGGCCGATGAAATCCTCTAAAGGCGTCATATCCGCAGTGCAGGTGAACGGCAGAAACGACAAATCGCAGCGCCAGCTAAGTTCGTTTACAGGAACCTGGTATTTTTCCACTATTGTTGCCACCTCGTGATGTTAGTTAATCTCGAGAATACCGAGAATAAGAGCTGACCGGATCGTCAACCGATGCTTGTTGGCAGTTCAAAGTTCAGGGCATGTCCTGAGTTTGGCGTAAACTGAAGGTCTTATTGAACGTCTGGACTGGTGTCCAACTTTGGCCGTTGAACATTAATCGTTGAAACCGAACTTTTGCCATTCGAAACCAAATCTCGTATCGCCCTATAAGTTTAAATGAAATGGAAAGTTGCTATTGAATGCGCGCTGTCGCCTCCATATAATTCGTAGATGATTACAAGGAGCGCAGCAAAACCCGCCCGGCGGGTTATTTGCGCCTGGTTTGTGCTCGTCAGTTTTCTTGCTGCTAGTTGCGCTGCGCCGCGGCTGTCGTCCGTGCTCCCGTCCGTGAGTCCCCCCGCCGAGGACGAGGAGGTGAGAATAAGCCGGGAATTTCGTCGTGAGGCTAAAAAACATTTCAAGTTCGTAACCAATCCGGAAGTTGAGCGCTACATCGACCGGCTCGGACGTCGTATCCTGTCGGTCAGTGGTCCGTTGCCATACGACTATCGATTTTTCGTCGTTGAGGAAAGCCAACTCAACGCCTTTGCGGTCCCTGGCGGGTCCATTTATTTTTATTCGGGGCTCATTGAGAGAGCAAAATCGACTTCTGAAATCGCCGGGGTGCTGGGCCACGAAATAATCCACATAAAGGGCCGCCATATGGCCCGCTCATCGGGACCCGACGCGATCTCGGTACTCAGCCTGATTGGCATGATCTTGCTTGCGCGCACGGGCGCCGGCGCTCAAGCCGCAGGAGCCGTCGGCCAAGCCATATCGGCCACACGCCAGATTGCCTACAGCCGGCAGCTTGAACTAGAAGCGGATACCCTGGGAGCTCGATACATGGCGTCAGCAGGTTTTGATCCCAATGGCGCCCTCGGTTTCCTTAAAACTCTGGACGAGGAGCGCGCCTTAAACCCCGTTGACATTCCGGCCTATTTAATGACTCATCCCGTCACCAGCGAGCGCGTCGCCAACATGCAGCAGGTGATCCGTTCGCTCGGCAATCCGGCGTTCAGTGTCGAAGTGCCGGACCCGCTCAAAAAAATTCAGCTTATCCTTAGAATGGAGCGGGGTGATGGCGCCGCCGCTCTCGCAGCATATGAAAAGCTCGGCGCCGAAAAACCGAACAGCGCTGAGGTCTTATATCTGCTTGGTCTTGCCAGACAGCTCAGGGGGCAGTCGGCCCAAGCTCAGCAGAGCTACGAGCGGGCACTAGAACTGAGTCCCAATAACCCTTCGCTGCTTCGCGACTTGGGAAGGCTATATGCGCAATTGGGCAACACCGACAAAGCCGAGATGGCATTCCACCGTTCTTTGGAACTGCAACCCCAAGAATCATTAACCTACCTTTATCTCGGCGAGCTCCATGAGAAACGAAATGACTTTCGTAGCGCCGTGGGCGCTTATCAAAACGCTCACACCCTTTCACCGCTTTGGGACAAGCCGCCCTACCACTTGGGCATTGTCTATGGGAAGCTCGACCGGCTCGGAGACGCTTATTACTATCTCGCCCGGTCGTTGTTATTACAAGACGAAGATGAAAAGGCGTTAGCTGCCCTTGAAAAAGCCGCCAAAATCGTCGGCGCCGGTTCGCCTCGGGGCCAATTAATCAGAGAAGAACTCCAATCGCTCAAAGCGAGAAGAAAATAGGCCTAGCGCTGCGCGCTGACAGTCGCGTAAGAAACAAACGTGCTAGATGCGGGCCTGACATATTTATTTTCCCGCTTCAGAAGCACTTCGCGCATATAATCCGGATCAAACCCCAAGAGGTCGCAAATATTGGTAAATGAAAATAGCCAGTCCGTGCTCTTATCTTGGACCCACTCCAACGCGTTGAGGTAATGACCTCGCCCGGAACTGCTGCGAGAACTGCGATATTTGTCTAAGCATTCTACCGCGTCTTTAAGGATCGCGATCATAAGCCGCTTTTCACCTTCAAGCTTCCGGGAAAGATTGCCGGTTCCATAAAACTGCGACGGTAAAAATACATCCGGCTCTAGGATTCTAGCCAGAAAATCATCGTACATGGCAAATCACACTCCTATCGTTAATGAACCGCATTCTATAACACATAGGTATGTTTCCGACAAGAAAAAAATGCCAAGAAATTGACTGTTGTCACAACAAAATGAAATCCTAGGCGGGGACAATATTTCGCTGAATTGTTCGATTCAGAGCTAACGGCAGGAGCGCTAACTCGTTGAAAAATTGAGCGTATTCTTTGGCCAAGGCCACAGGTTGCCATGCCGCCGGGGGTTCCTAAAGGCTTGCGCATTTGGTCCAACTAGACAGGACTTCACGACCATTTGCTGCCTCCAACTGGCCGATTCAGAAATCGATCACCATCCCGTCTTCAGCCAAGATCGCCGCCAAATCATTTCGGCGGGCGAGCATCTCTTCGCCCAGATGGGTCAGAATAAGACGCTTGCATTCAAGCCGCGCAAGGTTGTCCCGCAAAGTGAGATAGCGGATGTGATTGCCGGCGCCCTGGTCATAAAACGTGCACTCGCAGAGAAACAAATCGACGCCGCGGGCCTCGTCGATGAAGCGCTCCGTCCAGGCCGAGTCGCCGGAGAACAGAATTTTTTTTCCACCGTAGCCCACCTTAAGCGCCAGCGAGATCTCGCTCACCTGATGCGGCACCCGAAAGGAGAAAATCTCGATGCCCGCAACCAGTCCGGGATTTTCCGGCTCCAGCAGATGAAATTCTACCGGCGGCAATTCCTTTGCGCCGTACATTAGATTGTAAAGCGCGCTGACTTTTTGCTCGGTGCCAACCGGCCCCGCGATATGCAGCGGTTGGCTACGCGAACGTTGATATAGGTATTCGATGAAAAAAAAGGGGATCCCGCCAAAGTGGTCGCCGTGGAGATGGCTGAGAAAAATCGTATCGAGGGCGAGCGGATCGAAGCCTGCCCGCTTCATTGCTAGCAGCGTGGTCGGGCCGCAGTCCAAGAGAAACAGGCGTTGGTCAGCCTCGACTAGGTAGCCGCTGTGGTTGCGCCCACCGCTGCCAAAGGCGTCGCCGCAGCCGAGAATATGTAGTTTCATGCTTCGCTCCGCACGGCCAGATACGACTCCAGGTAAACACCACGGTGAGCCGCTTGCAAACTTGAATCTTCGGCCTAACTACGTGGTAAAGCGGGAAAATCCGAGTTGCTTTTTCCCGGCGGCGCGACTAGAGTGAGCGCCGTGAAGATTTACAAGCGACCATTCTTTTCGTCTTATACCACCAGTTTATGGGTACGCTTTCTGCGCTTCAATCTATTATCGCACAAAAAGTTGGAAGCCGATCTGGAAAAACAAGGTCTTACCCCGCCGCAGTTCTATGTGCTCGCGACCATTGGATATGCCGGCGGCCTCCCATTCGGAGAAATCGGCGCAAAAATGATGGTCACGGTAAGCAACTTGACCGGCATCGTCGACCGCTTGGAAGAGAAAAAGCTGGTTTCGCGGGAACGCGACGAGCATGACCGCCGCGTCGTGCACGTGGTGCTAACCGATAAAGGCGCTAAGCTTTATAAGAACACTATCCCGCTATTTGAAAAAAGCATTTCCGGGATTTTCACCAATCTCGACAAGGCGCAGCAAAAAGAGCTCTCCGCGCTGCTACGCAAGCTCAACCACGATTCCTGATATTAATCTTATAACTGTTTGTTGAAGCGGTGTTTTTGCGTTATATAGTTGATACTTTAACTATTATCGCTTTATCATCATGAAAGATAATATTCCGATAGGACTCCAACGAGTCCGCAAATGGCTTTATGCGAAGGGGCTCGAAGAACGCAGCGCGGGCTGCGTTCTATGTGGGTCATGCTATGGCCATGGTCCGGCTAATCCGTTGGAAGACGTTCCCGGGCCGAAAGAAAAGTGTCCTCCCTACGAGTTTTACCGCTTTCAGCGCCATACTCCCAAGTCTCGTTGGCTCATGGCGCAGCGCGTCTTTCATGGCCTCGATCCGGTCACGCCGGAACTCAAAGAGGTCATTTACGCCTGCACCAACTGTCTCATGTGCCAGGAGCTATGCGGCGTGCGTGACGATGGCTACGGGCCGTGGGAAATCACCGTCGCCATGCGCGAGGAGATCACCGAGAAAGATGGACCCATCGAGGCGCACCGGTCGCATTATGAAGGACTTAAACAACACGACAATCCGTGGGGGCAGGCGAAATCGTTGCGCGGTGGCTGGGCTGAAGGGCTGGCAATAAGAAACCTTGCCGCCGGGGCGGCAACGACTTTACTTTTCGCCGGTTGTTCGGCGGATCGGCCGAGCGGGCGCGGCGGCGCCGTAGCGCTGGCGCGCCTTATGCAGCGGGCCGGCGAAGACTTTGCGATTCTAGGCGCCGATGAAAAATGTTGCGGTCTTTTTGCCCATGATCTCGGCTTTCGCCGGGAATACGACCGCTTGCAAAAAGACAATACCAGGACGATCAAAGAATCCGGCGTCAAAACAATTGTCGTAACCTGCGGCAGTTGTCTGCGCGCTTGGCGCGAGCATGCCAAGCAGCCTGAGTTGGGCGCCGAAATCGTTCACGGCGTAGAGCATGTCGCAAATCTCCTGCGCGCAGGTCGCTTGCGGTTCACCAATAGCATGAGCAAGAAGGTGACCTATCAAGATTCTTGCCACCTCGGCAGGGGCTGCGATATTTACGATCCGCCTCGGGAAATCCTCGGCGCAATTCCCGGCGTTCAGATTGTCGAGATGAAGCGAAACCGTCGCTGGGCCTGGTGTTGCGGCGGCGGTGGCGGCGTCCCCGAGGCCGATCCGGAATTGGCCCAATGGAGTGCCGGGGACCGTTTACGAGAAGCGCAGGAAACCGACGCCGAACTGATTTTAACCTCGAGTGCGCTCTGTCAACGATCGTTCAATGACTTGAAACAATCCAGGCTGCCAGTGCAGGATTTACTCGAATTTGCCGTTCAGGCTCTATAATTATGCTGAAAGAACCTCATTTTACACCGCAACGAATGTTAGCCATGCTGGGCCTGAAACAGGACTCGCTTGGCCCCTATGCGCTGATTCCCGGGCCTAAAGAACGCAGCGATTTAATTTTAAAGACAGTGGACAATCCGCAAAAGAACTTCACCTTTCTAGATTATGAAATGCATACCGGGAGCCTGGATGGAAAACGGGTAACGGTCGGAAACGGCGGCCGCTTCGCCCCCGACACGGCAATCACCACGGAAATTCTATGCGGCGCCGGAGCGCGGTCGCTAATTCGCGTCGGCAGCTGTGGCTCGTTGCAAGATCATGTTAAGATCGGCGATCTAGTTATAGTCACCGGCGCGCTGCGCGGCGATGGCACTTCGCGTTACTATGTCGCCGAAAACTTCTCGACCATCGCCCATCCCGATATTGTCGACGCTTTGAAACGGGCAGCGGAAAGTCTCGGCGTACGCTGCCATCTCGGTTGGATCTTCACCACCGACGCCTTGTTTCAAGAGACGCCGGAATTGATCCGGCAACTGAACGAGCAGCGTATTTCGAGCATCGACATGGTTACCTCGACATTTCTTACCATCGCTCAGGTGAGAGGCAAGAAAGCGGGCGCGGTGCTCGCGGTCTCCGATGAATGTCTTCATGGTAAATTCGGCTTTCGCGATCCGGCCTTTTTTGCGGCGGAGCAGAACACCATCGAAGTCGCCCGTAAGGCACTGCAATATCTCTGACCGGGTTTATTTATACGCGAGCCAAGGCATTACGGAGGGGTGGATCCAGGAATGAACCTCGTAGTGAGCGGGCTATCAAACATGGTTCAAAACATTCGAGCCGTTCAAAACGTTTTGAACGACTGGAACTATTTGAACGACTTGAACGTATACTGAAGTTATGAGCGGCGCTCAAAGTCCGTTGTTCGAACCGGTGCTCTGGCGCGGGCGCGGCTTTAAAATTCTAGACGAAATCCAAGTACCCGAGAAAATTGAATATATTCAGGTTACCGAAGTCGCCCAGGCGCTCGATGCCGTGCGCAATATGAAGACCCGGGCCTTCGGCCAAGTGCTCACCTATCTTTATAGCGGCGCCTTGACGGCGCAAGATTATCCTGGCGGGGACGCCGCGATGCTCGGCCATAGCCTGGCCCAAATGACCGAGCAGTTTTGCGCCGCGCGGCCGACTTTCGATTTTCGGGGATTGGGTGCTTACTTCGAAGAATGGTGTAAAAAGGCGCCGCGCGATGCTGGCGCCGGTGAAACCATTGCGCGCCAGGCGCGCGAGTTTGGCCAACAGATAGTGCGCGGGCGCCAGGCGCGCGCCAAGCGCGCAGCCGCAATATTACCAAATCCGGCGCGCTTGCTGACACACTGTAACGTGAGCGGAGAACTGGTCGCGGTGGCCGAGCATTGCCGAGAGCTTGGAAAAGAGTTCAGCGTCATCGCCACTGAGACGCGACCTTACTTGCAGGGATCGCGCTTGACCGCGTGGGAACTCGCGCAAGCGGTCGTGCCGGTGTCGGTGATTCCCGATTGCGCGATCGCGCAGGTTATGGCGAAATGCGAAGTTAACGGCGTGATCGTTGGGGCGGACCGTGCAGCGCGCAACGGCGACATCATAAACAAGGTCGGCACTTACCCCATCGCGCTGCTGGCAAAAGAATACGGCGTGCCTTTCCACGCTCTGGTGCAAGATCCACGCTCGCTTGAACGCGGCGACGATGTGGCCATCGAAGAGCGCCCCGCCCATGAGCTGCTGACCTTTGACGGACAACCGCTGGTCGTTGGCGCGCAGAGCGGGCTTAGCGCGCGCTACCCGTCCTTCGATCGGACACCGGCGGCGTTGATTACGCACCTAGTCGGCTTTGACGGACTTTACACGCCGGAATCCTTTCGGAGCAAGTATCAGGGCAAGATCGAGGCCGATGACGACAAAAGCAAAGCAAGCGGCAAATATATTTTGCTCTACGGCGTTCCGCCAAAGAGCCAGTACTCGTTCTTGATCAGCGCGCTGAGGGCGGAGCACGCTGAAAGCGTTCTCGTCCCCGAAATGCGACCGCAGCTCTGGGGCGCGCAGGTAGTCGCGCCTGCACTCATCGAGCGCAACGCGCCTGCGACTCTAATTTCGGACAACATGATGGGTACGCTTTTTGCGCAGGGACAGATTAGCAAGCTTTGTCTCTTTTACACTAACCTGAGCAAAGCCGGGCCGAGGGGAATTTGCGGTTCCCTGTTAGCCGTACAGCTGGCCCGTCTGCACGGTGCGCCCGTCGAACTCTTCAACGGCGAAGAGCGCAACGTTTCGACGCGTGACAGCGACGTTTCGACCTTCATGGGCAGACAAATCTGCCCCGCGGGGGTTGCGATTCGAGCCGTTGAAGAAGAAGTAGTTCCCTGGGGCTTATTCAAAGGCTACTAATGGTTCAAGGTTCGATGGTTTCGCCCGATCAACGTTCAACGTTCAACGTTTCCACGTCGCAACCTTGAACCTTGAACGCGAAACTTTGAACCGCGCCGAAGGCGCTACATTGAACCTTTGAACGTTGAACATTGAACAGCAACGTAATGGCGAAGCTTCAAAACGAAATGATTCGATGGGGCAAGCTGCTCTTCGAACGGCGGCTCATCAGCGGCTGGGGCGGAAACTTGAGTTGTCGCGTCAGTAAAAATAATTTTTTGATCACCGGGCAGCACGCGCCCCTGGGTTTTCTCGCGCCAACAGATTTGGTCAGGCTGAAATCGGACGGCCAGCCAGCGCGCAAGGGCCGGCGCGCATCGAGCGAGACACCGATGCACTTGGCGGTTTACGCCGGCACGGATGCCCAAGCGATCGTCCACGTCCACCCGCCGATGGTATTGGCGTTTTCGCTCACCCACGATAGTTTTGCCCCCGTGAGTTACGAAGAGAAATATACCATCGGCAAGGTGTCCGTTATCGCGCAGGACACGCCTACGGTAACCAAACCGGAGGAGGTCGTGGCGGCGCTCAAGTACAATCCCATTGTGATCATCAAGGGCCACGGCACGGTTGCCATCGGCAAAAATTTTTTAGAGGCGTTTCTATACACGGACTTGCTGGAAGAGGCGGTGCAGTGCCAATTTTATAAGGAGAAATCGGAGGTCTCCGCCGCGCCACCGGCAAACCCAAGCCCGCAACAGATCGCCGAGGTAGCGATGCCGTCCGGTGAGCGTTTCGCGCTATTTTCCAAGTCCCATATGCAGGCGCTGATGGCGGCGGCGAATCAGGACTCCGAGTTTCGCGCTCTGGGCACGGCGACGGCGCTCACGACGTCGCTGACGTTGCATCTCGAAGAGACCAATAACGCTTGGACGGTGCGCTATTTGAACGGTGAGATCACCGAACTTGTGCCGGGCTCCGGCGGCGAATTTTTGATCAGCGGCAAAGCCGAATGGTGGGACGCCGTATTTCGCGCGCGCATCGATGCGTTTCTCGCTACTCAACAAGGCAAGTTGAAACTCCAACGCGGCGAGCTGGCGCGCCTTTCGCGCTGGTACAAACCATTTCAGAGGGCATTTGCGCTATGGCAAACGATACCGCTTCGGTAGGCTTTTACGCGGCAGAGTTGCTGGACACGATGGCTGAGCGCCAGCCGGACAAGACGGCGCTCATCGCCAAGGAAGAGCAACTGACTTTTGCCGCGCTCAATCAGCGCGTGCATGCCTTGGCCGGCCATCTGCAACAGGCGGGCATTCGCCAAGGCGATCGGGTGGGCGTTCTCTTGCCAAATTCGAACGCAATTCCCCTGACCTATTACGCCACGCAAAAGATTGGCGCCGTCACAGTCATCCTCGATGCGCGGCTTAAAGGGATCGAGCTGCAAGGCGTCTTGACGGATGCCGATCTCAAACTGCTAGTGGTGCACAGCCAGGCTCTCAGCGAAGTCGAAGAAGTGTTCAAAGCTATAGATCGGGTCTCCCTGTGGATTGTCGGCGCTGACGGTGAACCGAGCTTCGAGGCAAAATTTGCGGTGCCAGCGACGCCCTTGAGTCTGCCGAAGCTGAAGCCGGGCGACAGCGCGCTGATTCTTTACACCTCGGGCACCACCGGCGAGCCCAAGGGGGTGGTATTGAGCTATCACAACTTGACCCAGTACCCAGCGGTGATGAGCAAAATGGGTATAACCAATTCCGATACCGTGCGCGGCTGCATTCTGCCCATGTCGCATATCGTTGGGCCGATTGTGTGTAACGAAGTCGCCGAGAAGGGCTATACGTTGGTGATTTTCGATCAGTTCAATCCCATCACCCTTCTCGAAGGGATTCAGAAACACCATGTGACGGTTTTCGAAGGCGTGCCGATTATATTTCAATTGATGCTGAGCGTAAAAAATCTCGCCGACTACGATACCAGCAGCGTCAAAATCGCGGCTATGATGGGAACCAGCGTGCCGCTACCGCTGCTGCAAGCCTTCAAGAAGGCGCAGCCTCATATCAAAGTCATACAAGGGTACGGGCTTACCGAGACTTCGCCGCTCATCACACTGGTTGAACCGGAACGGGCGGTGACCAAGATGGGGAGTATCGGGCGAGCGGTTCCCGGAGTCGAGGTGAGAATTGTCGACGAGAATGGCGGCGAAGTTCCCATGGGCGAGGCCGGTGAGATTATCACTCGCGGACCGCACGTGATGAAAGGATACTTTCGCAAGCCCGCGGCCACTGCGGAGCGCATTCACGGCGAATGGCTCCATACCGGGGATGTCGGCAAGGTCGATGCCGACGGCTATTATCATCACCTGGGGCGGCGTGACGACATGATCATCACCGGCGGTCTCAATGTCTATCCAGCGGAAGTAGAAAATCTCATTTATACTTATCCGGGCGTGCATGAAACGATCGTTTTCGCGATACCCGATCCAAAGCGCGGTAACGTGATCGGCGCCGCGATCGTGCTGCGGCCGGGCGCCAGCATCGTCGAGAAAGAGCTGCTGACTTTTCTGCGCGCCAATTTGGCAAATTTTAAAGTGCCCGACAAGATCGTCATACGTGAGTCGCTGCCGCGCACATCGTCAGGCAAGACGGTCCGCGACGCGCAGGCGCTGTGCGCCGATTGACGGATTTGACCGCAGAGACACAGGTCGTGAGAAAATTGCCTTTCGCCCTTCGACAGACTCAGAGCTTGTCCTGAGTTTACGAAGGAACGAACGGCTAAGTACTTGAATTTCCACTATGGCAAACCGTTCGTGCTAAGGCTCTCGAAGCTGAACGGATTTTCTCACGACCACAAGGGGTCGCAAGGTCTGAATATTTTTTGATGCAAATCTCTTTCCTCTGTGCCCTCGGCGCCTCTGCGGTGGGTGCTCTTCTCAATCGATGCAGTGAAGATAGCCGCGGATAGAAATGGCACAAGCCGGAAAAACTCGGGAAGGTTAATGATATGAGTGCCAGCGGCGGCGAAGAACCGATTGCGACGATTAAAAACGCCGGCGGTATTATATTGGCCGTCTCGGAAAACCGCGCCTGGATCGAGGTTCTCTTCGAAGGCGACCTCATGCACACGAAGACCGTCAACCTGCCTGCCGATACCACGTTTGACATTTACGTCGAGGACATTCCGCACAAGACTACCGTCTATGAACATCCCCGTACGATGATTTTCTTTAGCGCTCCCTGCGATCTCAATATCAGCCGCGATGGCGCCCGGGTGATAGTCAGAGGCGGCGCCCAAAACCAGACTGAAAAGCTGGTCTAAGACTTTGGAATCGCGACGAAATTAGCACCTGGCTCGGGGTAAACAGTTCACCCAAAGTTGCCGATAATAGAACTGTGAGAATCATTGCGCCCAAATCCATCTCCGCACCGCTGGCCGAAGGGCAGGAGATCGCCTCGGTCAGCAATCGCCGAGCACCGCGCGATATGGTTTCCCAACATGGCGCAACCGGCATGTTGCCGCCGCTGGAACTCGGACAGGACCTTGACGCCCTCGTTGTGGAAGAGTTGGACGGCGGCCGGCTGCTGCTCAAAATCGGCGCAACGTTGATCGACGCCGACAGCCCCGGCGGACTGGCCGCCGGGCAACATCTCCGTCTACGCATCGAGCAGCTTCAACCTAATGTCGTGCTCCATGTCACGGATATCGAGCCCGCCATTGAAGCCGAAGCGGCGCGGTTATTTCGTTCCCATCTGCCGGCCCATGCCGACTCCGGTGAATTGCTGGATTCTTTACAAAATGAATTAGCCGCTCTTACCAAACCCCGGGCCGGTGCCACTCCGACCTTGGCAAAACTCTCTACCCTGCGCGAGTCGATAGCAGCATTGTTGGCAGGCGGCACACCGCTCACGTCGGAGAAGCTCGCTGTTCTAGCGCGCGACGGCGGGCTCTTTTACGAGGCCAAGCTTTTTACCGCGGCGGCCAACGACTTCCAGCGCATGCTTGACATCGCCGACCACGACCTGAAGGGTTTGCTGCTTGCCGCGTTGCAGGAATCCGAGGCTAGAGTGTTCTCCACTGGGCTGCAGCACGCGCTTAGCGCCCAGCTCGACAATCTCGAGACCCAGCAAGCCGTCAACTTGCTGGCCCAACTGCACGGCGGCGCGTTTCAAATGCAAATTCCCTTTTTTACCGGAACGGGGTTTTCCACCGCAGCCCTGGCGGTGGAAAGGGATGGCCATGCACCTGCGGGTAAACAAGGCAAAGAAGATGGCGGCTACTCCGTGCTCTTTCTGCTTGATTTGGAAAACTTCGGGCGCACCCGCATTGACGCTCATATGGACGCCAAAGAACTACGCGCGATTTTTTATGTGGACCGCGACGGATCGCTGCGCGTGATCCGGCAAGAGTTGCCGGCGTTCCGCGAGACTCTGGCGGCGCTCGGCTACAGTAATGTGTTTTTGGCGGCAAGGCCGCTTAAGGAATTGCCACAAGAGAAACAGGAAAAATTCGCGGCGCTGGCGGTAGGCGCGCCGTTGTCGATGCACGTGCTTGACATGAAGGCTTGAAGTGAACTCGCCGACAAAGAAGCAAAATCAAGCGGTGGCTCTGCGCTACGAGCCCAGGAAGGACCGGGCGCCGAAGATCGCCGCCAAGGGCCGCGGCCACGTCGCCGAAGAAATTCTCGAGTTGGCGCTCCAGCACAACATTCCTATTCGTGAGGACAAAAATCTTTTGCAGATTCTTTCCCGCCTCGATCTCCATCAGGAAGTGCCGGGCGAGGTCTACAAGGCGGTAGCGGAAATCCTTGCCTTCATATACCGCTTGAGCAACCGCAAGCTGTCCGGCTAAGTTCTTACTTTTTAGAAAGGTCAAAGGAACGAGTGTAGGAAAGTTTATCATGCCAAGGCGCAAGGAAAAGCGCTTTGTCATTTCGACCGAAGAGGGAAATCTTTCTTAGTTAGATCCTCGCATTCGCTCGGGATGACGGTCCCAGGCCGTCACTTTGGCGTGCTTTGCGTCTTTACACGAGCTATAAAGAGTAGTCTGGTTATTTGTGCCGAGTAAATTGCGCGAGCTTTGAGATACCGTCTATTTACGTGACCGCCGCAGAATTTTCCGATAATCAGTGGCCGTTGCCGCCTGAAACCATCGAGCTGAACAACGACGAAGTTCATCTCTGGCTGGTTAATGCCGGCTCGGAGGATTTTCCCCAAGATTTTCTGGCATTGTCTCTGTCGGAAGATGAGAGAGACCGCGCCGCGCGGTTCAAGTTCGAAAAAGACCGACGGCTTTACATTGCCAGCCATGCAGCCTTGCGCTTGTTGTTAGCTAATTATCTGCGCCTTGCCGAAGGTCCGATACGCTTTGTCTCAGGACCTCATGG
The DNA here is from genome assembly GCA_036555515.1 of Binatia bacterium. Taxonomy (GTDB): domain Bacteria; phylum Desulfobacterota; class Binatia; order UBA9968; family UBA9968; genus DATACQ01. The sequence goes on from DATBLC010000185.1 coordinate 77,645, forward strand.
CAAACCCGCGCTTGCTCCGCCACTTGCCGCGGACGGTTTGGAGTTTAATCTCAGCCATTCCCACGCGGCCGCCGTGGTTGCATTCGCTCGCCGCACAGCGGTGGGCGTCGATGTGGAATTCGCCAAGAGAAATTTTGCGTTCGACGAGGTCGCCCGGCGTTTCTTTACCGCCGGAGAAGTGGCGGCGCTATTCGAGTTGCCGCAGCAGCGGCAGCGCGAAGCGTTCTTCAAATGTTGGACCAGCAAGGAAGCCTTCTTAAAGGCGAAAGGCACGGGACTGTCGGGTAAACTCGACGAAGTAAAAATTAAGCTGGCTGCTGATCAGCGAGTGCAGATTAACGCCGACGTTCCAGGTTGGTCGCTTACCGGCCTCACTCCGGGTGTCGATTACGAAGGGGCGCTGGTCGTCCAAGGCGATCCGCGCCAGGCTCGTTGCTATCGGTGGGAGCCGCCGCATACAGCTGCACACCGATAATTTATCTAGAAGCATCCCAACCACGACGATTGCCTCCACGGCAATGACAGGAGGGAAGCCCAGAGCATTGTTTAGATACCTCTAGGTTTTAGGTTAACTTCCGCTCCTCAGATCCTCCCAAGCGTCTAAAGGTCGACATCATCGTCTAGCATGGTCCGACAACAACACGGGCCGCCAAGCAAGCAACTTCGACGATTCCCATTGTCATGGCGCAAGATACCGACTCTATTGGCAACGGGTTCGTCGCCAGCCTAGCGCGCCCGGGTCCGCAACGGAGGGGCTGACGCAGTCTTCGTACTGCGCAGTCCTGTGCTGAATTCTCAGCGACACAGGTTAACCCAACTTGCAGTAAGCACCGGTTGGCGGCAATCTATCCGACAAGCGAGTATGTGCACGACGGAGGGCTTATGAGTTACGACGCGAACTCCAACGATTTGGCATGGCGCGCCGCGACGTATGTCGATAAGATCCTGAAGGGCGCTAAGCCCGCCGATCTGCCGGTGGAGCAGCCAACGAAGTTCGAGATGGTGATCAATCTCAAGGCCGCCAAGCAAATCGGCGTGACGATTCCGCCAAATGTTTTGGCGCGGGCGGACAAGTGATTCGGTGAGGGGTGAAGGGTGAGGGTGAGCCGGTGCAAATTCATTCTCCCCCGAAGTCGGAACAGACTGCGAGTGAAGATGACGCTACTCAGCGTTGCCCGCCGTAGAGTCGGTCGATTGAGCCGCTTTCGTCCAGTTTGCGAACGAAACGGCTGTCCACCAAATCTTCGACTTTGAGCGTGGCTACCTTGGGATTCTGCTGGGCCATCAAGCGCTGCGCGTTGCGCAATCCGTCCAACGATGGGTAGGGTTTACGATTGAGCGTGAGCAAGTGATCCCGATACCCCTCCTCCGCGGCCGCCGAGTCGTTGATGCGCAGATGCTTCATCAAGATTCTGAGAACGATTGCTTTGTTGCCCGGCGTTTGCACGAACGCCAGGCTCTCGGTCAGCGCCGCGACCACCCGTTCGATGGTCACGAGCTGCCGGTCGATATAAGTCCGGGTAACGCCTAAGCCCAAACCGGGAAATGTTTGATGGGTCTTGGCGAGATCCACCAACTGCAAAAAACCCTTACTCATGAGCCTTCGGCTCAGCGCGGGGTCGAGCACCGCCGCGTCGATCCGTCCGGCTTCTAGCGCATGGCCAATGGTCACCGGGTCGCCGATCGGCAAAAAAACAATCTTGTCTCGCTTTGGCTCGAGTCCCAGGTGCTCCAAGGCGAGCATCGCATACATCCAGGTGCTGCCGACGATGCTCTGTACACCGAAGCGTTTGCCGCGAAGTTCTTCCGCCTTTTTGAATTGCGGTTGAGCAATGAGTTTCCAACTGACATGGCTGGAAATCGACGTGAGCATCTTGACATCGACGCCTTGCGCCGCAGCGCCCAGCACCGACACTCCAGAGGTGAAAGCCAACTGAATTTCTCCGGTTAACAGACTGGCTACCAGAGTCGGCCCGCCGCGAATCAATATCACCTGGGCTTCGATGCCATGTTTAGCCAATATTCCTTGTTCCTGCGCAGCCCAAAGACTGAGAGCGCTGCTACTCACCGACGCGGCGCCGATATTGACGCGCACGGGGACGCCTGCCGCAAGCGTCAAGGACGGCAGCGCTGCAAGTAGCGAAAAAAAAAGAAGAATGGTTTTACCCATCAACCATCACCCCGAATCGCTCGTGCCTGGAGCAACTGCGCGCTATCATAGCGAGCGAGTTTGTCGATGTACAGCACACGAACGGGAAGGATTCGCCGAAGGTTGGTCGCGGCAGAATAACCGCGCAATCGCCTGACAGCGGGATATTCAGCGCGCCGCCGCCTCGACAAACTGCGAGAACGCGGGCAGAAAGTCGAAAGCCAGTTTGCCTCTTTCTCCCCCTCGATTCTTGACGACGTTGAGCGTCAGCGCCTGATTGGGCTCGCTAAGTTTCTTGGTTCGCTCCGCGTCTTCCTCTATGACCATGACAACGTCGGCTCCCAACGCTCTCTCGGCCCATGTTTGCGGCGCAACACCGCCGTTCTCCCGGAGGTCGGGCCAGACGGCAAAAAGCGCGGCATTCGCATCCTTGGCCAGCGACTGTAACTGCTCGGTCACGAACGGTAAGCGCGCTTCTAACGGTTGGTCGCCGGCGCCAAGCCGTTGGCAGTCGTCGATCACGACCATGACATCGCGCTTGTCCATTGGCGCGCGAATCTCGCACAGCGGCGCCGCCAACGTCTCCACCGTCGCGCCCTTCCCACACTCCAGCAGGAATATCGAATCCAACCAGTTCCGCGCATTCTCGGCCGCGCGTCTTACCCTTTCCCAACTGGGCGAGAGTTGCTCGGTTTCATTCCCAGCGAGCCGGGGGACGCCGTACCAGTGTAAGAGATATGCGCTGCCGCGGCGGATCTCTCGGTTCTCCATCCCGCTCAAACGCGCGAGCGTTTTGATTCTTAGCTCTTGTTTGGATTCAGCAAAGCTAAAGAAAACTCCAATAGCGTTATTACGCATGGCAACTTGGTCGAGCAGCTGTTTGGCAAACGAAGTCTTACCGCAGGCCGGCCGGCCAATAAGCAGATAAAGACCGGGAAACACGCCGTCAAGCGCGCGGTTGAGATTGGCGAAGCCGGTATCCCAACCTGCTATCTCTCTAACTTCGTGCTCCCGTTGGAGTTCGTCGAGGAACTCATCGAGTGCCGCGCCTTCGGAAACGAGCCGGGTTTCGTCCACCATGTCTTTGCCGGCAAGCTTAGCCATTTTGCATCTCGGCGGCAAGGCGTCGTTTTTTTCATTGACAGCGATAGCGATTCCGTGGAAGCTTTGGCTGCTCCCACATGGATTTACGTTAACCGGGAGCGAAGGAGGCAAGCGATCTATGGAAGAAATAAAAAATGGCAAAGGGGTATCGCGGCGCGATTTCCTCAAAGGTATCGGCGGCGGTGCCATCGGCACTGCTGTGGTTTCAACGGGCTTGGTAAAGCCCGGCGAGGTTAAGGCTTATACTCCCGAGGCTGCCGGGTCGACGCGAGGGAAGGCGACTCTTAGCCTCAAGGTCAACGGTAGAAACTATAAAGTCGAAGTCGAGCACAGAAATACGCTTGCCGAAGTATTGCGCGACCAGCTCGGCCTCACCGGCACCAAAATCGGCTGCGACCGCGGCGAGTGCGGCGCTTGCACCGTGATGATCAACGGCCGCAATCTATACTCGTGCAGCCAGCTCGCAGTGTGGATGGAGGGCAAGGACATTCTCACCATCGAGGGCCTGGCCAAGGGCGACAAGCTCGATCCGGTGCAAGAGGCCTTTATCGAACATGACGGCCCGCAGTGCGGCTTCTGCACCTCAGGACAGATCATGTCGGGCAAGGCGCTGCTGTTGAAGAAGCCCAACCCGACGGAAGCGGAAGTGCGGCGCGGCCTATCGGGCAATTTATGCCGCTGTGGCAACTATAACCGCGAGGTCGCGGCGGTTCTCGCCGCGGCCAAGACGCGCTAACAGGAGGTCGTCATGGCACAAGCGCAAAAAGAATTCTCCGTAGTCGGCAAAACAACCCCGCGCATCGACGCCTACGAGCGCGTCACCGGGCAGGCGCAGTATACGGGCGACATCCAGCTGCCGGGCATGCTCTACGCCCGCGTGCTGCGCAGCCCGCATCCGCACGCCAAGATCCTCAGCATCGACACTTCCAAAGCCGCAAAACTGCCCGGAGTGAAGGGCATAATTCATCACGGCAACGCAATGATTCCCTGGTCCAGCGGCGGCCACACGCACCAGCGCTTTATTTTCAACAACCCGGTTCGATTCGTCGGCGACGCGGTGGCTGCAGTGGCGGCAACGGACCGCCATATCGCGGAGCAGGCGTTGGCGCTGATCGAAGTCAAATTTGAAAAGCTGCCCCATGTACTCGATCCCAACGAAGCGCTCAAACCTGATGCCCCCAAAATCTCCACAAACGGCAATTTATCCGTCGGCAAGGGCAACTTCAGCGCGCCTATTGAGGAGGCATGGGGCGATCTCGAGCAGGGCTTCACGGAAGCGGACCGGATTTTTGAAGACACGTACGTCACCAAGCACACCAACAACGCGCAGCTCGAGCGGCGTGTCAGCATCGCTAAATGGGATGCCGGCAAATTAACTGTGTATGCGTCTACCCAAGGGGTTTCCAACGCTCGGACGGACATAGCCAAAGACTTTAATTTGCCGCTCAGCAAAGTGCGGATCGTTTGCAAATATATGGGCGGCGGTTTCGGCAACAAGAATCAGGCGCAGGATTACGATTACATGGCGGCGGCGCTGGCGAGAGCTTGCAGCCAGGCTGTGAAGGTGGAGTTCACCCGTGAAGACGACTACATCGGCATGCATGGCCGCTGGGCGTCGGAGCAAAGATATAAGGTCGGTGTGAAAAAGGACGGTACCATCACCGCCGTTTCGATCGACGCCATCACCAACATCGGCGCCTATCGCAAGCAGAGCGGTAATTTAAGCGGCACCGACTTTTATCAGATACCCAACTTCAAGAAGCACATAAGACCGGTGCACACCAATACGGTGGTGGGCGCCAACTACCGCGCGCCGGCATACCCTCAGTCGGTTTTCGGCTTTGCGTCATTTCTCGATCACATCGCCCATGAGATGAATATCAACCCCCTCGATATGTTCATGAGGAACCGGATTCAAAAATATAAGAGCAAGATTCCGTTCACGTCGAACTATTTAGACGAATGCATCATCGAAGGATCGAAACGGATCGACTGGCAGGAGAAGTGGCATAAACCGGGCGCCATGGGCGCTGTGAAGAAACATGGCATAGGTATGGCGCTGGGCGGATATCCCTACCGGCCCGGCCTCGGGGCAGCGACCATTCGGGTCAATCCCGACGGCACGGCCCATCTCCTTGTTGGAGTAACGGACATCGGCACCGGCGCCAAGACGACCATGGCGATCATCGCCGCGGAAGCGCTCGGTGTTCCGCTCAACCAGATTCAGGTCACCAACGGCGACACCGACGTGACGCCTTATTCTGTCGGCGAGTCGGGTAGTCGAACGACTCCGTTCACCGGACCGGCGGTAATCGCCGCCGCGGAAGATGCGCGGCGGCAAATTTTTGCCCTTGCGGCCGGGCAATTGAAAGTTAAAGCGGAGGAATTGGAGCTGCGAAACAGTGAAGTTTTCGTCAAGACCGACCCGTCCCGCAAGCTTCCACTGGCGCGGGTTGTTTCACGAGCGGGTGAACTCATCGGCCGTGCCACCACTAATCCGTCCTTCAAAGACATGGCAGGCAAGAGCTTCGCGGCGCACTTTGCCGAAGTAGAAGTCGATACCTGGACCGGCCATGTGATAATTATGCGCTACGTCGCGGCCCATGACTCCGGCACCATCATTAACCGGCTTCCTGCCGAGAGCCAGATCAAAGGCGGCGTTGTGCAGGGGATTGGCATGGCGTTCACCGAGGAGCTGATCACCGACCGCCTGACTGGCATACCCATCAACCCCAACTACCGCGACGCCAAAGTACCTACCCACCTGGAGACGCCGGAGGTTGAAGTGATCTTCATCGAGCACCCCGACCCATATGGTCCCTTTGGTGGCAAGGTGGTGGGTGAGCCGCCGATTACGCCGGCCGTGGCAACTATCGCCAATGCCATTTTCAATGCCACGGGAAGGCGGATCAAAGAATTGCCAATTACGCCGGACAAGATCCTGCAGGCGCGCCAGGTCTGATGGAGGAACAACGTCATGAAGTCATTTGAAAATATCGATGTCAAAAGCGTCAGCCAGGCGGTCTCCCTGCTGCAAAAGTTCCAGAAGGACAACAAGCAGGCCCTGGTGGTCGGCGGCGGCAGCGAAGCGTTGCAGCTCGTCAAAGACAACGTGCTAGTGCCCGACTATGTCATCAACCTCAAAACCATTCCCGGTTTGAATGTTATTAAAGAGGAGCGCGGCGGTTTTCGCATCGGCGCGCTGACTACGCTGGCGGATGTGGAAGATCATCCGGGAGTGCGCGATAAGTTGCTGATCCTCTCGGCAGCGGCGGGTGAAGCGGCTTCTCCGCAGATCCGCAACGCCGGCACCATCGGCGGCAATATCTGTCAGCGGCCGTTCTGTTGGTATTTTCGCTCGTCGAACTTCACTTGTCTGCGCAAAGGCGGCCAGGTCTGTTATACCGTGACCGGCGACGGCCGTTTCCACGCGATCCTTGGCGGCGGGCCGAGCTACATCGTCCACCCGTCGGATACCGCGCCGGCGCTGGTGGCGCTCGATGCCCAGATTAAGATCGCCGGGCCGGCGGGTGAAAGAACCGTTCCCCTAGAAAAATTTTTCGTGCTGCCCTCGGTGGATTATCGGCGCGAAAACATACTTAAACCCGGCGAGATTGTCACCGAAATTTTCGTTCCGACGCCGAAAGCCGGCAGCAAGGGCGTCTATCATAAAGTCCGCGAACGCCAGGCCTGGGATCATGCCATCGTTGCTGTGGCCACGGTGGTCCAAAGCGGGGGCGGCGTGGCGCGCGACGCGCGCTTGGTCCTCGGCGGCGTCGCGCCGATACCCTGGCGGGCGCCCAAAGCCGAGTCTTTCTTGCGCGGCAAAAAAATCGACGACAGCGTCGCCCAGCAGGCCGGCGCCATCGCCCTCGAAGGGGCCAAGCCTTTGAAAGACAATGTCTATAAGATGAAGATGGCGCAGGATCTCGTACGCCGTGGCTTACTCGAATTGGCGTGATAGATCGAATGCTCGGCGCGGCTCCTGGGCCTGGCATCAGCGATTTCATGCTCAGGAGCCGGCGCCATTCAAAGAGGTGATTTTCAGGTTTCACAAGCCCGCTCGCCTAATCCTCCCCGGCTCATGTATCTGAAGGCCCTTGACCGATCCGTTATTAGTTTCTAGACTGGCGCCGGCACTCAAGTTCCAGAGGCGGAACTACTGCATGATTTTGCGGCAAACAAAGAGCTGGTTCGCGCTACTGTTCATAGGCTTATCCGCGGCTTCCGTTCAGGCGGCGCAGGAATCCGGCAATCAAGCGCCGCGCCGCTTTGCGTCGTCAAGAGCTGATTCGAGAACCAACGGTGAGCTAGCGCGGCTGCGGATGGACGCGATTGCCAAGATGAAAGAATCGCGCGCCAGGTACGAGCAGCTCTTGAGCATCTACGAAGAGGAAAAAAAGCGATTGAGTGAAGATTTCGAGAAGCGAAAGGAACTTTACCAACAGGGTTTGGTCGCCCGGGCCGAAGTGGTGCCCGTACAGCAGGCGCTTTTGGCCTCTATTCGCAATATCATGGACGTCAAGCGCTGGATTTTGGAAGACGATATCGCCATCGCCGAAGTGACGCTGCGCGATGAGTTGCTTCGTTTGCCAGGACTGGCGCGCGGCGGCTATAGCGAAGGCGGCGCGCTGATTCGCTTTAATGGCGGCGCATTATGGTCATTGGCGGAAGCGCCGAAGATCGAAAGCTTCTTTTCGGAAACATTTGGAAAGGCCTTGCCGGTGAGCGCCTTTGGCCAGTCACCGGCGCATGACCGCCTGCGCTTTGACCATCGCGATGCGATGGATGTGGCGCTCCATCCGGATAGCAGCGAAGGGCGCCATTTGATCTCTCATCTCCGTCAATTGGGTATTCCATTCATCGCCTTTCGCAGTAGCGTACCCGGTGCGTCCACCGGCGCACATATTCATATCGGCAGACCATCGGTGCGCAACTGACGAGTCAGACCCGAGGCCTTTGCGACGGGCGCTGGCGCGCGCGTGGTCTTAGGATCCCTGATATCGGAGTTAAGAATCCATGACTCAGCCCGCCACTCCATTGCCGGCCTCGACCGTTGTATTAGTCCGCGCCGACGAGGGTGGCGGCGTTGAAGTGTTCATGAACCGCCGGCCGGAAAATATGGCGACCTACGCGGGCATCTTCGTTTTTCCTGGCGGTTGCGTCGAAAACGATGACTTCTCACGGGAGATGCTGGCGCTAACCATTGGGTTAGCACCGGCCGAGGCGCGGGCAGCACTTGAGGCTGAACTGGAGGCGGAAGTCTGTTTGGGACATTGGGTGGCGGCAGTGCGTGAACTATTCGAAGAAGCTGGAATTCATTTTTTTGTCAGCTCGACTGCGCAGAGCCATGACGATGGAAATCTTATCCAACGACTAGCTGTCAAACGCCGGGCACTGCAGCAACGCGGTCTGAGTCTCTCCAGTCTCCTGGCTGACGAACAACTCGCCTGCGACCTCAGCCGGCTCAAATATTTTTACCACCGCATAACCCCCGAACACTATAAAATTCGCTTTGACACGCGGTTTTATCTCGCCGTGTTGCCCAAAGACCAGACACCGCTGGCGACATCAGAAGAAGTGGCGGAAAGTCTGTGGGTCGCGCCGCAAGCAGCGCTGGCAGAAACAGAATCGGGCAAATTTCCCATGATGCCCCCGACAATTGCCGTACTTCGTAATCTTGCCCTTTACCCGGCCTGGGGCGATCTTTGCGAAGCTTATCGGCTTTATTAAATGGGAAAATCCCGGTGCGGTAAAAATATCCCATTAATTTCCCGACCCGGTCATGAAGCGCCATATAATTGACAGGCATGCTAAAAAATTGCCTCACCAGCGGCCCGAAAAGCGCGCAACACGGATGTCACAGCGGCAAACTACTGGGGCTTTGCCGGGTTGCAAAATCGATTGAAAATTAAATACATTAGACTGCATCGTGACGAAAAACAGGAGCGCCTCTCTAGGCGCTGACAGACCGCGTATCGGAGCACTTGCTGGAACGAATTGTGCATGAGGGATTTAGAATTGAATATGATCTAAGAGTCGTGCAATATGGGCGAAAATTTTTCGATCCCCGACGAGTTAGTTTCGCCCGTGACCATCCCTAAGCCAATGTTCCAATCCTTTGAGGAACATAATCGTCTAAACACTTATACGGGTATTACGATGACTGACATTGATTCTGTAATTCGGACCATCGCCTACTTTACCATGGACATCGCCATCGAGTCGGAAATTCCGACTTATAGCGGTGGCTTGGGAATCTTGGCCGGCGACATGATCCGTTCGGCGGCGGACCTTCGGGTCCCGATGGTCGCCCTCACGCTGCTTCACCGTAAGGGTTATTTCGAGCAGCGGCTCGATTTCCAGGGTAACCAGTCGGAAAGCCCTTCTCATTGGTCGCCGGAAGGCCGGCTCGAGTCCTTGCCCGCCCGAGCGTCCGTGTTAGTGGAAGGCCGGGAAGTAGGCCTTCGCGCCTGGCGCTACCCGATTCGCGGTGTCACGGGCCATACAGTCCCGCTGCTCTTCCTCGATTCCGATCTGGTAGAAAATGATCCCCGTGACCGAGCGATCACAGATCATCTTTACGGCGGCGACGAGCGATACCGCCTGTGCCAGGAAATCATCCTGGGTTTGGGTGGCGTCGCAATCTTGCGCGCCCTGGGCTACGCGAATCTACGCGTCTACCACATGAACGAAGGCCACTCGGCGTTGGTCACTCTTGCCTTGCTCGAACAGGCCACGGCGGGTCAAGCCAGTCATCGATTCGATGAGGACCAATTGGAAACGGTGCGGCGGCAATGCGTATTTACCACGCACACCCCGGTGCCTGCGGGCCATGACTGTTTCAGTTCGGAACTGGTAGAGCGGGTGCTCGGCGCGGAACGTGCCGGAGAACTCCGGCAGCTGAGGGTCATGAATGGCGAACTCAACATGACCGAGCTGGCCTTGCAGCAATCCGGTTTCATCAACGGCGTCTCGTGGCGTCACCGAGAAGTTTCGCGCAACATGTTTCCGGGCCACCGCATAAGCGCCATTACCAACGGCGTTCACGCCGCAACCTGGACCTCCCCTCCGTTGCGTGCTTTATTTGACCGCGTCATTCCCGAGTGGCGGCGCGATAACTGTTATCTTCACTACGTCGTGGGCGTGCCACTTGCCAATATTCGTGCCGCTCACAGCGAAGCGAAAAGAGAGCTTTTGCAACAGGTGCGCTGGCTCACAGGAGTACAACTCGACGAGAAGGTTTTTACCCTAGGCTTTGGGCGCCGCGCAACCGGTTACAAGCGCGGTGATCTGCTGTTCACCGATCTGGAGCGACTGAAACGAATCGCCCGCGGCGCTGGGCCGCTGCAACTCATTTACGCCGGTAAGGCCCATCCGCGAGATCAATACGGCAAAGCGATCATCCGCCGCATCTTCGAAGCCGCGGCTGCGCTGTCCGACACGGTGCGCGTCGTCTATTTGGAAAATTACGACATGAATTTGGGAAGGCTGCTCTGCGCCGGAGTCGACACCTGGCTCAATACGCCGATGCGCCCGCAGGAAGCTTCCGGCACGAGCGGAATGAAAGCGGCGCTCAACGGCGTGCCAAGCCTCAGTGTTCTCGACGGCTGGTGGATCGAGGGCCACGTCGAGGGCGTTACCGGCTGGTCCATCGGCGACGCCAACGCGACCGAAAACGATTCTTCGTCCGAGGCGGCGTCGCTGTACGACAAATTGGAAAAAGTCATACTGCCGATGTTTTATAAGGAACCGGATAAATTTGCCGAAATCATGCGTTCAGCCATCGTCCTCAATGGCTCGTTCTTCAACACGCAACGGATGATCGAACAGTATGTAAGAAACGCTTACGCGGGCGGCGGAGACGAGATCCCAAGATAACTCAATTTGCCAAAGACGCCGCCCAATCCACAGCTTCGCGTAGTGCCGTAAAGTACGCATCACCGCCGACTAAATAAGTGTCGTTGTGGCCTGCGCCGACAATCGTGAAGAATTTTTTCGGTTCCGGCGCAGCCTCGAAAACTTTCCTGCCTTGGCCAAAAGGCACCACCTCGTCGCGGTCGCCATGCAACACCAGCAACGGGCTTTTGACGAGCCGCACCTTTTCCAGAGTGTTGAATCGAGTCGAGAGCAGTGGGCCGAGTGGCAAGAGCGGAAAAACCGCGCGCGCCATTTCCGCTACGGAGACGAACGGACTCTCAAGGATCAACGCCAAGCTGTCGACATGCATGGCCATTTCGGCCGCCACGGCCGCGCCTAAGGAACGGCCAAAGAGAACCAATTGTTGCGGTTGCACCTTATAGCGCTGGCGCAAAAAATCGATTGCCGCGCTGCCGTCAAGGTAAGTGCCCGCCTCAGAAATCTTGCCGTCGCTGCGGCCGTAGCCCCGGTAGTCGAAAATAAAAACGTTGATCTTCATCTTGTCGTGCATCAGCCTGAGGTTTTGCACACGGTGGCTGATGTTGCCGGCGTTGCCATGAAACCAGAGCAGGGTACTCTTAGCGTTGGGATAGGGAACGAACCAGCCGTTGAGGCGAACACCATCACGGGCCGTGAAATAAACGTCGTCGAAGTCGAGACCGACGTCGCGTGGCGTTTGGTGAATCGTCTTGTCCGGGTGAAAAATCAGCTGTTCCTCCATCGGGCAGGCGCAGAGTAAAAACGGCATGAACACAAGCAGGAGGCCACGCGAAACATTTCTCATCACAGGCACAGCTAAGATGAGCAACATCGCGGAAAGATCACAGCCAGCGAACCACCACGCTGCTGTGGTCCGCGAGCGAGGGTGGTAAGTTTAGTGTTTGTGCTCGCCGCGAAGCTTCCATTCCAAACCGTCGATGATGCATTCAACACAGGCTTGTAGGATGTCCGCGGCGACGCCGACGGTGCCCCAACTGTCCTTGCCGTCGGAGAAAATCGCCAGCACCCGCACCAGCGCTTCCGCCCCTTTGCCCTCATCGTCGCGCAGGACGCCGCCGTGATGCAATAACCGGACGTCGAACTCTTCCAGGCGCACGTCCGAAAGTTGCGGGTAGTGTTTTTCGAGAACTTTTCGCATGGCGCTATCGACGGCGTGCACCGGTCCATTGCCGGTTGCCGCAACCAGTTCCTGTTCGCCGAAGATCTCGATCAGGACAGTTGCTTCCGTGCAGGTTCGGTACGGCGTTGGAGATTGGAAATCCACCTGGTCGTCGATCTTGCAGCGCAGGACTTTGAAAGGATTAAGATAGTCTTGGCGGCTGCGGATCGTCATCAACTCGAACGACGCCCAAGCGCCATCGAGGCGAAAAAACTCCTCCTTTAGGTGTCCTGGCATAACTTCCTCCGGCTTTTACGCTGTTTTGACTTGGTCCATTATAGCTTTCCGGCCGAAAATGGCTAGGTTACCGTACCTCCCCTAGGGTCTTATCCACACCATTTCGGAAATTCGCCTTTTCATAAAAATTCGACTCTGGTAAAATTATCTCATGGAAACGAGAGCAGGGGATAACAAACTTAAAGGCTTTTTCCTGAACGTGGTGCGCCAAAGCTTCTGGCAATTGGGAATAAACGATGCAATGGTCGCGAATTACGTGGCGGACGTATTAACGGAATTCGCCCGAACCGACAATCTATACCGAATCCGCGGCCAGCGCGGGCGCAAAGTTGACAGCGTGGTGGAAATGCTTGCGGCAAGTGCGGATGAGCCGGCAGACCAAGACGCCATTCTCACCGAGCGCTCGCGGCGCAAATATGTCGGCGATTACGCCCTGTTCATGAGCGGCATATTTCGCAACCACATCACGCGTCAAGGCTGCCTCAGCTATTACATCGAAGAGGGAAGCCGGTCCTATTGGACCGTCTCGGAGCTCGACGTATCCCTCTACCGCACCGGGTTCATTCTTTTTCAAGAACTATCAAAGAAGTTTGAATACTACTCCGGAGCGCTGGATTACACGCGCAAGGCGTATTTTGCCGCGGATCCGGGAGAAGATCCCTTCGCTGGATTTCTCCGCCAAATTGAAGGCTGGGCCAAGATCAATATCAGGCCGAACTGACGCGGTTGGGGCTGGATTAACAATCGTTGGCCCATACCTCTATATCCTTTCCACCGTGAAGCCCATACTTGCCACTGTGCTCATGATTGCCGCCTCGGCCGTGTTGGCCGTGATATTCATCGCTGTGTATATTTTTAATAACCATCCGGGCGGTAACCCGCCGGTCGCGGAGATCCGCGTCGAACAGGGCGATTCGCTGGCCGTGGTTGCGCGCAAATTACGCGCGGAAAAGCTCATCGCCAACGAGCGGCTGTTCTTGCTCTGGGCACGTTTGAAGCGCGTAGAAACAAAAATCCACCTCGGCCTTTACCGCTTCGAAGCGCCCGTGCCGGCGCGGGAGATTTTGGAGAGGCTCGCGACGGGCAAGGGAATGTTCCATAAGATCACGATTCCCGAAGGTCTGACGGTTAAGGAAATCGCCATGTTGTTGGAGAGGATGCAGATTGCCGACCGCGAAAAGTTTCTTGCCGAAGCGTCCGCCCCGGAGGTGTTGGCGGCTTTGAAATTGCCCAATAGAGGGATCGAAGGTTATTTGTTTCCGAGTACCTATTATTTCACGCCGTCAACGCCCGAAAAAAATATCGTCCTCACCATGGCCGAGCAATTTCGCAAGGTATCCGGACCGGTCCTCGAGCGAGCCAATGGCGCCCGCGGGCTCACACCCCATGAATTAATCACATTGGCTTCGATAATCGAGAAAGAAACAGGGCTCGAGTCGGAGCGTTCGTTGATATCAGCCGTGTTTCACAACCGTCTAAAGCTGAACATGCCGCTGCAAAGCGATCCCACGGTAATTTACGGGCTCAAAGATTTTCAGGGCAACCTGACCCGCCAGAGCCTCCAAGACCCCAATCCGTACAATACCTACCGCGTACCGGGCCTGCCGCCGGGGCCAATTTGCAATCCCGGTTTATCATCCATAAAGGCGGCGTTGGAGCCCGCCGACGTGCCGTATCTTTACTTCGTTTCTAAAAACGACGGCTCACACCATTTCTCCGAGAGCCTGGAGGCGCATAACCAGGCGGTGAAAACCTTCCAGCCGGTCGCGCCGCCCACGCCAAGAAAGAAAACCTTTGCGCGTTGGCGCTGACGCCGCATTTGAGCACTTGCGACGGCATGTTATAGTTGAACGCCATGGAGGCAGTAAAAGAAACGTCGCAGCGCCACAGACCGGAACAGTTGATTCACGGCGTGGTTAGAAAACTCACGCAACACGCCCTTTTGGACGCACTTCTAGCTTTCGTGCCGCCGCTGGCCGCGGTCCTTTATTGTTTATTTTATCTCTATAGTAACTTATGGATCAGTCCGGTAGTAACTGTGGTTTTGGGGGTTGCGGCGCTGGCCGCGGGCGCTGTAGCAATCACCATCCGCTACCGGCCAAAAATTCCCTCGGCCCCTATCGCGGCGCGCTTGATCGACGACCGCGCCGGAGCGGAAGACCGTTTCCTCACATTGGCGACCTTGCCACCATCGCCTGCGGCCGCGTCTTTGATGTCTCGGCTGCGCGCGGAGGCGGCCGGACTGCAAGCCCGGGTCGCGATCAGGCATGAGTTTCCCTACCGGATTAAACGTCATATTTACGCGTCATGGCTGATTTCGCTGGCCGCCGCATTGCTGTTTCAGCTCCTTCTGCCGTTGGCTCATTCGACCCTCTATCCACAGCCCGCCCACGAGCGGTTGCGCGACTTGACGCAACGCATGGCGCAGCGGCCAAATCTGCGAGAAACAGCGCTCTCACTGCATAACCTTGCGGCCAAGCTCGAAGATCCCAAGCTGTCGTCCGATGAAAAACAGCGCATGGTCGAGGAAGAGCGCAAGAAGATAGGGGAACAGCAGAAAAAACAAACTCAGGAACAAGACCGTGACCTATTGAATCAGGCGGCCGGCACGCTTGAGGGTATTGAGCAGCAGTCCGGCGGCGCACAGCGCAAGAAGGATCAGGCAGGCAGCGCGGGCGGAATTCAAAGCAACCTGCCGCAGCAGGGCCAGGGAGAAGGAAAGCAGAGCGACGGCAGCGGCGGTGACAGCAAGGGGGCGCTTAACACCCAATTGACCAACGAAATGCAACAAGGGAAAATGACGCGGGGAAATCCAAATGAGCAGGGCAAGGAAAAGAACCCGGGCGAAAAGAACAGCGCCGTGGGAAATCAGCTGGACCCGAACAATGCCGGTAAGGACGAGAGTAAAGAACGCTCCGACAAGACAGAAGGCGGCAAGGATGAGAGGACGGGGCGCAGCAAAGCGTCTGAAGAAGTACCTCACGGCGCCCCGCCGGCAGAACGTTTTCACAAACCCGGTGAGGGCGATCAGGGTATCAAGGGCGTGGGTTATGTGGCGGTACAGTTGCCAGAAGAACTCGTGGCGGAAGGCAAAGGCGGTGGCCAGAAGAAGCTCTCGAAGGGCGGTAAATCCGCGAGTTCTCAGGTTCCCGTAAGTAACGTTCCCTTGCCGAGGCACATGCCCGACGCGCCAGCCGAAAGGCAACAAATGCCGCTGGAATACCGCGGCATTATTCGTTGATGAATAAAGGGGTGTGATGGAGCCGGAGAAGTTTCAGGATACCTTCAGGCGCATCGAAGCCGAAATAGGCAAGGTTATCGTCGGCCACGACGACGCCATTCGAAAAGTGTTGATCGCCTTTTTCGCCGGCGGCCACGTGCTTTTGGAAGGCGTGCCGGGACTAGGCAAGACGCTGCTCGTGAAGGCTTTTAGCGTTGCCATCGGCATGTCTTTCAAGCGCATCCAGTTTACGCCGGATCTGATGCCGTCTGACATTGTCGGCACGGAAGTGCTCGCGGAGACCGGCGGACGCAGGGAATTTCAATTTAAAAGGGGCCCGGTATTCGCCCATGTCGTGCTGGCAGACGAAATTAACCGGGCCACGCCCAAGACTCAGTCGGCGGTGCTGGAAGCGATGGAGGAAAAGCAGGTGACCGTTTTCGGCGAATCGCACCTGCTCGAGTCGCCCTTCATGGTAATGGCGACGCAAAACCCCATCGAGCTCGAGGGTACTTACCCGCTGCCCGAAGCGCAATTGGACCGGTTCTTTTTCAAGCTCCTGGTAGCGCCGCCCACGCAGGCAGAGCTGCGCGAAATCCTCAAGCGCACCACCGGCACGGAAAGCAGTGAAACAAAGAGGGTTTTGTCAGAAGACGGCGGCCGGCACATCAATGAAATGAAACAACTGTTGCGCCACGTACTGATCGCGCCGCCCATTGAAGACTATGTGGTGCGGCTTGTCCACGGCACCCAACCTGCAGCCCAAAACGGCGCCGCGGCGCCGGCGTCAGTAAAAAATTACCTGCGCTTAGGCGCAAGCCCGCGCGGCGCGCAGTCAGTAATACTCGGCGCCAAAGGCAATGCCCTTGCCGAGGGCCGGGTTCACGTCAGCTATGACGATGTGGAAAAAGTGCTCTACCCGGCCCTGCGCCACCGCATCATTCTCAATTTTCAAGCCGAAGCGGAAAATGTCAGCGCGGACCAGATCATCGCCGAGGTCGTAAAGCAGGTGCCGCGCACCTAAAGTCATCTTTCTCCTGCTCCCGAACAAAGTCGAAGGCAAGCTGTTTAACTCGTTCAAAACGTTTTTTGAACGATGGACCTATTTGAACGAATTGAACACCTGAATAAATGGCGTAGCGACGTTACTTGACCTTGTTCTTTATCGCCGGAATAGATTTGATGTAATCGGCGATGGCCAAAGCATCGTCCTTGTTCATGTCTTTATAGCCATGCGGCGTGCCTTGAATGACTTCGTACATCAAGCCCTGCACGTTGTCGGCGTCGGGCTTGATTGCCGTAAGGAGTAACTCCGCGATATCTTGACGGCGCCAATCGCCGATGCCGGTTTCTTTGTCGGGCGTGATATTGGGCACCGCTTCGCCCAGGGGTCCGTTTTTCTCGCTGGCGCCGGCCATGTAGAGGGATCGCTCAGGTGCGCCAATGAAGTTCCTCGGCGTGTGGCAGTCACCGCAAAGCGCGACGTGATCGACTAGGTAGCGACCGCGCTGGATACCGCTTTTGGGCGCCTGTGGCGGCGAGGTGTAAAACTTGCCAAAGACCTGGAGGAACAGAGGCGTTCCCAAACTGCGGGCAAACGGCGCCCAGGTCTGCAACGCCGGGGTGGCTTTTTTCACCGGCTTCAGCGTACGCATGAAAGCGATCATCGCCCGCAGATCTTCCTGCGCCATGCCGGAATATTTTTCATAGGGCATTACCGGCAGTAGTCTACTGCCATCCTTGCGGATGCCCCTGATCAAGGCGTCGTGAATTTGCTGATCGGTCCATGCGCCCAGTCCAGTTTCTTTATCCTGTGTGATATTGGTGCTGAAGACGGTGCCAAAGGGTATCGGAAAGGCGCGCGCGCCAGCGTGAGGGGTTCCCTTCGGTTCGGTATGGCAGGCGCAGCCACCGGCCACGGCAAACACATACTGACCTCTGGCTACGAGTTCATTGTTGGCCTGGGCATGAGCAGCGGCGGTAAATGCCAAAACCAGCGCCACAGTCGCCGGCCAAAACACCGCTTGCATTATTCGCTTATGTCGATGCATGGTTTGAGCGCGATCTCTCCTGGCGAATTTTTTTGTCCAAATATTCTAGCGCGCCGTAAAAAACTCGATTGACCGGCGCGTCCTGTCCCGCCTCGTTGAGCAATTTAACGACGACCCCGTTGAACGCTTCGTATTCGAGCGGTTTGCCCGCCTCAAGGTCTTGGAGCATCGAGGGCTTGAACGCTCCCAGAGTCCTTGAGAAGTCCAATATTTCGGAAACTGCTTGCACCGGTAGGTCGACGTTGCGAGTACTTGCTGCGTGTCTGACCTCCTGCATGCAATCCAGAGCGAGCCGGGTGAGCGAATCCGATTCGACGATATCTTTGACCGTGGCGCCGGCCAGGCAGCTGATGGCGCAGAACGGCGCGTTCCATAGCAGTTTGCGCCACTGGGCTTTTTGAATTTCCGCGCTCGTTTCGCAGGGAATCGCCGCAGCGGCAAGCGTTTGCTCCACGGTTTTCGTTGCTTCGCTGTCGCCTCCCCGGCTCGGACCGAAAACGATTCTGCCGCCGGTTGAATGCTCGATCACACCGGGCAAGACGACCTCCGCGCCGACATAGACCACACCCGCCAGCGTATGGCGATCGTCGAAGCGCTGAGCGATCTTGTCGGCATTGTCGACGCCGTTTTGGAGCGACAAGATCACGGTCGTTGCGCCGACAATCGGTGCAAGCTGTTCAGCCGCAGCTTCGGTGTCATAGGATTTGACGCAAAAAAGAATCAAGTCGGTGCCTCCCGCTTGCGCAGCATCGGCGCTGAAACGGGCGTTTTTTATATGCAAATCGCCGTCCGGGCTCCTGACGCGCAGGCCGTCTCGGCAAAGTGCGGTCAAGTGTTTGCCACGAGCGATGAACCAAACGTCATGGCCAGCCACCGCGAGCTTCGCGCCGAAGTATCCGCCGACGGCTCCGGCACCCATTACTATGATCCGCATGCTGGTTCCTTCATTGCTCCGGACTGTAATCTCCGCCGCTCCGCATGTCAAATTTCAGCCCGGATTGCACTTCCATAGCAAAGTCGATGCGTTTCTGCCTCCGAGCAAACATCGACCAACGGTGCTTCGGTGGTTACCAGACTCGGCGCGGCGATTTAAGCTTTCAGCCGCGATATGTTATTAAGTTTGCTCATGGAAAAAATTGACCCCCAGAACGACCACGAAAGGCTTTGGCAATTCGACGTCGGACAGCAGGTGACCTTCAATGGCAAGAGCTACGTAATTCAGTCGCGCACGACCCTGGCGTCCGGCGAGCCTGCCGTGGTCTTACAAGGGGAAAAAGACCAGTTTGTCATCGGCGCCGGCGCGTTTCTCGCCGGAATCAGCACATAATCTCAAAATAAGAAAAAATCGACGCCTTGAGGAAAAATCATGAGCAAAATCCGACTTACATTATCATGCTGGGAATATGACCGAACGCGTGCACTTCAGGAGGGGAAGGTACAAGTTGAAGGCGTTGAACTGACATATTTGCCGCTCCACGTCGAGGAAACATTTTGGCGCATGCTGCGCTATGGGGAATTCGATGTCGCGGAATGTTCTTTGAGCTCTTATATCATGTCCCGTGAACGGGGTTATCCGCGTCTCATCGCGATACCAGTATTCCCCTCCCGGTTCTTTCGTCATGCTTTCATCTTTGTCAACACGGAGTCTGGCATCGAAAAGCCAAAAGACCTAATTGGTAAACGCGTCGGAGTCCCCGAATACCAGATCACTGCCGCCGTTTGGATACGCGGCATATTGCAGCACGATTACGGCGTGGCGCCGGAAAAATTGAAATGGTTTACCGGGGGCGCGGAAGATGCGGGACGTGAAGAAAAACTCAAACCGGATCTAGCGAAGGACATTGACATTCGCTGGATCGGCCCGGACCGAACTTTAACGAGCATGCTGGAACAAGGCGAATTAGACGCCTTGATTTGCGCTCATATACCGTCTCCCTTCGTACGACGCTCTCCCAAAGTAAGGCGATTATTCCCGGACTTCCGCGAGGTAGAAAAGGAGTATTACCGGCGCACAAAAATTTTCCCCATTATGCATACCATTGTCCTGCGGGAGGAGGTGTACGAAAAATACCCGTGGCTCGCTCAGAGTTTGTGCAAGGCCTTCGCGGAATCCAAACGAATTTGCGAGGAGTCTTTGTATAAATATTCGGCTCTCAAATACATGCTACCCTGGTCGTATGCGGATGTGGAGGAGCAATGGGAACTGTTCGGCGACGAATTCTGGCCCTACGGCTTGGAATCGAACCGCCATGTTTTGGAAACACTCGTTCAGTATTCTCACGAGCAAGGATTGATCAAAAAACTCTTGGACGTGAAGTCTCTCTTTGCTCCGAATTCACTGGAAGAATTCAAAGTCTGAGTGATAATACATCCGTTAAAAGACGGTGTCGCATGTGATTCTGAGCCGCCAGGCGAAGAATCTGGTCGTCGAAAATGGGAGATGGTTCGCTTTTGCTCAGTATAACATCAGCGCACTTTGGCGATTACGGCACAGGCTCTAAGGGTGAAAGTTGAAAAAGGAACAGTTGGAGTTCACCATGCCCGACGAAAAAGACGCTCAATTTGAAGAAACCAAGTGGTGGATCGATCGCGGTCCCGTAAAGGAACGCGAAAAGCCTGCGGCGCCAGTAAAAGGCATCGTTGAACAGTGGGCCACCGAACTGCTCAAAGGCTACAACCAAGATCTCGCGGCGAAAAATCTTGTAGATATTAATCCGAAAATCTTAAACTCGCTCTCCGTTAACGCCGGTCAATGGGCTTATTATTCTCTGGATGTGGGCACCTATCCGCCGGATAAACTGGAGAAGATCAAAAACGCTTTACCGCTGCCGGCGGGCGCCCGCGCCATTGTGATCGACGCGGGGTATTCCTTGAGGATCGTGATAACGGGGGAGCCGATCGGCGAGCGTTACGTCGACATCAACTTTACCGATGCGCCCTCTCTAGACTACTGGGTCGACCGGCAGTTGGTTGAAGAGCGGGTGTTCTCGAACGTCGGCGAAGCGCTTAGAAGAATCAGGCCCGACTTGGCTGGCTATCTGAAGCGGCCGGACAACTATTAGGCGGGTTCAAGGTTCAACGTTCAAAGTTAGGAATCGCTTGCTCAGATCGGCAACGGGCCCGAATACGTTGAACCTCGAACGTTGAACCTTGAACAACAGGAGCAGCGCCTCCACTGGCGATTAATCCGGACTAGTGGCAGCCGCAGGTTTGCGGAGTGCAAGAGCAGCCAGTCCCCGCCGCGCTTTCTGCCTTGCCTGACCCCGGCGAGCTGAAGACCGATAACTGCTTCTCGACGGCGCCGCTGGCGCATTTAGGGCAGGAGATTTTCTCCCCGACCGAGAGAACGATTTGTTCGAAATGATGATCGCAACGGCGGCAACTGTATTCAAATATGGGCATAGGCTCCTCGCTCCGCTTGGATCGGTAAATTCGACAATGGAGAGTTCATAATAGGCTCACGGCCTTTAAATTACCGGCCCGCGCTCGGTTATGCACTCTTGGCGCCGATCTTTTTGGGCTTTCCCGCAACCCGCAGCGGTTGATCGCGCGGGATTGACACCAATGAAGTCACTTCCAATCCGTAACCTCCCAGCCCCACCAGGTGGGTCTTATTGTTAGTGAGAAGGCGCATCTTGCGCACCCCTAGGTCGCGCAAGATTTGCGCCCCGATGCCATACTCTTTGAAGTCGGCCCGGTATACAAAAGACGGGTTCATGTCCTTCTTTTGTCTGCCTTCGACTCTCGGGTAGGCTACCATCGAGGGCCGTTGCATCTTTTGCTCAGGTTGGAGATATAGGATGACTCCTTTTCCTTCCCGCGCGATCATCTCCATCGCACGTTGAATTACCGCCCCGGTATTCAGAAGTTCGAAACCAAAGACATCTCCCGGTACATACTTTGTGTGGACTCGCACGAGGGTATCATCTTTTGGGGAAATCTCGCCCTTGATCAATGCCAGATGCTCGCTCTGATCCACGTGGGTATTATAAACTATGGCGTGGAACAGGCCGCCGGCGCGGGTTGGCAAAGGCGCAGCCGCCGCGCGGAAAACCAACGATTCGTAGTTGAGCCGATATTGGATTAGATCGGCGATGGTGCAAACTTTGAGCTTATGTTTGCGCGCGAACTTCATGAGGTCGGGCTGGCGTGCCATCGTGCCGTCGTCCTTCATGATCTCGCAGATCACGCCGGCCGGCTTGAGCCCCGCCAGGCGGGCGAGATCCACCGAGCCCTCGGTTTGACCCGCGCGCACCAACACGCCGCCGTTTCGCGCGCGTAGCGGAAATATATGGCCCGGTGTAACCAGGTCCTGGGGTTTGGCATCGTCGGCGATCGCGTCGAGTATCGTCTTGGCCCGGTCGGCGGCGGAAATGCCGGTGGTGATCCCAGCCGCGGCGTCCACAGACACCGTAAACGCCGTGCCAAACGGTGAGGTATTCTCCGATACCATCATTGAGACGCCCAGATACCTCACTCTCTCTTCGGTCAGGGGCAGACAGATTAGGCCGCGCCCATAGGTCGCCATGAAGTTAATGGCGTCCGGAGTTACCTTCTCGGCGGCCATGCAAAGGTCGCCTTCATTTTCGCGGTCTTTGTCATCCATGAGGATCACCATCCTGCCGCGTCTGATCTCCTCGATGGACTCTTCTATACTCGCCACTGGCATGGGGCTTTAATGTACCACCTTGGCGTGGTGCGTCAACCATTTCGGCGGGCCGTAAACCCCTGCCGTAAACCCCTCTAGTCGGCTATCGAAATAGCTCCACTGCCGAGCCATTTAGCCCAGTTTGCCGTCTCTGCCGAGACGTTGATGCATGAAGGTTTTAATCCTCTAAGGCCCTCCCAAGGCAATTTTTGGAACAAAACAGGGGTTTGAGTCGTCAAAACCACATGATGCGACGATATGACCGTTCGGCGTCATGGAGGTAAGTTATGATTCGAGGGAAGCGAGCCAAAACCGAGGTTTCAGACGGCGCCAGCCGAAATCTTGAGCCGTTCGCCGCGCATGAAGCCGGGCATGGCGGGGGTTTCAACGTGGAGGGGCTGTTTCAGCCAGACATCTTGATCCAATCGCAATTCCAGGCGACCCATCAGAGAAGGTTTCACCAGGAGCCCGAAAAAGTGTTGATGCTTGCGCTTCTGGAAGATGCGATTGTTTGTTTTCAGGATAACTTGGGTTCGGATTGCAAACGAAAAAAGGCTCTCTTTGAGGACGCCGAGAAATGGATTCTCGACGACGACGGCTCTTACATTTTTTCATTTGAAAACATTTGTGACGTGCTCGGCCTTGACGCCGGATACCTGCGCGATGGGATGTTGCGCTGGAAACAGGAGGCGCTGGCCAAGGAACACCGGAAACGGTTGGCGAGCTAGCTTAGCTTAGCTAATAGCTAGCCGATTGCGCACCCGCGCGGGATGAAGTTACGAGGATGAGACATGCCACTAATAGGGTTACGATTTAAGGTCAGGTCGCGCGGAACCGTCGTCATTGCCTTGGCCTTTATCTTCGCCGTCTTCGGCTGGGAGATGGAGGCGGGTAATTATTATGCATCCCATTTAGCCCGGGCAGCTGATGCGTCTAACCCTAGACCTTCGGCTACTCAGAGCGGAAACTTACCCGATTTTGTCAGCCTGGTAAAAAAGATCGGACCGTCTGTTGTTAACATCGCCACAACGCAGGTGCGAAGACCGGCGCAGGGTAGCCCCGCTCCTTTCGGCGGCGACCAACGATTCAACGAGTTCTGGGAAAGGTTTTTCGGCGGCCAGTTACCCCGTTCACCACAGCGCCAGCGCGGTCTCGGCTCGGGTTTTATCATTGACTCCGACGGCACCATTATCACTAACCATCATGTCGTCGACGGCGCTGAAAAGATCGTCGTGACGCTGGCGGACGGCAAGAGTTTCGACGCCAAGGTCTTGGGCTCGGATCAAAAGAGTGACATAGCAATTGTCAAAATCGACGCAAACCAACGTTTAACGGCTGCTGCGCTGGGCGATTCCGATCAACTCGACGTGGGCGAGTGGGTAATGGCCATCGGCAATCCTTTCGGACTCGATAACACGGTCACTACCGGAATCGTCAGCGCCAAAGGGCGCCATATTGGCGCTGGGCCTTATGATAGTTTTATCCAGACCGACGCCTCCATCAATCCGGGAAATTCCGGCGGGCCGTTGGTCAACCTTCGTGGCGAGGTGGTCGGTATCAATACGGCAATCTTCAGTCAATCCGGCGGCAATATAGGCATCGGCTTCGCCATTCCGGTGAACCTGGCGCGAGAGCTGGTACCTCAACTCAAGGACAATGGAAAAATTGTTCGGGGCTACCTCGGGGTAACCATTCAAAAGGTCACAGCGGACATCGCCGCGACGATGGGTTTGAAAAACGAGGGTGGGGCGCTAGTCGCCGAGGTTGCCGAAGGCGGGCCGGCGGAGCGTTCGGGCATCAAAGCGGGAGATGTCATCGTCGAGTTTAATGGCAAGTTAATCAAAGACTCCGTCGAGCTGCCGCTTGAAGTGGCGCGGGTGGCGCCGGGGAAGACCGTGCAAGTGAAAATCCTGCGCGATTCAAAGCAGTCGAGCATTGCCGTTCAGATAGATCAATTGAAGGATAGTGAGGTCGTAGCCGAATCGCGACAGGACGATTTCGGAATGACCGTGCAGCCGGTGACATCGGCGATCGCTCAAAGCCTGGGCTTGGAGCGCGCCGAAGGGTTACTTGTTAGTTCGGTCCAGCCGGGAAGTGCGGCAGATGAAGCCGGTCTTAGGCGCGGCGACGTAATCACCCAGATCAATCGCAGTACGGTGCGTGATCTGGCCGACTACAAACGCGAAATCGCGCGCGCCGAAGGGAAATCGATCCTCTTTCTGGTCAAACGGGATAAGGGCAGCTTGTTCCTTGCCTTGAAGCCGTAACTTCGCGAATTAATACTAACCCTACCGCCAGCTTGTCGCAGTTCTCCGGACCGCATCGGGGCGATATTGCGTTATGCGCCCGAAATTACGAACTTTTGCGCCACCCTCTCGGTTTTGTTCAGTTTAGGATTCCTGCTAAATTGACTGGCCAAATGCGGCATAATATTGAGTATCATTGGGACTCTCCCTCAACGATGAAGGTTCTGAACGAAGGGCCGAGGCTGGAGTGCACAGACATAACAGCATACAGGTTCTGCGCTAGGCGCCGGACCATTCGAATAGGCAGCCATGCCGCTGGCAGGGCTAGCCATTCACGCAGCCAGTGGTCCTTCAATATTAGTTAGCTCAGGGTGGAGCGGGGAGTCGAACCACGGTTGAAAGCCTTGCCCGTGAGTAGCACTTTCGAGGGAATCAGGAGACAATGCGAGAATGAAAGTAGGTTTGATCGGCCACCGAGGCGCCGGCAAGACGACCGTCTTCAATATGCTGACGGGCCTGCAGGCACAAGTGGGCGGCTTCGGCGGCAAAGAAGAAGTCCATTTGGGTGTCATAAAAGTCCCCGACGCGCGCGTCGATAAACTTGCCCAGATCTACAAGCCCAAGAAGACCACCTATGCGGAGATCCGCTTTACCGATTTTCCACCCAGCGATGGTGAAGAAAACCTCAAGTCCAATAATAGCGTCATCGCCCAGATGCGCGAGGTGGATGCCATCGCGCTGGTGCTCAATGACTTTGAGCCCGGCGCCGAGCCGCTGCGCGCGCTCAATGATCTGCTAACCGACATGATACTGGCGGACATGACCGTGGTGGAAAATCGCCGCGCCCGTTTGAAAAAAGAAAAGGCCCGGCCATTGGAAGAAGCGGTGCTGCAACGTTGCGCCAAAATGCTGGAGAACGAAGAGAGCTTGAGAAATCTGCTCTTCGGCTCGGATGAAGAGAATCTACTTTCCGGTTTTGGTTTTCTCAGCCGCAAGCCTGTCCTGGCACTTTTTAATCAAGGCGACGAAAAAGCCGGGCAGGCGCCGGCGCCGCAGTATGTCGAAGAACTAAAACGGCGCGGCCTTGAAGGTTTTGCCCTTGCAGGCAAGGTCGAGTTGGAAGTTGCCCAGCTGGATGCCGGCGACCGGGAAGCTTTTCTCAAGGAGATCGGCATCGAAGAATCGGCGCGGGACAGATTTATCCGCGCGTCTTATCGTCTTCTCAATCTGATCAGCTTCCTGACCGCGGGCGACGACGAAGTGCGCGCCTGGACGATTACCAGGGGAACGAACGCAAAAAAAGCGGCGGGTAAGATTCACAGCGATATCGAGCGCGGTTTCATTCGCGCGGAAGCGGTCGCGTATGAAGACTTCATCGTTTATGGCAGCGAAACCAAGTGCAAGGAAGCGGGCAAGCTCCGCCTCGAGGGCAAAGACTACATCGTCCAGGACGGCGATATCATTCATTTTCGTTTTGCGGTATGACGCGCGTGACAAAGCCGATTTGAAAAGTCGTGGCGAATCGCCTATGATCCGCCGCGGTCAATGTCTTCAGCGTTCCGCAACAGGAGTTTATGATGAAGCGCGCCGATCTTGCTCGATTGCTTCAACGATCGCTTCAGCTCGTTCACAGGGCGATTCTAGCCATTGTCAGCGCCCTTACGATGGCGCCCATCGTTCAGGCCAACCCCTATTTAGCAAAGCCCAGTGAGCGGGCGCTCAATATCCGAATCGCCACTTGCGCGGTGTCCGGCGGTTTTATCCATCTCTACACCGCTCTCGAAAACAATCTTTTTGAAAAGTACGGATTCAAGACGGAGCATGTCTATATCCGCGGCAGCGGCCCGTCGCTGGCGGCGCTCATGGCGGACGAGATTCAATTCCTATATTGCGCCGCCGACGCCACTATGCCTTCCCTTGCCGCCGGCGTCGAGGTGAAACTCGTCGCCGCGCCGCTGGTGAAGTTACCGTTCGTTTTGGTGACGCGAAAGGAAATTCGGCGCGTTGAAGATCTCAAAGGCAAATCCTTGGGCGTGGTGCGGGCCGGCGACTTGAGCGATCGGCTATCGCGCATGTTGGTTAAAAAATTCAACGTTCCCGATGTGACGATGCGGCCCATCGGCGGCAGTCAATCGGAGCGCTTTCAAGCCATGGCAGCCAACATCGTTCAAGGCGTAGTGATTACGCCGCCGTTGGACGTACGAGCCAAGAATGAAGGATACAACGTGACTTACCGCCTGATCGATCTCGACATACCTTTCGTCTACAGCTCGTTGCACGCTAGCACGCGCTCTATTAAAGAGCGGCCGGAAATGGTACAGCGCATGGTCGCCGCGTTCGCCGAGGCGATTAACTACGCCGATAGGCATCCCGCCAAAGCCAAGGCCGCCATTGCCAAGGTTATGCGCGTAAAGGACGAAGAGGCTCTGCAGGTCTCCTACGCCGTCTATACCAAAGAGATCGTAGACCGGCGCATGATCGTGCCGGGCGGAGCCGTGGCGGATTCGGTCGAGCTTTATCGTTCCATGGGGACGCCGGTCAAACGCAAACCGGAAGAGATCTACGACAATTCTTTCGTAAATCATTTGGAGAAAAGCGGCTTTCAAAAGGACCTCTGGGGCAAATGACCTCTTCGAGCGCGCTCATAGCGACCGTTCAAGTTCGGTCAAAGCGTTCCAATCGTTCAAAAGGTTTCGAGCGGCTCAAAGGATCTGAACGTTTGGAATCCCGCGTGATCGCCCGCCGATGTTTCCTCGGCCACACTCTGTCATTCGTTTGCGCCGAACGATGATCAATCCGGTCTAGACCGCTTGTCTTAGTCACCTCGTTTTGTTAGTCCTGCGTCTGGTAAATTTCACTCTTAACGGGAAGGTTTCGTCATGAAAACATTGATCCAAGGGGGCTATGTCGTCGGCTTCGACGGCGTTGAGCATGAAATCATCAAAGACGGCGTCGTCGTATACGACGGCGATCGCCTCGAGTTCGTCGGTAAGGACTACAATCAATCGGTTGACAAGAAGATCGACGCCAATGGCTGCCTCGTGTCTCCGGGATTTATCGATACGCATTTTCACTCGGGTATCAACGCCAGTGACTACATTCTCAATGACTCGAGCAAGACGGATTTCTTCGCTTCTAATTACCTGGCGCATGGCGGGCCGACACGCGAGGGAGCGCATGCCGCGCACTTAAAAGACGTGAATGTCGGCCAGCGGTTCTCGCTAATCCACGTGCTCAAAAGTGGGGTGACGACGACGTTTGACATCGGCGGAGCCGGTGCTGAACCGGAGCGATACGTGGACATGGTCGATCAGGTTGGTCTTCGTTGTGCCGCCGGTCCGAGCTATAAGAACGTTGCCTTTTTTCACGACGCGGAAGGCCGCCTGGAGTACGACTGGGACGATGAGCGCGGCAGCAAAGGACTCAAAGCGGCCGTCGACTTCGCTAAGAAATTCGACGGCGCTTGTAACGGCCGTATGACCGCTTTGCTCTTTCCCGGCCACGTCGACTCCTGTACGCCGGCGTTGCTTAAAGAAACCAAAAAGGCGGCCCGGGATGCCGGAGTGCGGATTCAGATCCATGCGACGATCAATCTATTTGAATTCCACACTGTCATGCAGCGCGAGCGCTGCACGCCGATCGAGTTGTTGAAAAAGATCGGCTTCCTCGATCCTGAAGTGTCGCTTTCGCACTGTATCTTCGTCAGCGGCCATAGCTGGCTAGCGTATCCCTACGGTGACGATCTCAAGATCATCGCCGACTCCGGCGCGTCGGTCGCCTACAGCCCGCTCAAGTATCTGAAGCTCGGTATCGTCATGGAATCCTTTGATCGTTATCGCAAAGCGGGCATCAACATGGGCATCGGCACCGATACTTTCCCCAAAGACATTCTTTCCGACATGCGCTATGCGGCGATTGCGTCCAGAGTCGCTGACAAAAGTTTTCTATCGGGCCACCCGCGCGACGTCTTCAACGCGATCACGCTAGGCGGAGCGAAAATGCTCGGCAGGGACGATCTAGGGCGGCTGCAAAAAGGCGCCAAGGCCGACATCGCGATCATCAACCTCCACAAAATTGCCTTTGGCGCGGTGCGCGACCCCATCCGCTCGCTGATGGAAACCGCTGTCAGCCGCGACGTGCGCACGGTCATCGTCGACGGTGAAACGCTCGTCGACCACGGCAAGTATCTCCGCCTCAATGAAGAAGAACTGCTCGACAAAGTCCAGGCTAAGAGCGAACAGGTGTGGGACAGCGTGCCGAAGTGGCACTGGACAGGGAAGGGAATCGACGAGGTCGTGCCGCCGGCGTTTAGAATGAGGTGAGATTTTTTCGATGATCCGATGCCGGCCGGATTAATCACGGATTCCACAGTTAAATTGGTGAGCCCGGAAGCGAGGTGAAATCCTGGAGTAGCAAGGCGTCCAACTGTGAAATTTCAATGTCATTTCGCGCTTACGCACTTCGCTGCTACAGGCTTTAGCGTTCCATACAAGCATTGCTGATCGCTGTCTGCTCAAGGGCAGAAACCCATCCACTTTGCTACGGAAGGGTTCCGCCTCGCGCTTCCTGCTGAGCGCAACTGCGGAATCCGGGTTATTAAGGAGTCCACAATTAAGTAACCAAACAGCGACCGAGGGGTGAGACCTGGAGAGCGCGGGCACAGGAGCGCAAAGGTTGTTTTCAGGCCCTGCCGGCGGGCATTTCCACCTATGGAGAGGACGGGGTGGTGGCCG
>DATBLC010000186.1:0-5748 GCA_036555515.1 Binatia bacterium
AGCCACAAGCCAAGCAAGGAACATACTTAATAGCAGTAAACCGTCGAATCTAGAAAGCGCACCATCCAAGCAAAGGACGCCCGTGACTACTGGTACCAACAATGCAACAGGAAAATCTCGTTTCACGCTCTCACGAGGGCATTGAATTCTTGAAATTAACAAGGCAAGCGCGAGGATCAAAGCGACGTTCACGACGTTACTACCGAGAGCGTCGCCGAGGGCGATTTGGGGTTTCTCAGCCATGGCGGCACTTATAGAAACCGACAATTCCGAGCTAGAGGTGGCAAATGCCGCAACGGTTGCGCCGATAACGCCCTGAGAAACCCGCGCCCGATGCGCCAGCCCAACCGCGCCGCGAACAAAAAGCTCTCCGTCGATTCCGGCGCATACAATCCCCAAAATCAAAGTGACGTAATCGTTCATTGAAATGGCAGCCAAACGACGCGGTAACCAGAAGCACAATATCCAACTGCTATGATTGACGCCATGGATAATCGATAATTGTTTTGCGACTTCTACTTGCAATTTAAGGACACTCCTCGCCTCTAGCATGTCGCCGGTACAATGGACAACGCGCTATGGCTTTTGGAAAACACGGGATGGTTCACAATCCAAGAGAGACTTAGTCCAATGCATGTCTAAGAAGTTTGCTAAAGAAGTCGGTAGTTTTTCAGGTGAAACGCAGGTTACGACTGCAAGAACTCCATGAGGGGTCCCAACGCTAGAGCAGGCAGAAAAGACAACGCCCCGACGAGTACGATTGTGCCGAAAACCAGCACGCCGAAAGTCACGGTGTCGCTGGGCAGGCTGCCGAGCGATATCGGCCGACGTCCCTGGTCTGCAAAGCGACCGGCTAGGGCGAGAGCCAAGGCAACCAACCAGAAGCGTCCGGCCAACATGGCCACAGCGGTGGTCATATTGTAAAAGACGCTGTTGGCGTTTAGGCCGGCCATGGTCATGCCATTGTTGGCCATGTTGGAGGCATAGGCGAACAGCACTTCAGTCAGAGCATGCGGCCCGGTATTGGTAGCGAGTCTCGCGCGGCCCATGTCGGTGCTGAGCGCCCAGCTGGAGAGGGTTAAAACTACGAACGGAGTTACCAGCGCGTACAACGCGAGCAGCTTTGCTTCGCCGGGCGTTATCGCTTTACCCAAGTATTCTGGAGTTCGTCCAACCATGAGCCCGCCGAGCAGGACGCCGACCAAGGCGAGCATGACCATGCTCTGCAAACCGGTCCCCAAGCCACCAAACACGACCTCGCCCAAGAGCATATTCATCAGCGGCACGACAACGCCCACCGGTTTGTATGAGTCGATCATCGAGTTGTAGGATCCGCTCGCGCCGTTCGAAGTCACTAACGTCGCTAAAACCGACCCACCGACGCCGAATCGCAATTCTTTCCCTTCCATGTTTCCACCCGAAACATTCAGCTTGTTCAGGTGTGACGGAACTGACTTCTCGGCGAAGTCGCACACCGCCAAACCAAGGGTGAAGATCATGACCATGACAGCCAGCAGCACCCAACCGGAGCGGAGCCGATTGGTCAAGAAGCCGAACGTGATCGTCAGCGAGGCCGGCAGAACGGCAATCGCGAGGAGCCCCAAGAAATTCGTCAACGGAGTCGGGTTCGCGTAGGGGTGGGCGCCGTTGGCGTTGAAGAAACCGCCGCCGTTGGTGCCTAGGTTTTTGATAAACTCCAGCGCGGCGACCGGTCCCTGGGCGATCGATTGGAGCTGGCCTTCCAAAGTGTGCGCTTCGGTGTAGGGCGCAAGATTTAACGGCACTCCCTGCCAGACCAACGCAAAACTGCCGAGTAGCGAAAGCGGCAAGAGCACCCACAGCGTCGCTCGCACGAGATCAACCCAGAAATTGCCGATCGTGGCCGATCGCTCGCGGACGAATCCACGAATAAAGGCGATGCCCACAGCCAGTCCCGCGGCGGCGGCGAGAAAGTTCTGCGCTGCCAATCCGAATAATTGGGCCAAGTAGCACAGCGTAGTTTCACCGCCATACGCTTGCCAAGTGGTCGTCGTCGCGAAGCTCACCGCCGTGTTTATCGCCAGGTCGACGGTCATCGGTGTGGTGAGGTAACGCTCGTGCGGTCCGCCCGGCAGCCACGCTTGAAGAAGTAGCACGGCGAACAACAGAACCGCGCCCAGGACCGTAAAAAGTATAAAGCAAACAATATAAACCGGCGCCGACATTTCGCGCTCGGGTTGAATTCTAAAGACGCGATAGAGCCTCGTCTCCAAGGGGCACAACGCCCCATCGAGGAAAGTGGGCTTACGCTCAAAGACGCGCGCGAGGTAGAGGCCGATCGGTTTTGCGAGCCCAATGACGAGGCCGAGGAAAACGGTGTATTCCAGCCAGCGCATTATTGCGACTCCGACCGCGAAGAGCTTTGAGGCGAAGCAGGAATTGGCAGCGGTGCTGTTCCGTCGAGCTCTAAATTCAGCGGCAAAACAGCCACCCGCGGCTCGCCGAGAAAGCCGAGTTGGCGGCCTTGGGTGTGTCTGGATACCAGGCTTCGGACGACTTCCGCAGTGAGTCCTCGTTCTCGGGAAACCCGCGCGATTTGCAGAGCGGCATTGGCGGGACTGATATGCGGATCAAGCCCGCTGCCGGAGCGGGTTACGGCGTCGATCGGAACCGCCACATCCGGCGCTAATCCGTTGCGCTTCCGGTATTCCTCCGCTAACTGCCGAACGCCTGCGAAGGACTCGTCAACGTTAGCTGTTTTTGGGTCATCCGTTGTGCCGTCTTTCAGTTTAGGGTTAGCCGGGCCAAGATTTGTCCCGCCCGATGACGCGGCATCGTAGCCCGCTCCAGCGGCCCAAGGTCTGGAGTGGAAGTAACCTGGTGACGTGAAGTTTTGTCCGATCAGCTCCGAGCCGATGATCACGCCATCTCGCTTCAGCAGACTGCCGTTCGCTTGCGACGGGAAAATTGGCCGCGCCAGAACAAAGAGCGCCAGCGGAAAGATCCCTCCGGTGATTAGGGTAAGCGCAAGAACGCTGGCAAGGGCCGGCCAGACTTGCTCGCGCAAAGTTACCACCGGCGGAGTTATCGCCTGTCTAAGGCCGGTATCGGCGAGAGTTTGGCTGGGATCCGAAGCTCGTTCGGAGTCGTCCATAACGGGTTTGTTTCTCTTCGTGAGCGAAGCCGCTCCGGCGCCGATCCTCGCTTAACGCGCGCGCCGCCTGCGACCTTCGAGATAGAGCACGATGGGAGTGGACACAAAAATGGACGAGTAAGTGCCAATTAAAAAACCCACCAGGAGAGCGAAGGCGAAGGTGTGAATCACCGGGCCACCGAGCACGAATAACGCTGTCGTCGTCAGTACCACGGTGCCGCTGTTGATGACGGTTCGGGAGAGAGTCTCGTTGATCGACTGATTGATCAGCGCGGGAAGAGTTCCCCTCCGATTCCTCTGGCGAGTTTCCCGAATGCGGTCGGAAATGATGACGTTATCGTTGACCGAAAAGCCCACCACAGTGAGCAGAGCAGCGACCGCCGTCAAGTCGAACTCCAGATTCGCGAGCGAAAGGGCGCCGAGCGTAAACAGTACATCATGGACGAGTTTGACCGCTGCGCCGACGCCGACGGGAAAGTCGAAGCGGACGGCAATGTAGATGCCCATGATGACAGTGGCGGCCAGTACCGCCAGGGTTGCGTCGCGCCAGAGATCCTGGCCGACTTTCGGACCCACCGATTCCGTGCGCACGATTTCGTAGTTCTTCTCGCCGAATCGGCCACTCAACCCCGCTCTGAGCGCGGCGACGGCGGCGCCGGGTTCATCGTCGGCTGACCGGCCGTTGATCTGAAACTCGCTGCCGCCGGCGCCGACCTCTTGCACGCTCACCGAACGCAGATCGGGGCGGTCGAGCGCCGCGCGGAC
This sequence comes from Binatia bacterium, assembly GCA_036555515.1. Taxonomy (GTDB): domain Bacteria; phylum Desulfobacterota; class Binatia; order UBA9968; family UBA9968; genus DATACQ01. The sequence continues at coordinate 3,899 of DATBLC010000186.1, forward strand.
CTCGGCAACGGAAGTCGATTTGGCAAAGCGCACGTGGAGCAGCGTTCCGCCCATGAAGTCGATGCCATAGTTAAGCCCGCCGCGCAGAAAAATGGAAACAAAGCCAACCAAAATGAGCGCGCAGGAAAGCAGCGCCATCCTGGGCGCGAGCTTTACAAAATCGATTCCAGGATTGGCTGGAATCAACGCGAAAAATTTTGGCGGGACGGCTGGAGCAACCTGGGCCGACCGCTCGGATGTCTTGTTGCCACTTAATTTCATACGCTTACCGTTGCAAGGTGCTTCCGGGTGACGAGCCAGTCGTAGACCACCCGGGTTGCAAATACGGAAGTGATGAGCGTGGTCACGATACCGAGACAGAGCGTTACGGCAAAGCCCCGCACCGGGCCGGTGCCGAACTGGAACAAGATTACACCCGAAAGAAACAGCGTGACGTTGCTGTCGAGTATGGCGCTCCAAGCGCGGTCATAGCCCGACTGGATGGCGCCGCGCGCGTTCTTACCGACGCGGAGTTCCTCGCGCATGCGTTCGAGGATGAGGATGTTGGCGTCCACGGCCATACCGACGGTGAGTACAATTCCGGCAATTCCGGGCAAGGTCAAAGTAAAACCAAACGCCGCGTAGGCGCCGAGCAACAAGAGCACGTTCAGCAGCAGCCCCAGATCCGTGATCAGCCCGCCGCCGCGATAATATAGCGCCATGAACAACCATACTAAGGCGCTGCCGACGATGAACGAAACCGTGCCGCTATAAATGGAGTCTCTGCCAAGGGAAGGTCCGACCGTGCGCTCCTCGATCAGTTTTAACGGCGCGGGTAACGCACCGTGGCGCAGCACGTTTGCCAGATCTTGCGCTGAGGCGAGATTGAAGTTGCCCGTGATCTGACCCCTCCCGCCGGTGATGGCGTCGCGGATCACCGGCGCAGACTCGACGTGGTTGTCCAAAACAATCGCAAGCTGGCGGCCGATGTTGGCTTTCGTGACGTCTCCAAATACTTGTGCGCCGCGCGCATCGAATTGAAAATCGACAGCCATGCCCTCCATTGCGCTTCCCGGGCGCACCGACGCGTTGACGACGGAGTCTCCGGTGAGCAGGGCGCGCCTTTCCACTAAGTAAGTCACGCGCCCGGCTCCCTCGCCCTTGCCTGGCAGCGACTCTACGCCGGGGCCCGGTTGCTCGGTTACGAGCCTGAACTCAAGCTGGGCCGTGCGGCCGATGAGGTCTTTGGCCCGCTGGGGATCCTGGATGCCGGGCAACTGCACGACGATCTGGCTCGAGCCCTGCTTCTGAATCGTCGGTTCGGCCACGCCAAAATGGTCGATGCGGTTGCGGATGATCTTGAGCGCCTGTTCAACGACGCTGTCCCGCATACGCGTGACCTCGCGCGGCTCTAGAGTTAGAGTCAACTCCGGGTTCTCCGGGTTGGCGCCCTCGCCGAGTCGGAGATTTGGAAAACGGCGCCGAACGACATCCGTGACTTCCATGCGTTTTTCGCGATTTTCGAGCCGCACCCGAATAGTGAGCTGATCACGGTCGACCTTGACCGTCCCCACCTGAGCCTCCCGCAGCTCTCGTTCGAGATCCTGTCGTAGACGCTCAACGGCGTTCGCGATCGCTTGGTCGATGTCGGCTGCGTAGAGCAAATGGGTCCCGCCGCGCAAATCCAGTCCTAGGCGAATCGGCTGCTGCCATGGCCACCAGGAGGGGGCCTGCGCGAAGGTCGGCAACAGAAACACGCTCGCAGCGAGCGCGAGAATTACAAACAGCAAGATTCGATAGCGTAAGGCCATCACACCTAAGCCTGGTCCTTTTCGCGGGATTCCGGTAGCCAAGTTCAGCGACCCGTTCCA
>DATBLC010000187.1:0-7772 GCA_036555515.1 Binatia bacterium
GCCGGCGGGCATTTCCACCTATGGAGAGGACGGGGTGGTGGCCGGCAAGGCAGAGAACCATTGACCGCGATCGGAAGGGCTCGCCTCTCGGTCGCACACTAGCGACATAGTCTCTAAATAACGAACTCATTAGTAAAGCCTAGGCGAGGCACGATGCATTGAATTGAGTGCGGCACTATCTTTACCGTCGTCATCTGTTATACTGATTCACGATGTAACCACCGACACCCAACGTCCAAATAAAACACACTCGGTCTAATTTTTTCCGAGTTTCGCAGAGGCGGTTCCCAGGGTAACCGCCTCTTTGCGTTTATGGGGCGGAAAATCACTGAAAATCGCGATGACTACCGCCGTTTTACCCCTATACTCGAGCGGCTTTAACGAGACGGATAGAAAACCGCCGACAATTATCAATCAAACAAAGGAGCATTTATGGCAAGCGAGACATTTAAGAAGCGGCAGAAAGAAGTGGCTCGGCGAGAGAAGCAGCAGAAGAAATTTGCCCGGCGGATGGAGCGACGGAACGGCAAGGCGCCGGGCGAAAAAGAGGTTCGGGCAGAAGATTCAAGTTCCACTGAGTCGGTTGCCCGCCAGGGCCCAACGATTTTATAGCAATCGACGTTTTGCAACGCAGGATTGCTCCGGCGTTGGCTGCGGGTATATGGCCTAGACTCTGGGAACAGGCCGGCTACTCGGCCGAACCTAAAATGAGTCTGGTCTCGGCGCGCGAACACGGCGAAGAATTCGATCAAGTCTCGACTGATCTGGTATTAACCTGCAAAGGAGAATCGAATGATACGGAACGTTGGGAAAAAAGTTGTCTATCCTTTTCAAGGCCCGTGCCGCATTGGCGCTGTCATTGAAAAAGATTTCGGCGGCGGGCCGACAAACTGTTATCCGCTCACCGTCATGGACGATAGCGGTGACGTGTTATTCGTCCCTGTGGATAAGATTGAGACCCTGGGGATCCGGCAACTATTGGGAAAATCAGAAATCCCGAAGCTGTTAAGGCGACTCAGCCAGAAAGCCGAAACGGCCGTCCCACTCCCCACAGCCTTGAGATGGAAGCAGCGCGCCATGGACAACTCGAAGCTGTTGGCCTCTGGGTCGGCATTCGATCTCGCTCAAATTATTGCGTCACTCACCGCGTTGGACGGGACAAAAGCGCTATCGCCGCGCGACCGTCAGGTGTTGGACAGGGCAAGAAAAAATCTGATTTGCGAGATTGCCGAGGTAATGGGCAAGACCAAACTTGCGGTGGAGCAACACGTAGACAATGCACTCAAAGTGCAAAAACTAGACTTGAGAGACCCGAAGGAACAGGGCTAGACGCCCACCAAATATTTAGCCCTTTAATCAGACTAACCGAGGATTTGAAATGTATGTGGAAATCTTCGAGGTCGCACGCTCCACATCTGACGAAATCGATGCTAGCGCGGCCTAGCCATGAGTAGCGACGAGCCCGCCTGATGCGGCGAGGGGACGAAACGGCGAGGAGCAAAAAATGAAGATAAGCATTGCATACAAGAACTGTCTTATTCGCGGTGAGTCGTTTCAAAGAGAAAAAAACGGGAAATGGGTATCTCAATACATACTGACGCGTCAAAACGCCGGAGGTGAGAGAAAGAGTTTCCCCTCGCAGCAGTACCAATTAAACGATGTTTTCGCGACAGAAGATGAAGCGGACGATTTTGCCCTGCAAAGAGCTATGGAATGGATTGATCGGAATTGAAATGACGAACCCGGGCGTCCTCTGAAACCGCACCTTTATTATGCAGCGCGATAACGGACGTCATCCCGCCGGCCGCTAGCAAAGAGATCCGATCATTTAATACCGAGGGAAAACACTTTGCCCTCTTTCTTGGCCCTTTTCGCGGCTCTCTTTTCCATCAAGGTCTTTTGTGGTTTCTTCTTGTTCTGTTTTTTACTGTCTTGGCCTTTACTCATGTTAGCCTCTCCTTATACCTGGGTTCTCCATCACGTGTCATTAAGTAGCACCCGACAAACAATCGCTAGGTGTTGTTTTTGAAGTTCGTTACATAAATCAATCGTCATTCCGGGCAGCCACCGCTGATCCCCGCTCTCGCGAGAAAGGGCGATCGGTATCCTCGACTCTGCTCTTTGTCTCCTCCTTTGCTAAGGGCGAGATTAAGTGGGGGTTCCGGATTCCCGCTGCAGCCTACCCTCGACTGTGATCGGGGGCGGGAATGAAGGACTCGGACTCCCAACTAGTAAACGAACTTTAGTTCCAAAGCACTAGCGCGGTTTCTTACGCTTTCGCCGCAAGCTGCTTGGCGCACGCATCGGCGACCCTGCTATCGGGTTTATCCTCACCCGGCATGATCGCCCAGCTTTGCTTTTCTATATAGCGGCCTTTGTCCCAAGAATCCTTTTCCTTCATTTCTTTGAGCTTCTGGCCCTTATCGGAGTCCCGGTCAAACTGTGCGACGCAAATGGCACCCAAACGCTCGGCGACGGCATCAGCGGCGATGTCCTTAGCCATTGCCGCTGCCGTGCCGCCGGTAACCCATCCACCCCAATTGAACCCGACGAAGGCCAATATGATCGCGCCTCCGATAGCACTCCACGAACCTAGCTTGATTTTTTCCCAATCCATAAAACACCTCCCTAATGCAGGTTTGGAACACGGGGATTTAACGCCCCGCAAATGTGACAAATCCAATAGTCCGAATATCGCTGGGCGAGCGAGCAATCTTCACAAGCTTCGCAATGACGATGGCGGCAGGAATCGCAATCAACGCTGCCTCTCGGGTCCGATGCGCGGACGGCCTTTGCCCATGCCAGTTTCGCTGTACCGGCTTCGATCAAAAAGTAGCGTGTGTTGTCTGCGCCGTTGTAGTGCTGAGTCACGCGCTGGATCACTCGGTCCCGCACATCCACCGCATAGAAAGCCATATTATGTTCCTTCTTTCAGCGAGCTTTATTTTGGGCGTAATCATAGGGGTTCTTTCGATTTTGATCGTGCGCTGATTCAGCGGCGGTTGCTGTCTAATATTGAACAATACTGAAAAAAATTATTGCCAGGCCGGCTGGCAGGTTGACCCTCAAGCGTCGACTCTTGTTCTTCCGAAAAAGCGTCTCCCCGGCGTCGTTTCCGCGGATTCCGGTGAGATCCTTTTGCGAGCTTGTGTTGGAATGACGTTAGGGGTTCCCGTTTCGGAACCCAATCACCCCTCGGACTCATGTTAGGGGCGGAGCTGGCGAGGTGACACTAGACAGCGAACCCGTTTCAGGGCAGCCTATTGATAACTGATCGGACAGGGAGGGAGGGGCATTGTTTCTCAATTACACGCCTGTGTCGTTGGCCTTTGGCACCAGCGGATTGCGCGGCTTAGTCAAAGACATCACCGACCTGGAGGCTTATATCAATGTAAAAGCGGCGCTTCGCTATTTTTTGAGCATCGGCGACATGCGGGCGAACAGCGGAGTGGTCATCGCCGGCGACCTCCGGCCAAGCACCGACCGTATCATGCGCGCCTGCGCTCAAGCGATTGTTGACTCAGGCCATCGCGTTGAGAACGCGGGCAAAATTCCTACGCCCGCATTGATTTCGCACGCCATCTCCACCGGACGCGCCGGCGTGATGGTGAGTGGCAGTCATATTCCGTTCGATCGTAATGGCATAAAGCTTAACAAGACCGTCGGCGAGGTCCTGAAGTCGGATGAACCCGGCATCACGCGGGAGGTCGAGCGCGTGCGCGCGGAGGAGTACAACCGAACCGTGGATAACTCGCTCTTCGACGCGTCTGGAATGCTCAAGCGGCCGCCGGATCTGCCGCCGCTCGATAGCGCCGCCGAAGAAGCCTATATTCATCGCTATCTGCGGAGCTTCGCCGCCGGCGGTATCTCCGGCCTGCGCGTCCTGGTGTACCAGCATTCGGCGGTGGGGCGCGACATCTTGCCGCGCATCCTGGGCGAGCTCGGCGCCGAGGTGATCGCCGCCGGGCGCAGCGAGACGTTCGTTTCCATCGATACGGAGAACATCACCGAGGAGCAGCTGGACCGACTGGAGGAATTCGCCGTGGCCGCCGAGGCGAGCGGCCGGCCGCTCGACGCGATCGTGTCCACCGATGGCGACTCCGATCGGCCGCTGGTGACAGCGGTGCTGCCCGCGGCCGAGGTTTATCCCGGCGGCAGGCGCGTGCGCTTCTTGCCCGGTGATTTACTGGGCATCGTGGTCGCCGAGTATTTGGGGGCGGACGGCGCCGCGGTGCCCATCAGCGCCAACGATGCCGTCGAAAGACGCATGGGCGAGCGCAGCGTTTTGCTTCTCAAGACCAAGATCGGCTCACCCTATGTCGTATCTGCCCTCGAAGAGTTGCGCCGCGGCGGAAGTTATTCACGCATCGTCGGTTGGGAGGCCAACGGCGGATTTTTAACCGGCAGCAATATCTCATTGACCGCCGGGATGCTGGTCGCGCTGCCGACGCGCGATGCAACGTTGCCGATACTGGCCAATCTGTGCGCCGCCGCCGAGCAACGCATCGGTTTGGCTACCTTGTGGGACCGCCTCCCGGCACGCTTCGGCCGGGCCGGCTTGATCGACAACGTTCCGGTCGAGGTCAGCCAGGCCATTCTGGCTCGTCTGATTCCGACCGGCGATGCGTTCGAGGCGGAGTTCGATGACTCCGGGCGCGTATTCGACCGCAGTCGCCCGAACGCGGCGCCCACGCCGCTCGCGCAACCGGCAAGCGCAGACTGGCAGCAGTCCAGGGCGACGTTAACCCGTTTCTTCACGCCCGCGCTCGGCTTTGACGACATCGTGCGCATCAACGTGCTCGACGGCGTCCGCGTCTATTTCCGCAACGGCGACATCGCGCATGTCCGGCCGTCGGGCAACGCGCCTCAACTGCGCATCTACGCCAACAGCGATTCCCAAGCGCGCGCCGATCAAATCGTCGAGCTTGGCTTGCGCGAACCCGACGGGATCTTGCATCAGCTGGAGCGCGCTTTCGCGTAGGTTGTGACTTTGTATTCGTATAGTTCAAAAATTTCGCGGCTTGCGAGTTTTTCGACTCCTACCGCTCTCCATGAAATGGGATTTGCTCGCGCCAAGTCGCCAAGTGAAACGCCAGAGGCCTGTCATCCCGAGCCGTGTGAAACTCTTTAGAGCCCTTCGACCAATCTCCGGGCGAACGGCCAAATGTTTGATTTGTAATGTCGTATATCCGTTCGTGGTGAGCCCAGTCGAACCATGAACGGAGTTTTCACACATTCTGGCGAATGCGAGAAATCTAAGAAAGATTTCTCTCTTCGTTCGAAATGACAACGTTTTTTTGTGCCTTTGCGTCCCTTCGGCTCCGCTCAGGACATGCTTTGCGCGAGATATTCCGATTCTTTTGGTTGCGGCGTAGCCGCGCTAGGTGGAATAATCATTGACCTATATATAAGGATACGGGCTCGCGACGCACGAGAGGTAGGCCGAGGGAAGTTTTAGGAACTCTTACGTCAACTGGTTGGAGCGGGAGAGAAATCTAAGAAACCTGGCGTAGCGTCATCGCAATTCGGACCTCAGCGCTCGATAGTCTGAACCATTTTCCGGGTTGCGGTTTTAGTTCTCGGGCCGGTGACTAATTCTTTGCAAAATCGTCCAATATTAGACATTAATTGCCGTCCGATCAGCGCATCGTTAGATCAGTTTAAGGCATGGGGTTTAATGCCCATGCGCCGCGGAACGCAGTGCAACAGAGGCCCAACCAAAAGGAGATTGACCACGAAGGACACGAAGAGCACGAAGTTTATAATCAAATTATCCGAACCCTTCGTGTCAGCCGAACGCTGATCAGTCCTCTGGCGGAGGCTTTTCGTGACCTCCTTTGAAAATACGGGGGCTGGACGTGTCGGTCAGTTTCAGCAGTGCCTCGATTGCGTCATTCCAGCATGGAGTGCTGGAATCCAGGTTGACATGGATGTCTCCAGAGTATCCTGCGAGCCTGGATGCCGGCATGACGAAGATCTGCTCTTTCATGCTCTGTGTAGGCCAGCGTAAGCTCATGAATCACTTCGTAGTGAGAATTTTTCTCGTCAAGTGCTGCATCGATGATGAATAACGATTAACGGAGGGCTTTTCTTGATATTCGGTGGGCTGTCCGGCACAGAGAAGGTGCATCAAACTTGCTACTCACTGTAGTTAATTTGATACACCTCGCTTTCTTCATTGCCGTCGTGAAGCTTTAATTGCAAGGAATTCCTCTATGAATTCAACTATCTTAATTTTCCAATGGTGTGTGGATTATGGCATCAATCGTGCTCTTTTAATTTGACGGCTTGCGAAGTCGAGAACCGATAACCAAAGTTCAGTAATTAGAATTAGGGGTGATCTGGTCATGGCCACCGCTAGCCGATGGGTAAGCATCGGTACGCTGGCCGCATACTAGGAAACATTCAAATTTAATCCGGCTGACGCTGCTCTGGCTGTAACTTCTACGCGTACTTTTTGGGCCCGACTGGTTTCTTACCGGTCGGGCCTTGGTGTTTTTGGGGATCTGGGGATTGCGAAGAAAATCGGCCTGACGATTCCGCCAAATGTGTTGGCGCGAGCGGATCGGGTGATCAAGTGAGAGAGCGCAGAGAGCAAAGGGCATAGCGCGGAAAGAAAACGCGGGAAAAAAGGTCATGAGAAAGAACGTCATTTGTCTTGCGCTTTGCGCCATGCTCCTTGCGCTCTGCGCGTCTGCGCCGGCGCAGCAGCCGAAGAAAGTCCCGCGGATAGGGTATCTAGCGTCGGCCGATGCAGCTACTGACTCCACCCGTTTCGAGGCAATTCGGCTGGCTCTGCGCGAACTGGGCTATACAGAAGGACAGAACATCGCCATCGAGCACCGATATGCGGAGGGGAAGCGCGATCGGTACTCTGAGCTTGCGGCCGAGTTGGTGCGTCTCAAGGTTGATCTCATTTTGACATCAGGAGGAGCGCCGCTGGTCCGGGTGGCCAAAGATGCGACCAAGACGATTTCAATCGTTATGGTGGGCGGTGGGCTGGATCCTGTCGCGGCAGGCTTGGTTGAAAGCCTTGCCCGTCCCGGCGGCAACGTCACCGGCCTTACAAACCTTACCACAGAGCTAGGCGGCAAACGGTTGGAGCTGCTCAGAGAAGCCGTTCCAACACTTGCCCGTGTCGCGGTTCTCTATGATCACGCTGCTCCAGGTATTACACGCGAGGTGAAGGAAGATCTTCCAATAGCGGCCCGAACCCTGGGTTTGCAACTTCTGTCCTGGGGGGTGCGGGATGCGGACGGTTTAGAGAGAGTCCTCGATGCGCTAAAGAAGGAGCGCCCGGATGGACTCTACGTGGGCGGGGGCGGCCCGCTAATACGTACTCACCAAAAAAGGATCGCGGGCTTTGCGCTAAAGAGCCGCTTACCGTCGATGTATTCCTACAGAGGAGCTGTAGAGGCCGGCGGGCTCATGTCCTACGGGGCAGACATCGCGGACAGCTACCGACGCGTCGCATATTTCGTGGACAGGATTCTAAAGGGCGCCAAGCCTGGCGATCTACCGGTAGAGCAGCCGAAGAAGTTTGAGCTGGTGATCAATCTGAAGACGGCGAAGCAGATCGGTGTGACAATCCCGCAGTCGCTCCTGTACCGGGCGGACAAGGTGATCAAGTGACAGTGAACAGTAAGTAGTGAGGAGTGAGTAGTAGATAGCCGGGAGAACAAACCGATGAACCTATTCCCTTCGAATTCCCTTTCTGACAAATGGGCTGGGCTTTTGGTCATTGCTTTCGTGCTCGGGGTGGCCGGGACTGT
>DATBLC010000188.1:0-7669 GCA_036555515.1 Binatia bacterium
TCCCGTGGGAGACCCCTCACCCTTGCCCTCTCCCAAAGGGCGAGGGAAATAAGGAATCGCAATCCAAAATCAAATAACTCGCCGTAGAGATCCTTCGCGTAGTCTATCCTGAGCCGTGTCGAAGGGCTCAGGATGACGGTAGCCTTAGCAGCTACCGTCACTTGCCGGATTTCTGCCGGGCACCGTTGATGAGATCACCGACGGGCTTCCATTCCATCCAATCGTGCCGGCTAATTTCGATGTAGTCGATCTCCTTGCGTCGTCGCGCGGTTTCGGGGACGACGTTGGCGGGCAAATCTTCGCGCATCGAAGTCGTGGTCTCGTCTTCCTGCGTGTTGTTGGCCATTCGGAAAGCGATTTGGCCTTCCCGCGATAAATACCAGTTGATGAAGACTTTAGCGGCGTTAGGGTGAGGATGATTGTTCATCAAGACGATCGCGCCGTTGTTCGAGCCGATCCCGGGGGCCTCTTTGAAATGATAGGGATTCACTTCGGCCACGGGGAGTCCCTGTTCCATTGCGCGCCTGAGCCGGCAGAGAACGCAGATCTGATATTTACCCGATGCCAACCAATCGGTTCCCTGGCGGAAATCGCTGAAATAAGTGAGATCCATCTCGCCGCCGTAAAGCCGTTCAAGGAATTTTGGCCCGACTTGCGGATGATGGTACATAAAAAGCAGCGCCGTCGAAACGTAGTTGGCGCGCGGCCAAAGAGAGATTGTCTTGCCCTTCCACTTCGGATCGAGAAAATCCCACACCGAACGGATCGAATCCAAATTAACCAGCTTCGTGTTGGTGTAAAAGGGCGGGCCATAGAGCGTGCTCTGGTAAACGAAGACGTACTGACCTTCGGGATCGACGTAGCGATGCTTGCCCTTCCACCACTTCGACAGATCGGTTACCTCGGGCAGGACCAACGCGGGCGGGAATGGATCGAGCGCCTTGCCGCGATAGAAACTATTGTAGGTCGCGCCCGGCGCGCCGAGCATCACATCAACCAGAAACTGCCCTGCCCTTCGCTCCGCCATAATTTTCGTGACGATCTCGCTGGTCGTGCTGATGCCGACCGAATTAAGGATGATCTTGGGAAATTTCTTCTTGAACGCATCCCAGATCACTCGCAGGTCGCCAACCGAATTAGTCGCGTACACCGTGACCTCGCCTTCCTTCTCCGCGGCTCGAACGACTTCCTCCCAACGTGCCTGCGCCGCAACAGCGATCGGCGCACAAAGGGAACTCACCAAAGTCAGCGACAGGATTGCGATTGCACTTCTATACGTCCTATTGGTCTTGTTCGTTCTATTCTTGATCATCGCTGGACCTCTTACTCAGTGCTAACTTCTTGCCCCAAGCCGCGTCTTTTTGCCTCCTCGTAAACCCACGCCGCCAACGCCAGGTCACCATAGCCGCCTTGTGAATCACGAAATACGATGATGCTTTTCGACAGGTCGGGTACAGGAGTCTTGCCCGCGATGATGTCGCCGAATTCAACCACGGCATTCCAGCCAATCTTCCCCTCTCGCTGTGAAAGGCGAATCAGGGGTTGGTCAAGTTTAGTGTCGTAATACCCCATTTCGTGCGTTTTGCTCGTAACGCAGATCAAACTCGCTCTCAGGTAGACCTCGTTATCGAACTCATTGGGCCGGCCTACTCCGAAAACGGATAATCCCGGCCGCAACCACCTGCCGAGCAACGCAGCGGCCGGCGAGTTCGTGCTGACCAGCACCACATCCGACTCCCCAATCCCTTGCTCCGCCGAGGCCACCGCGGTCACTGGAATTTTCAATCTTTCACTGGCCTTCCGCGCAAAGGTTTCACGGTTGTCGGCGCTTCTGCTGTAGACGAAAACTCTCTCCACAGGCCGAACCGCTGCCGCTGGTTCGAGAATCGGCATAGCCAGCCGGCCGCTACCGATCACGGCAATCGTCTTTACCGTGGGGCTGGTGAGCCGGTCGATTGCCAGGCCCACCGTGGCGCTGATGCGTAGGGTGCTAAAAGGATAACCGATGAGCGCGAGAAGATCGCCGGAGCTAATTTCGAACAGCAATGCCAATGCGTCGCCACCCGTAACGCTGACGCGAAGACCGTTCTTGTTTTGCGCCTCTAGCCCGCCAACCACCATGCGCATGCCGCGATTCATGAAGCGCAGCGGCGGCACTTGCTTCACATTACCGTCAGCCTGTTCGCGGAAAGTCTGTTCCAGCACGCGCATCGCCCCGCGCAAATCGAGCAGGCCGGATACTTCGGTTCGTCGCAACAGCAACGCCATTACGAAGTTTCTAAATTCTTGCTAATGCAGGACCCGAGACCCTAGACCATCCATTACCGCGCCAACAACTTTTTAATCCGGTCAAGCACGTCCGGCGGCTGATTGATCACGTCCCTAGCGATCTTTGCCAGCTCCTCACCGCTGACCGCCGTAATCTCGAGGTTCTGCTTGGCGGCGTCGTCCAGTAGCTGTGGATCCGCCATGCTCTTCATGAAAGCATCGCGCAGTGTCTTGGCCACATCCGGCGACGTCGCTGGATGGGCCACGATGGGCCGGCCCAGCTCTCCGGAACCCAACATTACGGTCGCCACCCGCCGTCCCAGTTCCGGAGTCTTATATTCTTCCATTAGCTCGCCGTACAATGGAGTGTCCGGCAACCTCGGATCGCGCTTGCGGCCGGTCTGTACGAGAATCCGCACAAAGTTCTTTTTGCGCCATGTATGGTAGGGCTCGCGGGCAAAGAGGGCAGCCGTGGTAAACGATCGGCAGACGACTTCATTGCGCTCTGTGGCCAGATCTATCTCGTTACCGCCGGCATAACCGGTCACGATAGTGAATTTCGTGCCGAGGGTTTCCTCGAGCAATCTGGGAATGTAGTGACCGCTGGTTCCGGTACCGGTGGCGCCGCACTTGGGCGGCTCCTTGGCATTGCGGATATCTTGCATGGTCTTATACGGCGCGTCCGTGCGCATATAGAGCATATGCTCGGATTTGTCCGAGCTTGCGAGCCAGGTGAATTTCGGCCAATCGAATTTTATTTCCTTATTGCCTTGAATTTGGTTGAAATAATGCGCCGGATTGATCGAGGCGATCGTCAAACCATCAGGCTTAGCCACTCCATAGACAAAGTTTGCCGCTACGATGCCACCGGCCGCCGGCATGTTTTGCATGATCACGCTGGGACTGCCGGGAATATACTTGCCGATGTGTTTCCCCAAAAGCCGCGCGTACATGTCATAAGCCGTTCCCGCGCCGGAGCCGACGATGAAGGTAATCGTTTTACCCTGATAGTTCGGCGCTTGGGCGTGCAGCGCCGCCGCCGGCAAAAGCAACCCGAACATGATGCCGATGAACTTTTTCATAATGCCTCCCTACATGCGCATGAATTTGAAGCCCCGAGCGGGAGCGCGGAGAAGATAATACTCGACCCCGCTGAAGCGCCGCCATACTAGATCGGAAAAAGGCTATCAGCAAGAGCAGATCATTGCGATGGAACCATTCGTTTAGTAATCATAAACTGTGATTTTAAAAGATTTAGTCCCCGCTCGGCACTGCACAGATGCTTACATTTCGCTGGCGGACAGGGCGCAACACGTACAATTTCCGGAGGTTATTTAGATGGGTACATTGACCAGTCACAAATTGGTGTCGCGTCGCAAACGAGTTCCCGTTGGCATTGCGATTGCATTCGCGAGCGTGGGTCTCATAGCCGCCGCTTTTGCCGTGGCTCGCAAGCCCGAAATCGCCCAACCGAACAGCGTCAGCGAGGAAAAACAAGACAGCAAGCCGAGCACGCCGTGGAATCTCGCGCTGGGCAACGTCGTCGTCCTTGCACCGGAGCTCGGCCTCAACGCGTCCGCTCCTGATGAGGAAAAAATTGAGCTCGCCCGTGTAGCTGCCAAGATCGAAGGCCAGCTGATTAATTTGCGGCAACTCTACCGGGAACAAAGCGAAAGCGATCCCACTTTGCTCGGCGCTCTTACCTTGCAACTTACGCTTGGAAATGCCGGCCAAATCACGGAGGTTGCCTTTTTATCAACACAAATGAAGGACGAAAAATTTCGCAATGCCGTCGCTGCCGAAGTCACGAAATGGAACTTCGGCGAGATCGCCCCTGAAGGGACGGTGATCGACTGCCCGCTGCTTTTTGTGCGCGAAGGCATGGACATCGCCACGGTCCTGAACTGGGAGAGATCGCTTAGAAGCCCTCGCGACGAATATGCTCCCGCTAAATCGACACCTCGAGCGCGCGCGGCACAGCAGAAATAGCGTTGTCCTTCGGGATACGAATGTTTTCACGCGTATGTGCAATTCCCGAACGTGACAGTATGCCGGAGAACGTCTTTGACCAGCGCCGCCGCCTGATAAAAGCGCTCACGCTCTCTTTTCTTGGTGTCGGCGCTGGAGCAATTTTCGGGTGCCGCCCAGCGCAAGACGCCGCCAGAATCGGCGCCCAGGAGAATCCGCCCGGAGCGAATCTCTATCCGGTCCGCCGCAATAATCGCTTCACCCTGGACCGCCCCGTAACCGAAGAGACGTACGCCGCGTCGTACAATAATTTTTATGAGTTCAGCACTCTGAAGGGCAGCGTCTACAAAAAGGCAGCGCGCCTCAGAACTCATCCCTGGCAAGTAGAAATCGCTGGGCTTATCCAAAAACCGCTTATCTTCGATATCGACGACCTGGTTCGCTCCATGCCGTTGGAAGAAAGGCTTTACCGTTTTCGCTGCGTAGAAGCCTGGGCGATGGCGGTACCGTGGACCGGCTTTCCCATGGCCGAGCTGATCAAACGCGTCCAGCCACTCTCCGCCGCCAAGTACGTGCGCTTTACGGCTTTCTTGAAACCCGATGAAGCGCCAAACCAGAGTCCCGCTTTCGGTCCGTGGCCCTACACGGAAGGGCTGACGATGGCAGAAGCGATGAACGAATTGACGCTGCTGGCAACCGGAATCTACGGTCACCCACTGCCTAAACAACATGGCGCGCCGATGAGATTGGTCGTGCCGTGGAAGTATGGCTTTAAGAGCATCAAGTCCATCGTGAAGATCGAATTCAGCGCGGAACAGCCGCGCACTTTTTGGCACAGCAACCGGCCGCAAGAATATGATTTTTTCGCCAACGTCGATCCCAGTGTGCCGCATCCACGCTGGTCGCAAGCGACGGAACGGCTGATCGACACCGGCGAGCGGCGGAAAACACTGCCGTATAATGGCTATGGCGAATGGGTGTCGGGGCTATACGCCTGACGGCTGGTTCAACGTTCAAAGTCGGATAATATTTATTCGTTTAACGCGAATTCGGAATACGTTGAACCTTCAACGGCGCCTGCGCTGTTTCAGATCAGCGCCTTTAGCGCCTTGGCAAGTAGCTCAATATTCTCTTCGCGCGCGCCGTGCCCCATCAAACCGACCCGCCAGATTCTTCCTTTAAGCGGCCCCAGGCCGGCGCCGATTTCAATGTCGAATTCGTCGTACAAGCGCTGGCGCACTTTGGCGTCATCTGCGCCCTCGGGAATCTTGATTGCATTGATCATCGGCGCGCGAATCGATTCCGCCACGGCCGGCTCGATCTCCAGCTTGCGCATCTCGCGGATGAACGCGTCGTGCACTCTTTTGTGTCGTTGCCAGGCGGCATTGAGTCCTTCCTCCAGCACGATGCGCAGGGCCTCGTGTAGCGCGTAATTCATCGAGATCGGCGCGGTGTGGTGATAAACGCGCTCGCTGCTCCAGTATTTCTCGATCATCGAGAGATCGAGATACCAGCTCTGTACTTTCGTCTTGCGCTTGCGAATCGCGTCTACCGCCCGGTCGCTGAAAGTCACGGGTGAAAGCCCCGGCGGGCAGCTCAGGCATTTCTGCGTGCCGCTGTAGCACGCGTCGATACCCAGCTCGTCGACGCGCACCGGCGCGCCGCCAAGCGATGTTACGGCGTCCACTATAAGCAACGCGCCATGCTCGCGGACGAGCTTCGCGATGTCGTCCAGCGGTTGAAGGACGCCGGTGGATGTTTCGGCGTGAACCAGCGCTACCACTTTGTACTTTTTCTTTGCCAGCGCGTTTTTGAAATTCTCCGCGTCGAGAGCCGTTCCCCACTCCGCCTCCACTGTATCCACCCGCGCGCCACAGCGCTGCGCCACGTCGACCATGCGCGTCCCGAAGACGCCGTTCACGCCGATCAGCGCGGCATCGGCCGGTTCAATCAGATTGACGAAACACGTCTCCATACCGGCGCTGCCGGTGCCGGACATCGGCAACGCCAGACGATTCTTGGTCTGAAACACTTCGCGCAGCATGGCCATGCTTTGATCCATGATCTCCAGGAACTTCGGATCTAGATGGCCGACTACGGGAAGAGACAACGCCTCCAACACTCGCGCATTCACCGGGCTCGGCCCAGGACCGAGCAATGTTCGTTTAGGCGGATTGGCTTTTGCGGCTGCTGACATGGCGGTGGCTCCTGAAAAGTGGAAATTGTTTGATCTATCAATCGTGATTTCAAGCGAACTGTCTTCGATCACCCCTCACCCTCTGAGAAAGGGTGGGGCGCGTGCAATCGCGCCAACCTCTACTCTTCGTCTTTGACGAAGAGTTCCATGCTGCCGATTTTTTCGATGGTGCCGTACAGGCGGTCGCCGTCGCGCAGCTTGCTCACGCCCGCTGGAGTGCCGGTGGTGATCAAATCCCCTGGACGCAGGGTCAAGCAGCTCGTGAGAAAGCGGATATGCTCGCGCAGACCGCAGATCATGTCGCTCGTGTGCGCGGTCATCGCCTCCTTGCCGTTTTGCAGAACCTTGATGGAAAGATTCTGCGGCTCGTCGATTTCGTCGCGGGTCACAATCCACGGACCCAAAGCGCTGAAGGTGTCGAAGCCTTTGCGTATATTGCGCGTATTATGGATACCTTTGCCCCAGGGGTCGCGCTGGCTGATGTCCCAGCACATCGTATAACCAAAAACGTAGTCGAGCGCCTGGTCTTCGGTCACCTTGCGCGCCCGCTTGCCGATCACCGCGCAAAGCTCGCACTCAAAATCCACCAGTTTGGAAATCTTCGGCAAGATAATCGTATCGCCGGGACCGATGATGGAAGACGTCGTCTTGAGAAAGAATTCCGCCATCAAGTCATCCTTGTTTATGATCGGCTTGTTCGCGCTGCCCACGCGCTCGACCATTTCCGCCCGGTGCGCGTAGTAATTCGCCGCGGCAGCCCAGAGCGATCCCGGGTTCTGGATCGGCGCCAGCAACTTGACGGAACTAAGGTCAACCGACGCGCCGCCCTTGGATGCATCCCGAGCGATATCCATTGCCCGCGGATTGTTGGCGAGCGCATCGATAATCTCGAGCATCGTGTAGCCTTGCCGCGCCAATCCCGCTTTGACCAACGCGTCGCCGATATTGAACACCCGGTCGCCAACAACGACACCCGCTTGATTGTTATTGTAGTGACAGATTTTCATTTCCGTACCTCCACGAAGATCTCGAACTTTTCTTCCATACCTGAAGCACCGGCCAATGTCCAATGTGGTCGCCTGTTGTCGCTGCGCTCCCGTTCGAGACGTTCCAATCGTTCAAGCCGTTCAATCGCAATGCAAAATGCAACTATTAAGGAGTCCACAATTGAGTAACCAAACAGCGACCGAGGGGTGAGACCTGGAGAGCGCGGGCACAGGAGCGCAAAGGTTGTTT
>DATBLC010000189.1:0-16818 GCA_036555515.1 Binatia bacterium
TTTTCTTTGTCAACGTGGGTTATCGAAACAGTTTCAATGGTTTAGGCCGACTTGGGCAAACCTAATTGGGCTTCAGCCGGGCGCAGATAATGAGGCGCAATTAAACCCCGCGGCAGCGCCCCGAACGCTAAATCGGCCTCGCCCAGACGCGCAACCGCGGCTGCAACGGTCGGTGTGGTTTCATTTTGGCAGACGCGAACCTCATTTCCGAGGGACAAGACGAGGCGCTCGCCGTAAGCGGTTGTCCCGTCGCCGGTGAGCAAAATGGCATGCGGCGGATTGAATTGACGGAGAAGTTCGCCGAGCCTCTCGCATGACATCACGCCATCATCGGTGAGTCGCTCGAGCGAGCGTGGACGCCGGCGAAAAATCGCCGCGTACACCTCTTTTTTGCGCGCGTCCAAAATGGCGCAAATGACTCCCGTAAAATCACTTATGCGCGCCGCGATCGCTTGAAGCGTAGACACGCCGACAAGGGGCGCGCCAGAACCGTAGGCCAAACCCTTTACCGTGCTCAGGCCGATACGCAGGCCGGTGAAAGAGCCGGGACCGATGGCGACGGCGAAAGCGGAAATATCGTTCACATTGAGAGCCGCGACCTTTAGCGCCGAATCAATCAGGGGCAGAAGAGTCGCCGCGTGGTTGTTATTCCTCGGGTGGGCCGCCCTTGCTGTTTTCGCAGCCTGGACGCGATGAAATTTTTCACTGATGAGCCGGCCATTTTCAACGATGGCGACGCTGGCATGTGCGGATGAGGTGTCGACGCCAAGAATCCTCATCCCCCCACCTGTTTTTCGAAGAAGCGCGCGATGTCGTTATAGAAGGCGTAAACCATCAGGAGCATCAAAAGAAATATCCCAACTTGCTGGGCGACTTCGCGATGGCGCACGGCGACCGGCCGGCCGATTACCGCTTCCACCATAAAAAACAGCAAATGACCGCCATCGAGCACCGGGATGGGCAACAGATTGAGCACTCCGAGATTGATACTCAACACCGCAACGAAAGCCAGAAAACTGGCGAATCCTTCCTGGGCCTGCTGCCCCGCCATCTGCGCAATGAGAATCGGTCCGCCGAGATTGCGCGGCGACACTTCGCCCGTAACCATTTTATACAGTGCCACCAAGGTAAGCTTGGCATACTCATAGGTTTGCGTAAAAGCTTTCACGACGGACAGACCGGCGTTGCCCTTTTCAATGGTCACTTGGCTGCCGATGCCGATCATCCACTCGTCGCGCCGCTCGCCGAAGATGTTGCGCGCTTCTTTCTTACGCGGCTCCACCGTGACCGTGACTTCCTCGGATTCCCGCTGCACTCGAAAGCTCAGGGGTTTACCTTGACTTTCCTTGATTGCGCCGGAAAGCGTCTCCCAACTATCCGCGTTCCGCCCGTCGATCGCGATTATCCGGTCGCCCTTTCGGATACCTCCCAATTCCGCGGGAGAACCCTTTTCTACGCTGCCGATCTGGGTCGATACGACGGGAACACCGTAAAATAGAAAAACAATCATGAGGAGAAAAACCGCGAGTAACAGATTGAATCCCGGTCCAGCGCCGACGATGGCCACGCGCTGGAGGAGTCCTTTATGAGCGAAGGAGCGCTGGACATCGGCCTGCGATACCTCTTCCTCAGGGTCTTCACCGACCATCTTGACGTAACCGCCGAGAGGAAACGCGCTCAGGGCATATTCGGTCTCGCCTTTCTTCTTGACGAGAAGCTTGGGCCCGAAACCCACGGAAAAAGTCAGCACGCCGACACCACAGAGCTTGGCGAACAGGAAGTGGCCGAATTCGTGGAATACGATTAGGATACCCAGCCCTACAATAGCCGCGACAATCGAATAAATTACGCTTTCCATGCTTTTGTCCTTCCCTGAATCCCTTTGACCAGCGAAGACGCGTTCTCACGCGCCCAGCGGTCGACGCTGAGGATCTCGCCAATATCTGCTGGACTCCTCGCCCCATGGCGCTGCATCGTCTTGTCAATCACACGATGAATCTCGCGAAAGCCTATCTTGCCTTCGAGAAAGGCCTCCACCGCCACTTCATTCGCCGCGTTAAGTACCGTGGGCATCGTACCGCCTACGCGTAACGCTCCGTAGGCAAGCCCAAGGGCGGGGTATCGCTTATGATCCACCGGCAGAAAGTTTAACTCACCATGGCGGGTGAGTTCCAGAGCCTGCCACTTTCCTTTTAGTCGATGCGGGTAAGCCAAGGCGTAGGCAATGGGTATACGCATATCGGGAACGCCTAATTGGGCAATTATTGCGCCATCCTGGTAGCGAACCATGGAGTGCACGACGCTTTGAGGATGAATTACCACTTCTATATGCTCAGGCGCCATTTGGAATTCCCAACGCGCCTCCACCACCTCTAATCCCTTATTCATCATGGTTGCCGAATCGATGGTGATTTTACGGCCCATTTTCCAATTGGGATGCTTGAGAGCCTGGGCCACCGTGACGTTTTCCAAGCGCTTGAGCGGCGTGCGTAGAAAAGGCCCGCCCGACGCGGTCAAAATGATCTTATCCACCTCATCGCGCCGGTTGCCCTGCAGGCATTGAAAAATGGCGCTGTGCTCGCTGTCCACGGGCATTAGCCTCACGCCCTTTTTCTCCGCGCTGCTGACAAAAAGCTCGCCTGCCATCACCAGCGCCTCTTTGTTGGCAAGAGCGACCTCCTTGCCGGCGTTGAGCGCTTTAAAGGTCGGCATTAGACCCGCCCCGCCGACAATGGCGGCCAATACCACGTCGACGTCGGCGGCGCTAGCGATCTCGGCGGCGCCCGCGTCGCCCCAAAGGACTTCAACCCTCCGGCCATTCAACAAGCGCCGCATGCGCGGCACGTCTTTTTCATGTTTGATAGACACGACGCGTGGAGAAAATTCTTTGACCTGGGCCGCGAGTCGTTTGAGGTTCACTCCCGCCACCATGCCATGAATTCTGAAGCGCTCGGGAAATTGGCGCACCAAATCCAGAGTGCTCATGCCGATAGACCCAGTGGAGCCGAGGAGCGCGATGGTTTTCATCAATGAAAGACTCTCAGATACGCGTTCGCAAACACCGCGGGAAAAATCAAACTGTCGAGGCGGTCCAAGATCCCGCCATGTCCGGGCAATAGCGAGCCGGAATCCTTGACGGCAAAAACACGTTTGAGCAAAGACTCGAACAAATCGCCAAGCTGTCCCAAAGCCGCCAGAATCAGCGCCAAGAGGGTGATTTCCAGAAACGGATATTCGACGAGCAACAATAGCGCTGCAAAGGCGCCGGCGACGACGCTGCCCAATAGGTAGCCCCAGGCGCCCGCCACGGTCTTGGCCGGGCTAATCTCCGGCGCGAGCCTTTTGACCCCGAACCGCTTTCCGGCAAAATAGGCGACCGTATCCCCCGCCACAATCACGCCGAGAACGAAAAATACCCAACTCCGACCGTCGGGAACTCGGAACAAGAAAATCCAGTTTGGCATCAACAATCCGATATAAAAACCGCCAAGCACGGTCCAGGCCAGCCTGGTAAGCTTCTCGTGGAGTTTTCCGCGGGCGAACAGGTAACCGGTAAAACTTAGCACTAACAAAAGGGAAAGCCATAGCTCCCTGTCGCCAAGATCGGGAATCACCAACAAGAACGACACCGTGACGCCGAACAAGACCCCCAGGACCTGCTCGCCGGGGTATCCCGGTAGCGCCATGGCAAAATATTCATAGAGCGCCAGTGCTGTCATGCTCAGAATAAAAACGGTAAAAATCCACGGTCGTGCCCAACCCACGATCACAATCACCAGCGAGATGGCGATCAGCGCGGTGAGCAATCGCCGCTTAAGATTCGTTTCCACTGGCCTGCACCGACTGGGGCGGCGTCTGGTCGACTTGCTCGTCGGTTCGGCCGAACCTTCTGCGCCGGCTCTGGTATTCCGTCAGGGCCGCGAGATACTCCTCCTCGCGAAAGTCGGGCCAGAGCGTGGGGGTCACATAGATCTCGCTGTAGGCGATCTGCCACAAGAAAAAATTGCTGACGCGTAACTCGCCGCTGGTGCGAATCAACAGATCCGGGTCCGGCACTCCCGCCGTATCGAGCTGCGCCGAGATGATCTCTTCGTTGACGGCCTCGGGATCCAATCTGCCCGCGCGCGCCTCGCGCGCCAGCCGTCTGGCCATGCGAACGATGTCGTCGCGCCCGCTGTAACTTAGAGCCAGAATCACGGTCATGCGCTGGTTGTCCCGCGTCCGGGCTATCACTTGTTCGAGAACGCGCCGAACGCGCGCCGGAAGGCGCTCGCGGTCGCCGACGGCCAGAAGCCGGATGCCATAGCGCATCATTTTCGCTTGCTCCACGGCAAGATAATGCTCCAGGAGGCCCATTAAGGCGTGCACTTCGTCCCTTGGGCGAAACCAATTCTCGGTGGAAAACGCGTACAATGACAGATAGCGAATGCCGATCTTGCGGCTCATTTCGACCACCACGCGCACTGATGTCTTGCCGCGGCGGTGGCCCTCGATCCGGCTCTTACCGCGCAACCTGGCCCAACGCCCATTGCCATCCATAATAATGGCGACATGCTGCGGCAAACGGTTCTTGTCGAGACCGTTGAGATCCATCATTTTTCAAGCGTACGGTAGCGCTTGCGCAAGCGCAAGCGGCAGGTGGAGTGAGGGGATTCGGCGACAAAAGCGCGGAAAACGGGCAGTGCGCTGCAGGTCAACGGCGGATCAAACCTCCATGATCTCTGCTTCCTTGGCTTTGACGACTTGATCGACTTTACCGATGAAATCATCCGTGGTTTTCTGCACCCGATCCTGGCCGTGCTTGAATTCATCCGCCGTGATCTCTTTCTTTTTCTCAGACTCTTTCAGGCGTTCAATGGCCACTCGCCGGTGATTGCGCACGGAAACGCGAAACTCTTCGCCGATCCTTTTGACATGCTTGACCAGATCCCTGCGGCGCTCTTCAGTGAGTTGGGGAATCGGCACGCGAATGATTTTCCCGTCATTGTTTGGCGTGAGCCCCAAATCTGATTTCAAAATCGCCTTTTCAATTTCTCCCATCGCGCCGCGATCGTAGGGTTGTATGACCAACAGCCGCGCGTCCGGCGCGCTCAATGTGGCCAGCTGACTCAAAGGAGTGGTGGCGCCGTAGTAATCCACAACGATATGCTCCAACAGCGCGGTGGAAGCTCTTCCGGTACGAAGCTTGGCCAGCTCTTTGCGCAGCGCGCCGACGGATTCGTCCATCTCTTTGTGCAACTGTGCGAAAATCGCTTCGTTCATCGTTTCCCCCCGCTGACCAGAGTGCCGATGGGCTCTCCCGATACGACGCGCAAGATGTTGCCTTTTTCCATAATGTTGAAGACGATAATCGGCACTTGATTATCCATGCACAAAGATATGGCCGTGGAATCCATAACTTTGAGCTCGCGGTTTAAGACCTCGATATACGTCAACTCTTCAAACTTGGTGGCCCTCTCATTCTTGAACGGATCCGAATCGTAGACGCCTTCAACTTTGGTCGCTTTGAGAAGAACTTCGGCGCCTATTTCCATCGCGCGGAGGCTTGCGGTGGTGTCGGTGGTAAAGAACGGATTGCCGGTGCCGCCGGCGAAGATGACGATTCGGCCCTTCTCCAAGTGACGCGTCGCGCGCCGCCGGATGTAGGGCTCAGCGACCTGGCGCATTTCTATGGCAGATAAGACCCGCGTCGAAACCCCCAGTTTTTCCAGAGCGTCTTGCAGCGCCAGGCTATTGATTACCGTGGCCAACATGCCCATCGTATCGGCGCTGGCACGGTCCATACCAATCTCGCTCGCTAGCGCGCCGCGAAATATATTGCCGCCGCCGATCACCAGGGCGAGTTCGCAACCCAATTCCTTGACTTCTTTGATTTCCTGGGCGAAGGCTTTTACGGTCTTGCCGTCGATGCCAAAATTTTGCGGTCCCGCAAAGACTTCGCCGGTGACCTTAAGGATAATGCGTTTGTATTTGAGGTTTCCGTTATTCATGACGACCCAGGCTTACTACTCCTTGGCCGAGGCCCCCTCGCCGAGATGATAGCGGACAAAACGGCGAACTTGAATGTTCTCCCCCAAACGCGCAATTGCGTCGTTGATTACACCCGACACTTTACGGTCCGGGTCTTTAATGAACGCTTGCTCCAGCAAGCAAATCTCGGAGTAAAATCGTTCCATCTTGCCTTCGACGATTTTCTCTATGACCTTCTCGGGTTTGCCGGATTCCTGGGCTTGCTGCCGGTAGATATTTTTTTCCCTTTCAGATTCCTCGGCTGGGACGTCTTCACGGCGCAGATAGCGGGGATTGGCTGCGGCGACCTGCATCGCCATATCCTTCAACAGAGCTTGAAACTCCGAGTTTCGGGCAACGAAATCGGTTTCGCAATTAATTTCCAGAAGCACGCCGATCTTACCGCCGGGATGAACGTAGGCGCCGACCGCGCCGTCGGTGACTGCGCGGTCGGCCTTTTTTGCCGCCGCCGCCATGCCTTTTTGCCGCAAATAATCGATCGCTTTTTCTACGTTTCCGCCAGTTTCTGTAAGGGCCTTCTTACAATCCATGAATCCCGCACCGGTCTTTTCCCGCAATTCTTTGACGACGTTAGCGCTGACTTCCATTAGCTTTAAACCCCTCCCGCTACGGCACTCTCAGCCCCCGATCGGCCTCCCGCAGCGGGTTCCGACGTCTTTTCAGGCTCTTTGTCTTTTACCAGGGATTGTTCATACGCGGCCTTACCTTCGATGACGGCGTCGGCAATGGCGGCGCAAAACAGCTTAATGGCGCGAATCGCATCGTCGTTGCCGGGCACTTTGATATCCACCATATCGGGATCGCAGTTGGTATCGAGAACCGCGACCACCGGGATGCCAAGCTTCCGTGCCTCCTTGACTGCAATTTCTTCCTGCTTGGGATCCACGACAAAAATCGCGTCCGGGAGTTTGCGCATGCCTTTGATGCCGCCCAGCGATTGCTCCAGCTTTTCCTTTTCGCGTTTGAGCCCGAGCATTTCTTTCTTGGTGAGCGCCTCGGCGATCTTTGGGTCGCTTTCCATCTCTTCCAGTTTGCGCAGCCGCTCGATGCTCTGGCGAATCGTCGAAAAGTTGGTGAGCGTGCCGCCCAGCCAGCGGTTGTGCACATGAAACATACCGCACCGTTCGGCTTCTTCTCGGATCGCCTCCTGCGCCTGCTTCTTGGTGCCGACAAAAAGTATATGTCCGCCCGAGGCCGCCATATTACGCACCGCGTTCTCCATTTCTTTAAACATTGCCACGGTCTGTTGAAGATCAATGATGTGAATGCCGTTGCGGGCGCCGAAGATATAGGGTTTCATCTTTGGATTCCAGCGGCTGGTTTGGTGCCCGAAATGCACCCCCGCCTCCAAGAGTTGTTTCATTGCGATATCGGCCATGCACTTTCTCCTTTGGTTTTAACCTCCCCTCGCTTCATTTCCCGACCGAACCTTAACCGGCACCCCGATCGGGATCCGTGAGGGTGTGTAATAAATAATAGGATCGGCCCTCGCCACGCGTATACGCTCGGCGACGGACCCCTGATTGAACTATGACGAGTTGGAGACAGCTAGCAATCTGAGCGTTTTTAACAAAGATCGAGTAATCACGCAAGGCAGGCCGGCAAGACACGAAGGCTCACTGGCTCATGGATTCCAAGAACTCTTTATTATTCTTGGTGCCATGCATCTTATCGAGCAAGAACTCCATCGCCTCGACTACGCTCAACTGGGATAAAACCTTGCGCAATATCCAGATGCGGTTGAGATCTTCTTTGGCGATCAGCAACTCTTCTTTTCTGGTTCCCGACTTGTTGATGTCGATGGCCGGAAATACACGCTTATCCATCAACCGGCGGTCTAGGTTGACTTCCATATTGCCGGTACCTTTGAATTCTTCGAAGATGACTTCGTCCATGCGGCTGCCGGTATCGATCAGCGCGGTGGCCAGGATCGTCAAGCTGCCGCCGTCTTCGATATTGCGCGCCGCGCCGAAGAATTTCTTCGGCTTGTGGAGAGCATTGGAGTCGACGCCGCCGGACAGAATCTTGCCGCTCGGCGGAACAACAGTATTATAGGCCCGAGCTAGGCGCGTGATACTATCTAACAAGATCACGACGTCCTTGCCGTGCTCTACCAGCCGTTTGGCCTTCTCAATAACCATCTCCGCTACCTGGACATGGCGCGTCGCCGGTTCGTCGAAGGTGGAACTGATTACTTCGCCGTCCACGGAGCGCTGCATATCGGTAACTTCTTCCGGCCGCTCGTCGATCAACAGCACGATCAAGATCACTTCTTTATGATTATGCGCGATCGCTTTGGCGATATTCTGCAGCATCATGGTTTTGCCGGTGCGGGGCGCGGCCACGATTAAGCCGCGTTGGCCTTTGCCGATGGGCGTGAGCAGATCTACGATGCGCGTTGTATAGTTATCAGGCTGGGATTCGAGACGTAGCCGCTCGTTGGGATATAACGGCGTCAGGTTATCGAAGAGGATTTTCTCCCGGGCCTTTTCGGGATCCTCGTAATTAATGGACTCGACTTTTAGCAGCGCGAAATAACGCTCCCCTTCTTTGGGAGGGCGAATATGGCCGGAAATGATATCTCCAGTGCGCAAACTAAATCTGCGTATTTGGCTTGGCGAAACATAGATATCGTCGGGACCAGGGAGATAGTTATAATCAGGCGCCCGGAGAAAGCCGAATCCATCAGGGAGCGTTTCCAAAACGCCTTCGCCATAAACATGCCCATTCTGGTCGGTTTGCGCTTGCAAGATCGCGAAAATCAGCTCCTGCTTGCGCATATTGGCCGCACCTTCGATGTTAAAGCCCTTGCCAATCAACGCGAGATCGCTGATCTTCTTTTCCTTGAGAGCTTTGAGATTGAGCCCGTTGTCGTCCGTACCTTCCGGTTCGGCGGCCCGCATTCTGCCACGCACCATAAACGATAAGTCTCCTTTCGATTGGGTAAGAGCCCTAAAGAATCTTTCTCTCCCCTGACTCGGTTTCAAGATAGCAGTTGATTTGCACGGCAATTCGAAATCGGCTCGGGGTTTCCGACAAACCCCTGCAGCAGAATTTTAGATATGGCAAATTTTCGGTATCGGGCGTGTCATTACGACAAGCATCAAGACAATTTTCGAGGGTTCTTACTGAAAACCAATTCAAATTAGGAACGGATCAAACTGGACGATGCGTCGCTAGTGGGGGTTTTGTTTTAAGACCGCTGCGCGATTTATGTTAATACTATTTAAAACTGGATTTCTTGTCAAGTGCTATTTTGTAATCTACTGCTAGTTTTTCTTACAGAGAACTGAGTCCAATCCTAGGATATCACACGTAGCTCGATAAGCAATGAGGCGGGCGACGGAATTCGCTATTTGTCGAATCCCTCGCCTCGCCCCTTTGAACACGTCCGGAATTTCACCCTTCCCAAATTGGCTTTACGTGCGTATCCAGCCATTTCTTGGGATCTTCGAGGAACGATTTGTCGTTCACCGGCACGGCCATGGTGCCCTTTGGGAACGCCGTTTCGATCGCGGTCTTCGACTTGAAATCTTTGCGCGCGGATTCCCTGCCGACGGAATCGATCGCTCTTTGTCCTTCCTGCGAGATGGCCCATTCCGCGAACAGCCTTGCCGCATTGGGATTGGGCGCTTTCGCGTAAATGCCGGCTTGGCGCGGGAAGACGATCGGTGCGACCGTTTTGAGGTAATCGATGGGAGTTCCCTTTTCCTTCTCTTCGATCACGTCATGCAGCAGCGCGGGCATGCAGATGGCGTATTCGCCGGCAATCACCAAACGAAACATCGCACTAGTGCTCTTGTGCACTGGAACATTCAGCGCTTTAAGCCCCCTGAGAAAGTTGTTGAAGCGGTTGTCGTCTTTCCATTGCTCCTTCAGGCCGGCGAGCATGGAGCTGAGCGGCCCGGCTCTCATCGGGTCATCCAACGCGACCATTCCTTTGAATCTCGGGTTGGCGACATCCTCCCAGCTCTTGGGCAGTTCGGCGGGCTTTATTTTCTTGGTATTGTAAGTCAGCGCCTGCACCTGCAAGCTCACGGTGGGCAGAGTCGGATCATGTAGGACCAGCACATTCTTCTGAATCGTTTCATAGCTGGCCATCGCCCCGGCGGCGCGCAATACGGGCGGCGCGTTGTCCGACAAAATTATATCCACGCTCGATTGACCGCCCTGAAATTCAGTTAGGACACGGGTGACGATTTCAGGATTTCTCGCCTGCCAGTAGGTCGCTTTGATCCCGGAAAAGCGCTTGGTGAAAGCCGCGGTGAGGGCGCGCAGATGTTCCACGTCCCACACGGAGTAGACGATCAACGCCCCTTCTTTTTGCGCTTTCGGATAGAGTTCCTTGGCGAGCTTTTGATACGCCGCTTCCGCGGCGGCGGTTTGGTTTTGCCCGGCCGCCTTGCCGGTTGCCAGTGCGCCCTTCTGGGCCGCCCTCTTCATGTCGTCGGCCGCCAGTCCAAAACCCTGGACTAGAACTACAGGCGCGAGAACCAGAACCCACGCCGTAACTGTTTTTCGCATCATTCCAATATCCCCCCTTTGCTGAAACCAACGTCTAACGTTTTCATTCATAGACTGAACTTCATCTTGAACGCAAACTTGGCGATGGACACGGCAATCGCCAGTATGACCAAGTAGATCACCCCGCCTGCCGCAGCTTCGGCCCACTGGCCGACCCTGAAGTATTCGAATAAAGTCACCGGGCCATACTCCATGCCCGGCGCGGTGAGCAGCACGGCCACGTCGACGTTACGGATCGCCTCAATAAAGATATAGAACAGCGCGCCGCCCACCGAGGGCTTGAGAATCGGCAAGGTAATCTTGAAAAACACATGCCGCCACTTGGCACCGTGCACCCACGCCGCTTCATCGAGTTCCTTGTGGATATTCACGATGGAACCGGAGGCGTTGCGAAACGCGTAGGGAAAGTAGGCGACGAATAGTCCCAGGCCGAGCGCCCATAGGCTATTGTATAAGGGCGTACCGAGAAAAATGATCACCAGACCGACGGACAGCACCAAAGGCGGGAACGCGAGCGGCAGGGTGCCGATAAATTCGAACAGCCGCGCGCCGAATGTCCGGGTGCGATAGATCGCGAAGGCCATGATAATGCCGAAGAACACCGTCACCAGCGCAATGGTGACGGACAAAATCAGAGAATTATAAAGTCCGGTGACAAAGCTAGGGTGTCGCATCACCGTGAAATAGTTTTTCAACACCGCGTTTCGCGGAAAGTTCATGAAGGTCTCGTAGTCGTAGTACGGAATCATCGATACGACGATGAGGACGATGAACGGAACTAAGATACCCGCGAGAAAGTAGAGGAACACTGCCAGGAAGGTCGCGTACTTCCACGGGCCGATATCGATCACTTTGACGCGATAGCCCTTGCCGGTGATGGTCGCATAGCGCTCGGAAAAACGGGTCGCGCGCACGTAAAAATAAAGCGTCACCAAGGACATAACGACCAGGATAACGCTGTACGCCGTCGCCAGGCCGGTGTTGAATTCGAGGGCCATCGAATCGTACACCCGGCTGACGAAAACTTTGATATTCGCGGGCGTCCCTTGCAAAACCGGCGTTTCAAAAGACCTCAGTCCGCGCAGAAAGTTCAACACAAAAGCGGAAAGAAATGCCGGCAGCGCTAGCGGAAAAGTGATCTTCATCATGGTATGCACCGGTTTGCTGCCGGCGATATACGCGCTTTCTTCCAGCGAAGGGTCGAAGGACAAGAAGACCGGCAAAAGAAACAGATAACCCAACGGCACGCAGGCCAAGCCGAACACCCAGATCATGCCCGCCATACTAAAGGCATTGAAGACAGGCGTAGAGACCCCGAGATATTGATCGAGCATGCCGTTCAAGATGCCCGACTTTGGCGCCAGGAGAAGAATCCAGGCGATATTTTTCATGATCGGCGGCATCAAGATCGGATAGAGAGGCATCAACTCTACCAGCGCCTTCCCTGGCGTATTCGTCCGCGCCACGATCCACGCAAGCAACCCCCCCAGCCCCGTTCCGAGCAGCGCCGAGCCGCCGGCGTACACCACCGAGCTATTGAGCATCGCCCAAATATCTTTGTCGCCAAACACGCGAGCGTAGTTGGCGACGTTGAGGCCGACAGTGAAACCGAGCTTGCCGGAAGTAAGGCTCCGCCACAGGACGACTATAACCGGAGTGATAATCGCCGCGCCGGCGATGCTGCTCGCTACCAGCGGCACCATCGAGCCCTGGCGAAATCCGAGCTTTATCGACTTCCAGCTTGCCGTGGCCTTACTCCTTATTTCGTGATTTGAATGATCCGGCCGGGATAACTAATACGAACGTCCTAAATAGATATTCGAGCTAACGACCCTTCCGCCCGTGGTTCGACGCGTGGCTCACACCACCCTGAGTCAAATCGAAGGGCAGCCGACAGGTCAGTACCACGATGACCGCCCACACCAGCCCCTGTATACTCAGACGATTCGGGCGCGAGGCAATCGGCACGCTCGCACGTCTGCGGCCTACAGGCTCGTTCCCTCCCCAGACTGACTCATGCGACATTTGTGTAAAGATGTCTGTCCTAATGGCCGACAATCAAGCTGATAGCGGATTTGTCAATGGATAAGAAAGTCTTGCCGCCTTCGCCGCCGACGCGAATCATCGGACAGAGCTTGTGCGAGGTCACCACGAGTTCGCGGGAGCCGACCTGAACCCGGTGGTCGGTGAGACCGCCGCGAAACTCGCGGCTGGTCATCTGTCCTTCCAAAACGTTGACCGTCCCGTCGGGAAACCGCTCATGGCTCAACTGAATCTCGCTCAGCCGGATCACCACCTTGCAGCTGTCCCCTGCCGCCACCTGGCCCGACACCGGCGAAACCAAGATGGCGTTGCTAAGCTCGGCAACGGCGACTTCGCATTGCCCGTTTTCGACCTTGACGACCTTGCCATCGATCAACGTCGAATGTCCGATAAAGGACGCAACGAACGGATGCGCCGGGCGGTTATAAATTTCATCCGGCGCGGCGTACTGCAGGATGCGGCCGCTTTCCATCACGATGACCGCGTCGGAAATCGTAAAAGCCTCCTCTTGATCATGGGTGACATAGAGCGCGCTGATGCCGACTTTCTTGATCAGCTTGCGGAGCTCGACGCGCATCTCTTCGCGCAACTTTGCATCCAGGTTGCTCAGCGGTTCATCGAGGAGTATCAGCCGCGGCTCCAGCGCCAGGCTCCGCGCCAGCGCCACCCGTTGCTGTTGCCCGCCGCTCAGCTGCGAGGGGTAATGCTCTTCCCTTCCCTGCAATCCCACCAGATCCAGGGCGCCCAGGACTTTGCGCCGGATTTCTGCTTCGGCAAGCTTACGCAGTTTCAGGCCGAATGCGACATTTTTGAACACCGTCATGTGCGGCCACAGCGCGTAATTCTGAAAGACGAAACCGATTTCGCGGGAATAGGGCGGCACCAGTACTCCTTCCTCAATGGACGTCTGCACTTGATTGGCAATGTAAATGGCGCCCGCGTCGGGAATTTCGAGGCCGGCGATGGATCTGAGTAACGTCGTCTTACCACAGCCCGACGGCCCGAGGAAGGAAAGAATTCCCTTGTCGAACTCAAATGATACCTTATCTAACGCGGTGAGATCTTTGAACCGTTTGGTAACGCCTTCGACTTTTAAAATTGACATACGCTACGCTTACTCGGAGACGCAGGCGAGAAATACTCCACTGGCGCACGCCTTGATTTCTATCTCAATTGCGCAGGAAAGCAAACTTCCCCTTCGATCGTTCCAAACGTTCCAATTGTTCCGATCGTTAAAAGAGAATATTCACCACAGAGTTCGCAGAGTGGGGAGGATTTTTTATCAAGAGTTCCTTTCTCCGCGTCCTCAGCGCCCCAGCGGTGAATCATCTCTCTATGTGCTCTTTGCGGTCAAAATCGTTTCCGGCACTATGCCAGCGTTACTTTCTGCTGATACCTGGCGATCTCCACGGGCCACTTGAGCCGTTCGCGAATGACGCCGGCCAAGGCCGACGCCGCGGCGGGCTCACCGTGAACGATATAAGTTTTGCGCGGCGCTTTTTGAAATGTCCCAAGCCAGCGGAGAATTTCACTTTGATCCGCGTGGGCGGAAAAACCATCGAGCATCTTAACTTGCGCGCGCACGGGAACCACTTGGCCGAGCATCTTGATCTCTTTGGCGCCGTCTTGCAGCAGCCGGCCGCGCGTGCCTTCGGCTTGATATCCGGCCAGGAGTACGGTGGTGTCGGGTTCGGGCAACCGCTGTTTGAGATGATGGAGAATCCTCCCGCCCGTCGCCATGCCACTCGCCGAAATGATGATCAGAGGGCCTTTGAGCTTGTTGATCGACTTCGACTGTTCCGGCGTTCTGTGTACCGTCAAATGCCGCGAGCTGATCGGCGAGCGCGCGTGATTGCGCAACGATGCCATCTCGAAATCATGCTCGTCGGTATGCCGGCAATAAATGTCGGTCGCTTCGATGCCCATCGGGCTATCGACATGCACCGGAACCACTGGTATCGCGCCCTCATCCTCCAACTGGCGAATCGTGTAAAGCAATTCTTGGGTTCGCCCGATGGCGAACGCCGGAATGATCAAGCAACCGCGCTGATTGACAACCTCTTTGATAATATTTGCCAGCTCCGGCGCCGATTCCCGGGGGTGCAAGCGATCGCCATAGGTCGCTTCGATGAGCAGCCAGTCGGCGGGCTTGGCCGGCTCGGGATCTTTCAAAATGGGCCTATCGTAACGCCCCAGGTCGCCGGAATCGAGCAAATATTTCTTGCCGCCGTTGACCTCGAAGGAGAGCCTTACCGAGCCCGCGCCAAGGATATGACCGACCCGGCCGAAATCGGCTAACACGCCTTTGGCCACTTCGACGGCTTCCTTGTTGCGCGTCGGCCGCAAGAGACGCAGGGCGCTCTCCGCGTCTTGTAGTGTAAAAAGCGGCAACGCCGGGGCATGCTTCGAATAACCCTTCCGGTTGGCGTAGCGCGCTTCTTCTTCCTGCAAGTAGGCCGCGTCGGGCAGCATGACGCCCAAGAGATCGCAGGTCCCGGGCGTAGCGAAGACCGGACCACGGTAGCCCTTGGCGACGATGCGCGGGAGATAGCCTGAGTGATCGATGTGCGCATGGGTCAACACCACGGCGCGCAACCGCGCCAGATCGATGGGCACGGGAGCCCAATTTTTCAAGCGCAGTTCCTTGAGTCCCTGGAATAAACCGCAATCGATCAACACCTGATCGGAGTTCCTGGTGAACAAAAATTTCGACCCGGTCACCCCGCCCGCGGCCCCGAGAAACTGCAATGTCGGCGCAGCCGATTTCGCCATCGCAAATTATCCTTTATCGCTTTTCCTAACGATAGGTAAACAGAGCGCGCCCGAATCCGCAAGCCATAGTTTGCTGCTTGATTGCTTCCAGAGTTTGGGAGATAAAACGCCTTGGGCTTTTCGTAATTTTGGCCATGGTGCTTATCCTATTACTAAACCCAGGTTGTAATCAGAGACAGTCGAATGTCTAAATTTAAGACAATCACAACCTCAGCGGGACTAACAATCATCATCTTTTTAATCACCTTCATGCTAGCTGAGATCATGCTCAGGGTTTACAACCACTTCAACCCGACCTTCATCTTCTATGATAGTTCCTATAATCGTTTTCGCGGGAAGCCTGGTGCACCCGATTATGACTTTTATTTGAATTCCAGAGGGTTTAAGGACGTTGAGTTTAAGCCGGTGAAGGAAGCCAATACTTACCGTGTTCTCGCTCTGGGTGACTCGTTCGCCTTTGGTGTCGTACCCTATCAATACAACTATCTCACTCTTCTAGAACAACGACTGAAGAGCAGCCGCCGCCAGATCGAAGTACTGAACATGGGCATTCCGGGCGTCGGCCCCCAACATTATCTGGCACTGTTAGCGAACGAAGGGATCCAATTACAGCCTGACATGGTGATTGTGTCGTTTTTCATCGGCAATGATTTTACGGATGCAATGCGTAAGGGAAAGACCAAATTTTATCAATACTTCGCCGTTGCGACATTGATTAAATTCTTCATTGATCTCAATCGAGAGTACGAAGGGAGAGTGATTCATGTCCAGGCCAGCTACGATGATAATGCGCCTTCTTTCACCGACGAAGCCTATCTGAATCTTGAGAAAAATCGCAGCTTGATTTATATGAAGCGAGAACCGTTCAAGAAGGAATTTGCCGATGTCATAGGTTATTTGGCGCGGATCAAAGAATTGTGCGATCGGAATATGATTGCGCTGAGGGTGGTCATCATTCCAGATGAACTCCAAGTCAATCCGGTCCTCCAGGCCAAGGTACTTAAAGCTCTGAACATCAGTTCCGATGAGCTTGATTTCACGTTGCCCAACCGATTCCTGAACGAGCAGTTAACAGTGCATCGTATAGACCACTTGGATCTTTTAGACGACTTCTCCTTTGCCTCCGCCCAGACGAATCTGTACAAACCGAACAACAGTCATTGGAACATTGCGGGCAACAAGTTGGCCGCCGATATTCTAGCCAGGTATATCTCTAGCCAGTTAAGCAGGTGAAAGCTGACAATTAAGGATGAACATTAAAGATAAAAGGTAAGGAGGAGGAAAAAACTGGAGTCGGATGCGCACAAGCCATCCTCATCCTCATCCGCTTCAGTGGGGTGAGTAGGGAGCCAGCGTCACTACCACATTCCGCCCTAATCCGGCCAACACCCCGGCGTTACGTTTCTAAATTGAACTGGGAATTCTCCATCAAACCGATCCGCGAAGTCG
>DATBLC010000190.1:0-7240 GCA_036555515.1 Binatia bacterium
TTTGGGACCGGAACCTCAGAGGAAAGCTGGGTCAGGAACCCAGGAGTCCGCAGGACCAACTTGCGGCGATGGATCAGGACGAAATCCACGCAATGGTGATGTATCCGACCGCTTACCTGTCTATCGGAGTGATCCGCGAGACCCCGTTTGCGACCGCGGTGACCCAGGCCTACAACAACTGGATGCATGACTTCTGTCGGGCGGATGCAAACCGGCTGAAGTTTGTTGCGCTGGTTGCTCCTCAGGACATAGAGGAAGCTGCAAAAGAGCTTCGTCGTGCAGTAAAGGATCTCGGTGCGGTCGGCGTGATGCTGCCCACCTACGTGGCCAGCCGTCCCGACTGGTCCGACAAATATTACGACCCGATTTACGGCGAGGCGGAGAAATTGGACATCGGGCTGGGTTTCCACGCGACGATGCACGAATCGATCGGAGCTTTTCGTTGCAACAATTTCATCAACGTCCATACGATGGGCCATCCCGTCGAGCAAATGATGTCGCTCTGCAGCGTCGTGGTCGGCGGCGTGTTGGAACGCTTTCCAAAGCTCCGGGTCGCCTTCCTCGAGTCGGGGATCGGGTGGGTGCCCTTCATGATGGACCGCCTCGATGAAGAGATCGAAAAGCGCGGAGAGGAAGAGGCTCCGTGGCTCAAGGCTAAGCCCAGCGAATACCTAACCAGCGGCCGGTGCTTCTTCGGCGTGGAATGCGGCGAGAAGACCATCTCGGACGCGGTTCGAACGATGGGCGACGATTGCCTGCTTTATTCCAGCGATTACCCCCATTGGGACGGAGATTGGCCGCATACCGTGAGCACGGTGATGGCCCGAGAAGATCTTTCGGAGACGACGAAACGGAAGATGCTCCACGACAACGTAGCGCGCTTCTATAAGATAGCCGCGTGAGCAAGTTTGTCGCGCTCCCGATCTCACAGAGTTCAAAGCTCAGAAGGACGGTGAAGCAATGCAATGGCAGAAGCCTCTCGCGGCGTTTGTGTTCGTGTGGGTGATCGGGTTTCCCGCGTTACCTCCGGCGTCAGCCCAGTCAGCTAAGCCGAAAGCCTCCGCGGTTTCGTTCGCGGGGAAGACGGTGACAATTCTGATCCCCTATTCCGTCGGCGGCTCAGCAGACATCATGGCTCGAATGATGGTTCCCTATATGGCCAAGCACTTTCCCGGGAACCCCACGGTCATCGTCAACAACATGCCGGGGGGTGGGGGGATCATCGGAGAGAATTGGGTCTATAACGTTGGGACGAAGGATGGGACCTTAATCGGGCAATTTTCGACGATATTCACCGACGCTATTTTGCAGGACGATAAAGCCAAGTTTGAGCTAGGCAAGTTCCGATGGTTAGGAGGGGTTCGCGAGACGGCGGTGGGATTTGTTCATACGAATCTGGGGATCAAGAGAGCCGAAGATCTTCCCAAGGTCGGAAAGAAAATCTTTCTCGGCGACAATTCCTTGCAAAGCCCGAGGGGGATGTTCCCGCGGCTTTTCTTGAAAATTCTGGGTGTGGACCACAAGTTTATCGGTGGCTATGGGAGTAGCGGCGACCAGCGCGCTGCGTTGCGACGCGGAGAGCTGAATATGACTTCCGACAGTTTTAGCGGCTACTCCCAGGCTGTGGTTCCGATGGTGAAGGAAGGTGTCGTCGTGCCGCTTGCTCAAGAAGGAACGCTCGAGGACGGAAAGGTCGTGCGGGATCCTAAGCTGCTCGATGTCCCGACTTATTCGGAGATCCTCCTGAAGTTAAAGGGTGAGCGCGTAAGGCGGGAGCCAGAGTTCCGCGCCATGGAGCTTTTGCTCAACGCCGCAATCGTACGGCGTGGATGGGCTTATGTGGAGGGCGTTCCGAATGAGATATTTAGCGCCATGGCCGCGGCGTTTGAAAAATTTCTCAAGGATACAGAAATGCAAAAGACATTTGAAAAAGCCGTTGGCTTTGAGCCTCAGATCGTAACGGCTGCGGAGGCGCAGAAGATCGCGGATGCGTTCGTTGACCTCACGAAAAAATATCCGCAGGCGGTGCAGCTCTTAAAAGAGTACGCCCGTAAAGCTGGATAATTTGCTTGGAGGTGGACATGAATAGGCTTGTGCATTTACTTATGGCGGCCATGACATGTCTCATTATTTTTTCTGCCCCCGTTCCGTTAAACGCCCAGACCGGCAAATCTCCATCGTTTGCAGGCAAGACGATCACGATTCTCATCCCCTATTCAGTGGGTGGCGCTGCCGACATTATGGGCCGCGTAATGCTTCCATTTATGGCTAAGCATTTCCCTGGGAATTCGACGGTCATTATCAACAATATGCCCGGCGGTGGTGGAATAGTGGGTCAGAACTGGCTATACAACGTGGCACCCAAAGACGGAAGCGTGATCGGTCAGGTGTCCACCCTTTTAATCGATGCTATTTTACTGCCTGACAAGGTTAAGTTTGACGTGGATAAGTTTCGTTGGCTAGGAGGGGTGGGCGAGACCACAGTGGCGTTTATTCATGCGAAATTGGGCGTCAAAACTGCCGAAGAGCTTCCACGGTTAGGGCAGAAGCTTTTCTTTGGTGAAAGCTCGCTCCAGAGCTCAAGGGGCATGTTCACTCGGCTTTTACTGAAAATGCTTGGGGTTAACCACAAGGTAATAACTGGCTATGGTAGTAGCGGTGATATGCGCGCCGCGATCCGGCGTGGAGAGTTGAATATAACTGTCGACAGTTTGAGCGGTTATTCTCAGGCTGTGGTGCCAATGGTTAAGGAGGGGTTGGTCGTACCTCTTGCGCAGGCAGGGAGTGTCCATGAGGGTAAGGTCATCCGCGATCCGCGTTTGCCTGATGTTCCGACGTATACCGAAATCCTAATCAAATTGAAAGGAGAGGCCATAAGGGAGAAAATTGAGTTCCGGGCCTTAGAACTTTTAGTTCGAACGGGCGGGGTACAACGGGGGTGGGTGTACGTGGCGGGTGTACCGGATGAGACTTTTCATGCTATGGCTGCAGCTTTCGAGAAATTTTTAAATGATCCAGATATGCGAAAGGCATTTGAGAAGGCCATCGGGTTCGAACCCTTCGTACTCAATGCTGTACGGGCGCAGCAGAACGCCGACTCCGTAGTGGACGTAGTTAAGAAGGACCCGGGCGCGGTTGAGGTTTTGAAGGAACTTGCACGCAAAGCTGATTGAGGGCTGAAAAAAGATAGAATCGCTATGCGTACAGAAATGTCCTGCACGAGGGGCTCAGGACCGGCGTAGTCCTGGCCCCTTCGTGTTTTAAGGGAGTATTCTTTTACAGCCGGGATCAGGATGAACCACAAGCTAAAAACGATGCTAACTTGGTTTGCCATAATTGGTTTAGCGGGGTTTTGGTTGTACCTGGCTAAGGATATGGCTGGGACTATTGTTAATGCGTCGCTCACCGGCCTCATTCAAGCCTTTGCGTGGCCAGCTT
Organism: Binatia bacterium; assembly: GCA_036555515.1. Lineage (GTDB taxonomy): Bacteria > Desulfobacterota > Binatia > UBA9968 > UBA9968 > DATACQ01. The sequence continues at coordinate 3,439 of DATBLC010000190.1, forward strand.
TCGGATACATGCTTATAGGTATCGCTATTGGCTTCTCGGTTGGACTGCTGCCGGGGCTAGGTGGCCCGGTGACGATGGCTCTCATGTTGGGCTTCGTCTTTCAGCTTAAGATGAACGCCATCGAAGCCTTCGCTTTCCTACTCGGGATGGTTTCGGTTACCGCCACTACCGGGGATATTACGTCCATATTGTTTGGCATTCCCGGGGAAGGATCAACCGCCTCAACGATAGTCGAAGGCCATCCTATGGCGAAGAAAGGAGAAGCAGGCCGAGCCCTGGGGGCAGCCCTTCTTAGTTCTCTGATGGGCGCGGTTTTAGGGGCCTTGTCCATTGCCGTTGCAATCCCCTTTATTACGCCGCTTGTCCTTTCTATCGGGACTCCTGAATTCTTCATGCTCGCGGTGTCAGGAGTTGCCTTCGTTGGAGCGCTGAGCGGAGGGAGTGTGCTAAAAGGGTTGGCGGCAGGGGGCCTGGGTTTTCTATTTTCCTTGGTGGGGTTGGATCCCCAGACCGGGACAGAACGATATACTTTTGGACTCCTCTATCTCTGGGGCGCCGGTGAAACCGGTGGTGCAGGGATTGGCCTTGTGCCTGCAACGGTCGGGCTTTTCGCGATTCCGGAGATCATTGATCTTGCGGTTAAAGGAGGAAGTATTGCGCAAACGGATGTAGGGAAAATAGGAGGCGTGTTCCAGGGAGTCAAGGATTGCTTTCGCCACTGGTGGCTTGTGGTGCGGTGCAGCCTTATCGGAACTTACATTGGTATCATTCCTGGCATGGGAGGACCTGTGTCGCAATGGGTTTCCTATGCTTATGCGATGCGGACCTCAAACAAACAGGACCGCATTGGCACGGGAGAGGTCGAAGGGGTGCTAGGTCCGGGAGCTGCCAACAACTCTACCCTTGGAGGAGCTTTAATTCCCACGATCGCCTTTGGGGTCCCCGGAAATGTTGTCTCGGCTATTCTGCTAGGAGCCTTTCTCATTCTGGGCCTGGTTCCTGGACCTTCGATGCTTACCAAGGACCTACATGTTATCTTCGCTATGATTTGGGTTCTTATTGTCTCTAATATCATCACGGTAGCGATCTCTTTTCTCTTTTTAAGGCAGATCGCGCAGGTAACGCGAATACGGGGTAGCCTACTGATCCCGGTTCTTCTACTGTTCATTTTTTTGGGCTCTTACACCCATTCAAACAATTTCGGTGACATAGTTGTGATGCTTCTGTTCGGGGCGCTGGGATGCTTCATGGTCGCTTTTGGCTGGTCCAGACCTGCCCTGTTGCTCGGATTGGTCCTGGGCCGCCTGACCGACAATTATCTCTGGCTGTCTTACGCGCGCTACGAGTTTGAATTTTTGGCACGGCCGGGGGTCATGGCCATAATAGCACTTGTGATCGTTACGGTTCTTTATCCTGCCGTGAAGAAGCGTTGGCGAAAGCAATGATTCTTTGCTCTGGGACCAGGTAGTGGCTTTTCGTATATTTTCAGCACTGTTTGCCCTGATCGTATCTGCTCTTGCGGTATGGGCTGTGTGGGAGGCTTGGGCATGGGACATGCAGGTTCGCTTGACTCCTTGGGTGATCGGCGTTCCGACCGCAATCTTGGCTGCAGCGGTGTTCGTTCAGGAGTTAGCCGGAACAGTGCGAAATACTAAGGAGTCCGGCGGGGACGGCTCGTTTGGTACGTCGGACGAGCCGGTTCTGAGTAAGGTCATGTTCGAGGCAAGCGGGTCGGGTCTGGAGACGTCGGAGGAACAGCGACGGACGCTTGAAGTCGTCGGGTGGATCGTGGCGTTTGCTCTCGCCATCTGGTCTCTGGGTTTCCACATCGGTGTACCCCTCGTAACTCTTCTCTATCTTAGAATTGCGGGTCGGGAGCGGTGGACCGTGTCGGTCACAATGTCCGTCGGCGTTTGGCTCTGCACTGCTCTCTTGTTCGACTGTTCTATGCACGTCTTTTTCATGGAAGGGGAGCTTTTTGTCTGGCTCGGTATTAAGGCGAGCGGATTTCATGCGGCATTCTGTCAGGCTGTCTCCCTGTTGCTCCCGAATTAGGGGAGTTGGATCTTGCCGCTGGCAGATCAAGCCGCATCAGCGGAGGGTGAGTGGATTGAGGCAATTTCGGGGACTACAGGAAGGGGATGCAATTACCGGATCGGATCAGGCAAGGTATTGATTCACCGATGGAAGATTGCATAAATAGCGTGGTTTAGAAGCTTAGCGCTCGTTTCTTGCCTTGAAACAGGCGTTCTAAGACACAATCGATGCCGCGCGCCAACCGCTATTGTCTGCTGCCAAGCAGCGCAGCCAGTTCCAATCGTTCCAAACGTTCAACCGCTGCGCTCCGTTCGAAACGTTATCGGTCGATGCCGTTCCGGCGGTTGCAGAAGTTCCACTGGGTTCCGAATAAAAGCTTTGGTCTGTCCGTGCTCAACTATATGGTGACTTCCAATCACATACATCTTTTGGTCAAAGACACCGGCCCCAAAGTTATTGCGCAGGGCATGCAACTAATCGCCGGCCGTACCGCTCAAGAATACAACCAGCAAAAGAGGCGGCAGGGGAGCGTTCTGGGAAGACCGTTATCACGCTGCGGCAATTCAGCAAAATGAGCACCTCCATCATTGCCTCGTATATATCGTTTTAAACATGGTTTGCGCAGGCGCGGTCAACCATCCCCAAGAGTGGCAGCACAGCGGTTACCGTGAGATTCAGGACCCTCCCCCTGCCACGCGATACGCGATAATCGATTTCCGATAATTGACGGCGTTGTGCGGCTTTGCCGATCTGGGAGATTTTCAAAGAGCACACCGCGAGTGGGTCGAGCAAGCGCTTGTGAGCGGCCGGTGCTTGCGAGATTGTCGCTGGTCAGAAGCGATTGCGGTCGGAACCTTGGCTTTTGTCGAGAGCGTCAAAGGCGAGCTCGGCAGCAGAGCGACGCATCGCGCAGTCGAACACGTCGAAGGAGGGTATGCGTTGTGCGAAGAGAGTGAGGCTTACAACGGCGATTTAGGCAGCAAAAGTGAGGCGCTAAGCCAAGAAAACACCATCTTCTGGGACGAAAATGCCGAAACTGCGGAGACATAGCTGGTCCGACCCGGCACTACGAGACCCGGCACTACGACCTCCGGTACGGCTAATTTTGGCTTAAGCTTGCTTCTATTAATTGCCCTTCAAAGAAGAAATCTATCCTGGGTTTAAAAAATCCCTTTGCGCGTAAGACGGCAGGTTTGCCTTCGACCTGGAAAGTAATCTCTGGAGGGACGTCCAAATGCTGAGAATTCCTCCAACTCTGCAATTCATTGCCGTCGACCAATAGTTTGCCGGTCTGGCTGGCATTCCTGCCATAGTCAACTTCGACCAGGTGTTTCTTGCCTGCGATTTCTACCGACCATGTTCTGTCCATCATGTTTCCTCCAAAAAGCTGGGCCTGCCGAATCTCTTAGGCCGCCGTCCAACGGTTACATCACGTCATTCCATTCGTGAGCTTAACGTACGCCAATGGGCAGGGATTACTGTTCAATAGTAGACAACTCTACGAATAGTTATCGCGGGTTTTGAGCGCTAAACACCACTGCCGGGTCGGACCAGGGTAACTTCTTGATTTAACAACGTAAGGGAGCATAAAAGGCATCGTTTAAGTGCCTTAGGTCGGTTTTTAGCCGGCCGCGGGAGCGTTCCCAGGGCAAGGCCTTTACTGTTTATCGATGACTACAGCAAAACGCGGTTCTTTGTGTTCTATGAATGTTTTTATTTTCCATCCGGTACCAGCGACAATCTTCTTTACTTCGTCTTTGGAAGC
>DATBLC010000191.1:0-6617 GCA_036555515.1 Binatia bacterium
CGTGCCGGGGCCGGCGTTTGCGCCCACAGAGCGTTTGAAGGTAATGGATGCCGCGGGCATCGACTATTCGGTACTGTACCCGACGGTCGCGGGTTTTGCGGGAGAGACCTTCGGCCGCCTGCAAGACTCCGAGTTGGAAATCGCTTGCGTCCAGGCTTACAACGATTGGCTTATTGATGAATGGGCGAGCGCCAGCGATCGCTTCATACCGCAGTGTCTGGTGCCGATCTGGCCGGTCGATGCGGCGATCGCCGAGATCAGGCGCGCGGTTGCCCGAGGGCATCGCGGCATAATCTTTCCGTCCTTGCCCATGCACCTGCGTAAGGTACCCCACGTCAGCGGACCGGAATACGATCCGCTCTGGTCCGTGTGCGAAGAGCTGGCGGTACCGGTCTGTCTCCACGCGGGCGCGTCGCCGGAGTTACAGTCGCCGCCGCCGCCGCAGATGAAACCGGCGCTGGCCGCAGCGCTCGACGCCGCCACCAAGCCGGTATCGACTGTGTTCGTCATTTCCCTTTACTCTTTTTCCCGGGTGCTATTGCGCCACCCGAAACTGCGCCTGGTCCTAGCCGAGAGCGCGCTCAGTTGGGGTATGCTCTATTTAGAATGGGCCGATCACCAGTTCGAACATGACGGTCTGGCCCGTGAGGGCTACGAACTCACGCCGTTGCAAATGTTCAAGCGGCAATGCTTCTTCAACGCCTGGTATGATCAAATCGCGCCGTTCACGGATTACGTCGGCGCCGAGCGGATTCTGTGGTCGACCAATCTCCCGCTCGCAAATTCGACTTGGCCGCGCACTCGGGAAACCATCGATCGCTGTTTCAAGGGTGTAACGGATGAGGCTCGCGAGAGGGTGTTGTGGAAAAATGCTGCAGAGTTGTATCGGTTGTAGAAGATGGATTGTGGAAATTCAGAATTCGCCCGGAGCAACGCCCTGGCGTCTGATATTTTTCAGCGCTTCAATCGCGCTGGACCTGTCATTGTGGCGATAGTCTGTGCCGATGACCAAGACGCTGCTGGTCTCACTGTGTTCTAAGCCTGCGGCTCCAATAATGGCTTGGCGGTCTGAACTCGCATGTTATGACTGACGGCCAGCCGAAGCCCAAAGTGCCTGACCACCAAGGCGCCACCAACAGTCATGGCAATGATGAAAAGGCTGATGATTCCTGCTGCCTCCTCGCGGTTGACACCGGGTACCGAGTATTCAAGGGCCAAAAGGGATAAGGTGATGGTATCCCGAGACGCGATCAAGATAATCGGGCTGGTTGTGCCGGCGGCAATCGTAAAGTTGATCGCCGCCAACAGCACGAGACTTGGCATCAATAGCGGAATCCAAATTCGAAAGAATGTTCTGAGCCATCCAGCTCCCGAAACGCGGGCAGCCTCCTCCATATCCGCCCCGACTTGAACGAAGACTCCTTTCAGGAGATTGACCCCTGTGGTATTCCCTTGCAGGATTACAACGATAAGCAACGCCCAGAGGGTCCCGTACAGGAAGTTGAGCAACGGTGTGCCAAGAAAGATGAACAGGAGCCCCAGGCTTGAGAGAATTCCGGGAATTGCCGCAGAAGCCCAGATGATGAAGTCCAGCGCGAAGCGCCCTGGCAGGCGAGTCCGAACGAGGATGTAGGCAAGAATCGAGAACAACAAAGGGCTCAAGAAAGCGGTCGTAGTGGCCAGGAGCAGGGTCGTGCGAAGCGCTTGCAGGAACACGGGATCGTGCAGGACGAACTGCCAGTGGTCTGTGGTGTACCCGAGGATGAAGAATCCGACCCTAGTCATGAAGCTGCCCAGCAGCAAGACGGCTACCGGCCCCAGCGTCATCAGGAAAAGCAGCAATGAAATAAGTCCGAAGAGAAAATAGTTCCACGGTCCGAGGTCAATAAGGCCTGGCCGGAACTGCCCGGTGATCGTCGTATACCGTCGCCGTTGTATGATCCAGCGCTGCACCGGGATGATGAGAGCAATAACCAGCAGCGTGATGCTGGCCAGGGCCGTGGCCTCTCCGTAGTTAGGCGCGTCGCCTCGCACCAAATCGTACACTCGTGTCGAGAAGACGAAGAAATTGAAGGGTGTTCCTACCAGCAATTCTGTCTCGAATGATTGGAATATCCGCAGCAACTGGAGCCCGAACACGAGCGCCATCGGAGAGATCATTAAAGGCAAGGTGATACGCAGCGCTGTTCGGAGGTTGCTGGCACCGCTTACACGTCCTGCCTCTTCCAACGCTGCGTCCATGTTGCGGAAAGCAGGCGTCAAGAGCATCACTTTGATGGCGATGGTGTTGCCCATCAACTTCACCCAAACGATGCCCCAGATACTAAAAATGTTAAACGGACCTTTATCGATATCAATGAAAGGGAGCTTGGTAAGACCCAGGTTAATAAGGCCAAACCCTGGATCCAGCAGGAGGATCCAAGCAATGGTGATGGGGAGGTCGGGCACCATGAAAGCCACCCAGAAGAGGAACTCCAGAGTGTGACTGAAGGGGACTTTCGTTCTTGCAAGCACCCAGGCAATACCCACGGCGAGAGGGAAACTCAATACTGTCGTCATCATCCAAATCAGGATGGAGTTCCCCAGCGAGCTTAGAATCTTGGGCTTTGTGAAGGCGGCCACCCAGTTGCCGAGGCCCCATGCGCGCGGCTGAAAAAACCAATCGCTGGCAGTATTGAAGCTGTTGATGATCAGGAGAAGAACAGGCCAGATGAGGAAGAAGCCCAGCACGAGCAGTAGCGCAGCCATAAAGAAGTGAGCGGTTCTTAGAGGGCTCGCCGGCCCTCTCCACGCTGTCTTGGCATGCGACATGGCTACAACCCTACGAGCTTAAACAGGCACTCGGTTCACTTTCAACGTGCCCGGGAGGCATAATCGGCTAACTGTCTGGGAAAATGACCGGGCCAGCGCCTGAAGAGCACTGGCCCGCTTCGAAAACGCAGAGTCCGCACTGCAGGTCAAAAAGAATTCTGTCCCGCACCGCCTCATCCCATCGAGCTAGAGTGGCCGGCACGCACCGACGTTGCCGCGGCCGGCGAGCTCTCTCGGCTCTATCTCGCCTCCCACAGTTTCGTCAAAAAGGCTCGCGCCTCCACGATTCGCGCCGCCGAATCCGGGTCAGCTTCAGGGAACGTGTATTCCACTTTCGGATCCGGAATGTGGCGGATTTCCGCGTTTCCCGGCGGGATGTCTAGTCGCAGTGACGCCCGGTCTAGCACCGGCGCGACGGCATGTACCTGCGCTTGACCCTCCCGGGATAAAAACCAGTTAATGAAGAGCTTTGCCGCGTTCGGATGGGCTGGCCTATTGAAGACCGATACGCAGCAGCCCGAACCGCCGGGGGTGAGGAGTGGCTGCTTTCGCGGGATTCCACCTTCTTTGATCGGCGCCCCAGCCTTCTGGAGCTGTCTCAGCTCTGCGGTCATGCTCTGCAGAGGCCTGAGTGGTCGGGTGCCTTGCACCAGCCAACTATCGAGAAGGGTTCGGTTGTTCGTAAACGCCACGTCAGTCTTTGGATCGGCGAATTTTCGGATCCAGTCAGGACCCATGTTAGGTGCCCAGTAGGCCTCAGTCATGATGACAAAGCTGGTCGCTTCGTCGAAAGACGGATTAGCCAGCAAACCCTTCCATTTTGGATCGAAGTAATCCCACGGGTCCGTGATCGTAGCTGCTTCCTTATCGCTGATCTTCTTACCGTTGTAGAGGAACGGCTGCTTGGGCTCGATTTGAATCGCGTAAATGAGAATGTATTGCTGGAACTTGTCGCCCCAGTAAAATCTCTTGCCAGACCACTTGGACATATCCATGACTTCAGGGTGAAAGAGCAGCGGGACGATGGGCTCCAGCACCGGGTCTATTGCGTGCGCCGGCATAAGCTGGGTATTGGTTGCATTTGGATGCAGCATGGCAATATCGAACGTATAGCGTTTGGCACCTCTCTCGGCTAATACCTTGGTGATGGTTTGGTTGGCGGGTCCCGTGGTCATTTCGGCTTTCACGCCGAACTTCTGTGAGAAGTACCTCAGCAGTGGCGCATATTCGCGGGAAGGGGCTCCTCCCGCCGCCACGGACAGGCGGCCTTCGGCTCGGGCGGCGGCAATCAAGGCGGCCCACTGCTGCTCGAAAGCACTTTTGGGTGCCGGCGTTGCTGCCGGAGCATTCCCTCGGGCCGCAACAAGTGCGAAGATCGCTAGCAGAGCCGTCAGGAACGCCATCTGCATCCCGGTTCGCCGCCCTAGAATCCATCGATCGCCCGCCTTCAAACGACGTCTCATCGCTCCTCCCTTGTTTCGATGCCTCCCAGAGGAGGTCCTGCCTCTCATCAGGACTCGACTACCAATTGGCCATTCTTCATGGTAACGAGGGAACCACTCATCTCCATTCCCACTTTCGATGCCAGCACGTACCGGTTGCCGACGAACTCGGGACCGGGCACACGCTTCCGTATCTCTTCAGAAGCCTCCTCCGTCGCGATCGCGGCGCCGGGCGAGATCGCCAGCACACAGACGCCGTAGGGCCGTTCTTCCTCTGCAACATATCTGGTAAACGTTCGAATAGCGTCCTTCGACACGACATAGGCGCATGAGGTCACGGTCACCCGCCCTCCGCCGTAGACGTTGATCACGTGGCCGCTCGCCTGATCCTCCATATAGGGCAAGACGTGCTTGGTGCAAAGAAACGTGCCCCCAAGGTTTGTCTGTATCACTCGGTCCCAAAAGCTCTCGTCCATGTCCCGAATACGGGGCCATGGCGTCGCGCCCGCTGTCGGAAAGTGGGTCACGATGGCAGCGTTGTTGACCAGGACGTCGATACGTCCGAATCGCTGATGGGTCTCCTTCATGATAATTTGAACGTCGCCGGCGCTGCGGACATCGCCTTTGAAGGCGAAGTAAGTTGCGCCAAGTTCTGCCAATTCTTTTACGACGTTGTCGAGGGGCGCTATGTCAACTACGACGACCGCAGCATTATCGTAGGCAAAGGTTTTCGCTACGTATCTCCCTATACCCTTTGCTGCCCCGGTAATCACCGCGACTCGTTGGTCTGCCATATTTCTCCCCTTCTTTCAGAAAAGATTGTCTTCGAGCGATGGTTTAGAAACGGCGGTCTCTACAGCCCATAGAACGCGATAGCGCTCTGGCCCAGGATCTTGGTGACGGTGGACTCACTGAGATCGCCACGATCATTAAGCCGTTCCACCAGACGCGGCTCGGCCGCAGGGTCTATATGACCATAATCCGACCCGATCATCATGTTGTCTTCTGGAATATAGTTCAGCAGATAAGGAATGTCTTCATCCGCTTCGCAAGCGACATAGAATCGGTAGTCTCGGAACATGGCCGAGTCTAGCTTGGTGCCGCCGTCTCGCGCGATACTCCGATTGATCTTGTGGACCACGTAAGGCACCCACGACGACGATGCTTCGATAAATCCAAAGCGCAGGTCGGGAAATATCTCCGGTATCTTGCGCGTGATCAGATCGTTGAACGCTATGACCGGGAGCAAGCTTATGTGCCCGAATCCCGAGCCGATACTAACGTCAAACACGTTGGACAGGGCCGGCGAACCCGGTCCCGTGTGGATGCAGATCGAAAGACCCAACCGACTGGCCTCTTGATATATGGGGAAGAAATAGGGGTCGGCGAGGGACCGATTGTGTTCCATGCCTCGGAACAGAACGCCAACGGCGCCGTGCTCTTGTGCATAGTTGATCTGGACGAGACTGGCTTGCAAATCGGCGAATGGTGCGACCGCAATCCATTTCATCCTTGATGAAGCAGCCTCGGACGCGTGAGACATCCAACGGTTATACGCCTGGCACAGGGCCACTTCCAAGGCGGGATCTTCGGTCAAATGAACCAGGAACAATGTAGGATACAAAATCTGAACGCTTACGCCGAGTCGATCCATATCTTGGATCCGAGAACCAATATCGGACAGCTCTCGGCTGCCCAAGCTTGTGTCGGTCCGGTTCAGTTCCCTGTCGGCAACCGATGGGCTATGCAGCGTGAAACCCCCACGGCCAGCGGGCTTGGGGCGGATGTTGCCGTCGATCAACCAGAAGGCGTTTCTAGTTTTGTAGAGAGTATCACTAGGAACGCGGATTATGATTGGTCTGCGTGCGTACATCTCTTCATCGAGGTAGTCCCACACGGCCTCCGATTCCACGATATGCGTGTCTGCGTCCACAACGTGCATCGCGCACCTCCTAACTTACCTCACCGGGAAAGGGTCTGTCGAAATCGCCGTTACCGGCGACACTCTGCGGAGACACAAACGTGGGTTTACCCGCTGACCCCGAACTGTCAACACTACCGGAAGGCTAAATGGTATTCATGGGCCTGGGCCGTCGCATCGTATTTTAAGAAAATCGACGGAACACCAGCCATGCGCGGAGATCCTAGTTAGGCGGATCGAAGTTGTCAAGCATTGGCCGGGACTTGCCACACGACGTGCTGGTCTGCGCCGAGAGCGGAGCCATCTTCGAAAAGCTGTACGGTCATGGAATCCTCAATCCCGACAATATCGAGAAAAATTTCGACCGGCTGATCCAAAAGACCGGAAACGCTGGGGGTCACTCAAATCTTGATGCTTGCGCTTTTTGAGCCGCAACTCCTGTT
>DATBLC010000192.1:0-5773 GCA_036555515.1 Binatia bacterium
CGCAAATCCGACTTCGTGTCCTTCGTGTCTTCGTGGTGAGCCCGGTAAGGTAAAGGAGAATTACTTATGGAATCGACGGCAGCGGAGAAACGGTCGGCCCTGCGCAAGATGCTCCAGGAGCCCACCTGTCATATCGCGCCGAGTTGCAACGACGGCATCCAGGCTCGTCTGGTCGAATGGCTCGGCTTCCCGCTCGTGCATATCTCCGGCAGCGGTCAACACCGCTCCCTGGGGTTCGCGGATGCCGGGCTGCTCACGCTCACGGAAATGGTCAACCGTGCGCGCGAAATCGTCGACGCGGTGAACATCCCCATCGTCAGCGACGCGGAAACGGGTTACGGCAACGCGGTTAACGTCGTACGCGCCATGAGAGAGTTCGAGAAATCCGGGGTCGCGGCCGTTCACATCGAAGACCAGATGACCCCAAAACGGGCCGGCCATGAAGGCTTCGATGTCGGCCTGGTCTCCAGAACAGAGTTTGTCAACAAGATCAAAGCGGCAGCGGATACCCGGCGCGACGCGAACCTGGTCATCATCGCCCGCTCCGAAGCCAAGGATTCATTGCAGGAACGCATCGAGCGCGTGTCCGCGTGCTGTGAAGCCGGCGCGGATGCCGTATGGTTGAGCGCCCGCACCGAAGACGAAATCAGAGCATTTGCCAAGATCGGCAAACCCATGGTAGGCGTGCCGCCGCGCCAGGCGATGACGATCGAGCGCTGGGGCGAACTTGGCGGCCGCGTTGGTTGTATCCCGACGGTTCTCCAGGTCGCGGCGCTGCACGGCATGCGCCAGTGTTTGGAAGAATTGAAAAAAACCGGCACCGAGGCCGCTTACTTCAAGGCAACTCCAGGCATCGAAGACACACGCAAATGGTACGCAAACCTGGGCAACGAGCGCCTTAAAGAGCTCGAAAAGAAATACGGTTACTGACGCATTGTGCTGAAGATTGAGGATAGAGGCCTGTCTTGAGCGCAGCCGAAGGGATCGAAAATTGCCACCTGCTATCCTCCATCTTCGACCATGTCGCGGACTGTATTTCAACAGCCAGCAAACTTGGAGGTCGATGACATGGATAAATACGCACAAAAATTATTGCCCCGTTTTCGCTACGGCGTCATCCATCCGCGCGCCAACGAACCGGTGCAGCGCGGCCCCGCGTACCAGCTCTATCGCCTCATACCTTTAGACGTCATGGAAATAGCTACTGGTCTCGGCCTTGAAAACTACACCGAGGAAGGCGTCGAGAAGGCCGTCGCCAACTACTGGACCTGCGTCGAGAAACTGGCCAAAGAAAAAGCTGATCTTATAATCTTCAGCGGTGCGCCGATTTCGGCGGTATTGGGCCGGCAACGCGTGCTCGATTTACTGCAAAAGACCAAAGAGAAAACCGGCATCACCGCCGACGCGCCGCTCGAAGCGCTGATCGCGGCGATGAAACATCTCGGATTGAACTCGCTGACCATCGGCAGCCGCTGGGCAGATAAGGTCAACGACGCCATCGTTCGCTATCTTGAGGCCGGCGGCATCAAAGTCGCCTGTATCACGAAGCGCAACCAGTGGGCCGCCGAAGCCTTTGCCATGACGCTCGAAGAGGGATTGAATCTCGCCCTCGAAGTCGGCCGCGAGGCGGCGAAGCTCGCGCCCCAGGCGGATGGCATTTCAGTGCCCGGCGGCGCGGCGATGAGTATTCATGTCATCCCTGCCCTTGAAGACGAGTTCGCTAAACCCACCTTCACCAACATGAGCGCCGAGGTCTGGAACGATCTGGTACGCCCGGGCATCATCCCGCCGGTAGAAGGCTGGGGCTGTTTACTCGCCAACCGGCGAAAGCCGTAGCGGCCATTGTGATCCCTGCGCTTTTTTCCTTATCCTTTGCCAGGCCCGCGATAACGCCATCGTAGGAGCCTCTGCTCAACGGCTTCAGCGCCGATGAAAAGCAGCAGCACAAAGGCCATTATGAGAAAGATGATCCCCAAGGTCAGCGCCGCATTATAGGTGCTCTGGGCAAACTGAAGCAGATAGCCAAGACCACGGGTGGCAGCGACAAACTCGCCAACGACGGCTCCCGTAAACGCAAAACCAACGGCAACCTTAAGACTACCGAGGACCCGCCGTGACCGAGGGTATGTAAACCTCTCGGAGCAAAATCCTGCGGCCGCATGCCAAGGGTGCGCACCCGATCTACCAGCTTCGGCTTTAAGGCTAGGACTTGGGCGATGGCTACGCGTTTTCTCTGCCCGCCCGATAGTTCATGGGGGTAACGGTTGCTCAAACCTTCAAGCCCGAGGCGATTCAACCAAGAATCGGCCTCGGCGAGCGCCGCGCTTTTTGACATTTTACGGATGCGAAGCCCGAGCGCTACGTTCTCGTCGGCCGTACGCCAGGGCAAAAGCGCGTCGTCCTGAAACAAAAACCCTAATGATTCTTGGCCGCCGTCCAATTCCACGCGGCCCGAGCGAGGCATGAGAAGTCCGTTGATTGCGCGCAGAATACTGGTTTTGCCCGATCCCGACGGCCCTACCAGACTGACGAACTTGCCGCTGGAAACTTCAAGGCTGACTTTTTCGACGGCGGCTACTTCGCCATAACCAAGAACCAGGTCTTGGACGCGGAGCACTTATTTCTCGACACCCATATAGTGCGCAAGAATCGGACCGGCCATGTTACTCAGGGGGCCCCGACGGGGTGGTGGCCGGCAAGGCAGAGAACCATTGACCGCGATCGGAAGGGCTCTCCTCTCGGTCGCACACTAGCGACATAGTCTCTAAATAACGAACTCATTAGTAAGGTCGTGTCCGCTCTATTTCTGTTGCGAACCGTGATAACGGATTATAGAGTCAGGCCAAACAGACATTTTGTTGATTCAGTTCAACTGGTGCGGCGTGAAGTGAGACATGTCGTATATGGCCCGCTTGCTGAATTTCGATTTGATCCAGATGTTGTCCTCCTTTTCACCCACGCCCAGCAGGGACTGATTATCAGTGAGGCCGTTAGCCGTGTCGACAAAGGGATACCGGCGGCGATGGGACGACCCGCCTGCGCCGTTGTCCCTCAGGTGCTCAATCAGGGTCAGGCGGCCATGAGTTTGGGTTGCTGCGGCGCGCGCGCCTATCTCGACCTCTTGTCCGACAGCGTGGCGATGTGGGCTCTGCCCGGCAGCAAGCTCCATGACTATTGCGAGCAGATCGCAACTTTAGCGCGCGCCAACAGAACGCTCGCGCTCTTTCACGAGCGGCGCAGGGAAGACGTCGTATCGGGTAGGCGGCCAACGGTGCGTCAATCCCAGGAACGTCTTTCTTCATAGATCGCAATTTCGGCAGCTTTTAGATGCACCCGCAACCGGTCTTGGCTATTTTGACGCGTCGTGAGATAAACGAACCTGCCCTTGATTCGCCGTTTTTTTAAACGAGGAGGTCCTATGACTATTAGCCACCTACCCCTGAGGCAAGCCGTCATCGACAGCGCGAACTCACTCGTGCGCACGGGCGCGATTTCGATGAGCCACCACGGCAATTTCAGCGCGCGCGTACCCGGCACCGATACCATTCTGTTAACCGCCACCAGCTCCTTCGACAAGTTACAACCGGAAAATTTAGCGCTCCTCGATCTCGAAGGCCGGCTTCTCGAGGGCGAGATCAATCCAACGAATGCCGAGATCGTCCACATGCACGCCATTGTCTATAAACAACGCCCCGAAACGGGAGCGGTGGTGCACACCCACTCCACATACGCCACCAGTTTTGCTCTCGCGAGCCGATCTCTGCCCTGTTCCTATGAAGCATTGGTGCGCGCCGATATGACCGACGGCGTCCCACTGGCGCACTACGGACCGCGCGGCTCCGAAGAGTCCGTGGCCAACATCGCCACGGCATTGCAAGGAGCCAAACGCACCAAGGCGGTGTTGCTTGAAAACCACGGGGTGCTCGCCTTTGGCGCCGATGCCGCGGCAGCGGCGCGCGCGAACCTCATAGTCGAGGAAGCGGCCCAAATGGCAATTTTTGCCGAGGTGTTGGGCGGTGCCAAGCTGATTCCCCCTGAGCTGTTGAAAGCCACGGTCGGACGCAGGGACGACTTCGCCCGCGTAGGCACGAAGCGGGCGGAGCAAGCAAAATGAAATTCGCGCATTTCTCCCACGTATGGAATAAGCCCGGCATGACCGCGGCCGAGCGCTACGCGCAACTGTGGCGCGAGTTGGCCGCTTGCGATGAGATTGGTTTTGATTCTTGCTTTGCCGTCGAGCACCATTTTAATCCCAACGAAAGCTGGATGCCGTCGCCGTCCATCTACTGCACCGCCGCCGCGGCGCGCACGCAACGAATGCGTGTTGGCGCCATGGGTTATGTCGCGCCGCTTTACGATCCACTGCGCATCGCCGAGGATGCCGCGGTCTTGGACAACGTATTGAACGGCCGCTTGGACCTTGGACTCGTTGCGGGCATTGTTCCTGACTTCTTCGGTCCCTATCGCGCGGACTTCAATAACCGCAGGCTCCTCACCCACGAGGCATTGACCTTCGTCAAGGCGGCTCTTTCGAGTAACGGCGCATTTAATTTCGCCGGACCGGTTCATCAATACCAAAACGTGACGCTGTCCGTGAAACCATTGCAGAAACCCCATCCGCCGCTGTGGATTCATTCGCGTGATGCAGAAACGTTAGCGTTTCTGGCAAAAGAAGGCGTCCACACCGGCTATCTTTTCCTCGTACCGCGCCATGAAGTCGCGCCGCGGTACCGCGAATATCTGCGCTTGTGGAATGAAGCGGGCCACAAAGAAAAACCGAATATCGGTTACTGGGTGCTGGTCCATGTGGACGACACCGACGACAAAGCGATGGCGAAGGCCAAGCGCTTATTCAATTATTGCTTCACCAAGGTCTTCGGCACCCGCGCCGAGGGCGGCATTGGTTATCAGCGGCTGGCGGAAAATTTCATGAGACGGAACGATCCCGGCGGCGCCGAGATCGCGCGCCACGCGCCGGACGTGGAGTATCTAGTCGAGCGCAACCTGGCCTTCGTCGGATCACCCAAGACGGTCACCGAACAGATCAAAGCTGCCGCGGCCGAAGGCCTGTTCAATACCGTTCTCGGCGAATTCAACATCGGCGACATTGCCGAAGCAGATCTCATGCGCTCGATTAGGCTGTTCGGTGCCGAAGTGATACCGGCGCTACGCGGCTTCGAGCCGTACTAAGAAACGCGGTTCAAGCCGTTCAAACGCTCAGTTCGATCGCCGGATTGTTCAACTGCTTGAACGACTGGAACCCGCGGCAGACCATGCTTCTTCGTGCTACTATTTGTTATTATATCTTCACTTGCGATAGAGACTCTTGACAAAGCCCGAAGTCTCCAACTCCCCGGAGCTCTGCTCTCCTAATATAAGGAAAAAACATGCGCGCCGTTAACGCCAACGTTTTGGTCCGTCTGACCAGGCGGCGTCGAGATTTTTAATTAGCTCCAACTTAGCAGCGAGATGTCACATGTCTACCTAAAAACACCATCTCGCACGGCGGCACTGTCCATTGCGAGATACCCCGTGCCCCTTCAACTGAAGAAGACGGATCCCATCTTACTGTAATGATGCAAACTCGGTATTTTCCCCTACGGGTGACGGAATCAGTCGACCAAGTTCCGGCAACTTACTAATGAGTTCGTTATTTAGAGACTATGTCGCTAGTGTGCGACCGAGAGGCGAGCCCTTCCGATCGCGGTCAATGGTTCTCTGCCTTGCCGGCCACCACCCCGTCCTCTCCATAGGTGGAAATGCCCGCCGGCAG
>DATBLC010000193.1:0-8917 GCA_036555515.1 Binatia bacterium
AGGTATTCCGGTTGGCTGCTGTCCCCCCATGAATGTTCTGGTGGGGCAATGTAACGGGGCTTTGGACCTGGCACCTGCAGGTACACGATTGACGTACCCGAGATCTGCCGCAGCCGCGGAATCGCTCGTCAGTTTTTTGCAATCTCTTGCAGCGCACGCCGTACACCCGGCCAGTGGTCCGTATTCTTCCAGCAGATGAGCGAGGCTCGCTTCGCCCGGCTCGCCGATGCGTCCCGCCGTTGAGGGGACCGGCCCCGTGTAAGCGAACCACAGATGGCGGCCCCTCGCGGTGTAGACCTCGACGGTCGGCGGCGGCGCACGCGGTTCCCGATGCGCGCGTGTTCACCCTAGACCTTCCCCCCATCGGCGCGGGCCTCGATGTGCGAGGCGACGGCGGGCACATCATCGCGCCACCGAGCATTCACCCCAGCGGCCAACCTTACACATGGCGGGCGACCGGCGCGGATTCGTTGGCCGTTGCCCCCGATTGGCTGATGCAGCTCACCCGCCACAAGCCGCGGCCAACGATTTCAGAGCGCGCTGTGGCCACGATCCGGCGGCCGACGAACAGTACGAGCCCCGGAGCCTACGGCCGCGCCGCCCTCGACGCCGAAGCCGCGGCACTCGCCGCGGCACTTCCCGGCACCCGCAACACGGCGCTGAACCGAGCGGCGTTCAACCTGTTTCAACTCGTCGCCGGCGGCGAATTGGATGGTGGCCAGGTCGAGCAACGGGCTTCGGCAATGGTTTTAAGCCGCTTCGATGATCAGCCCTATGGACGTCGTGACGAAGCTCTCGACGCGCAATTTCAAGTGCGGGTCATGGCGATAGGGCGGTACATCAACGTAGCGATCTTCCGTCGTGGCACCGTAAGTCCAATCGAGCTCGACCCGGTGGCCGTCTCTCCGCAATAGGGATGCCGCTCGCTCGATGTCTTCGCGGCGGAATAGAACGGTGGCACCTTCGCTGAGCGTGTCAGTCTCGTACAGTAGCGAAGTGACATTGAACTCGGTTGTGTGAATTGCAACGCCCCCGCGCCGCAGGAGGCGCATGGCATCGAGGATGAACTTAATCCCCTGGTCAATCGAGCCAAGGTGCTCGAGCGAACATGCCGACCATGTGAAATCAAAGCTCCCAGTCAGGTCGTCGGGAAGCGCTCTCATATCCAGAGGACGGAACGTCACACGCTGACGGAAGTCGGCTGGCGCGCACAGACCCGGGTATTCCAGGGTTGCTAAGCTGTCGGCGTGCTGCGCGGTTTTGACCCATCCGGCCTTTTCGGCCTCTGCTTCGCCAAGGTCAGTCGCAAGGACCTGGCATCCCATGCTGGCGAATAGGGCCGGGACAGGCTCCCGGCCGACTGCAAATCCCAGCCCCCGCTTACCTAGTCCCAGCATCCCGCGTTCTGCAAGTGCCTGGGCGATATAGCCCCACTCCCACGTTTTGCGGTGAACGAATACTGAGCCGTCAGGCCGCATGATGCCGAACCTTGGGATGGCCGATCTCAGGCGCTCGACCCACGGTTCGAATGAGCGCAACTCGTCTAGCGAACACATGCGGGACTTAAGCATTTGGCTCCCCTCGTGATTTCTGCGCCTCGCCGATCTCTTCTTCACCTCACCGTGCATGAATCTCTGATATGCTCTGACTCCACCGAATCGTGACAGCACCGAACGCGTATCGAGCCACTCCGGGCATTGTGTCTTGTTCAAATACCCCCGATGGCTGCTCCAACGGTACCGGTCTATGTCCGATACGAGCCCGGCGCCCAATGGGTTCTTATGAATATAGCGCACCACCGATAAAAAGTACTCTTCGGCATCAACGAGAATCGCTTTATACCGGCCGCGAAAAAGCCGTCCATCACGATGATGGAGGCGGTTAAACCGCTGCGTATAGATCCCATCGAGATGGCGCATCGGACGCGATAGAACCCCCGCCGGAGTAGACAGCAGCAGATGGTAATGATTATCCATCAAACAATAGGCAAAGATCTCGACCTTCCACAGCCGAACGATGTCGGTGAGCAGGTCGAGAAAACTCTGCCGCCCTTGGTCTTCCAGAAAGATCTTCCGGCCCGATTGGCCCCGGTTCATGATGTGATAGAACGCCCCGGGGTATTCGATCCGCAACGGCCTGGTCATGCCGTGCCGTTCATTTATTTCGTAATTTTTCTGTCAAAGCTAAAAGCGGACGTGACCCCTTTTGTTGCCGGCCAAGGCTGATCAACGGCCAGGCGCCCGGCCGGCAACTACGTTGCTCCTGCACGTCGATAAGAGCGTCAGCTCTGTGTGGCATAGCGGGTAATGAAATCCTGGTAGGCTGACCGCAGGCCGGTATCGAGTGACGTCTTCGCCTTCCAGCCAAGGCTATACATGCGCGTTACATCCATCAGCTTCCGCGGTGTACCGTCCGGCTTGCTAGGGTCGAGCGCGAGTTCCCCATCATAGCCGACTGTCGCCTTAACGCGCTCCGCCAGTTCGCGGATCGTAATATCCTCGCCAACGCCGACATTGATCAGCGGCGCCTTGTCCGGACTCGTCAAAGCTTCGAAATCTTGCGTCGGAAGGCCAAGCAGGAATGCGATGGCGTCGCCCACGTCCGATGAGTGCATGAACTCGCGGCGGGGCTTTCCGGAGCCCCAAACGGTGACTGAAGGAGCGCCATTTTCCTTCGCTTCGTGGAAGCGTCGGATCAAAGCGGGCAATACGTGGGAGTGATTGGGATGATAGTTGTCTCCCGGCCCGTACAAGTTGGTCGGCATCAAAGCGAGATAGCGCGCCTGGTGCTGCCTATTGAAAGACCAGCACGCCTCGACGCCGGCGATCTTCGCCAGCGCGTAGGGACGATTCGTCTCCTCCAGAGGCCCCGTGAGGAGATAGTCCTCGCGTATCGGCTGCGGACAGTCGCGAGGGTAAATGCATGACGATCCAAGGAAGATCATGCGGTCGATGCCCGCGGCGTGTGCCGCCTCGAACACGCTCAGCTGAATCGCAAGGTTAATGTGAAGGAAGTCGACTGGGAGGCTCAAATTCGCCAGAATGCCACCGACCTTGGCCGCGCACATGACAACGTGATCCGGCCGGTGGGCCATGAAAAACTCACGCGTTGCCGCACGATCGGAAAGGTCCAGTTCGCTGTGCGTCCGGGTGATGATCTTATACCCGCCCAAAGCAGTGAGCGCCTCCACAGTAGCAGATCCGACAAGACCGCGATGCCCCGCTACAAAGACCTTCTTCATTTTATTCCTTTCGTGCTGTCTGCCAGTGCCCCCCCGCCAGCCTTGCAAGCCTGAATATCAGATTCCGGACCCATCGCCATAAAAACAGGTCCGGACGAAGAAACGTATATCGGCTGGCGGCCAGCCGGAGAGCGGTAGCTAACGAGTTGTTCCGGGTTGGTAAGGAGGGCAACAACAGGTTCTCACGCGCGCGCGCTTCAGGGGCGCTCAACGCGGGATGCTGGTAGCGATCTTGGTAAAGGCTCTGGCTCGGTGCGAGGATGAAATCCATCAGCTTCTGCTCGGCCTGTTGCCAGTGGCTTCGGCCGAGCGCTGCGCCTTTCTTCGCCTGGCGCCCGAGTTCGACCACGCCGGCGAAGTCGAGCGCTGTCGGGTGCCCGATGTCGTAGAGCAGGCCGTTCACGCCCGGCAGGATATATTCGTTCATCGTCCCCTGGTTCGGCGCGACGACGCATTGCCCCCGCGCCATCGCCTCCAGGAACGAATTGCCGATGCCTTCCTCAAGCCGAGGCGCAAAATAGACGTTTGCACTCGCGATAAGCGCATTGAGATCCGACTTGTTCTCGAACCAGGTCGATGTCGTGATGTTATAGCGCGCGATATCCTCCCCAGAAGGCGGGGTAGCGGGTGGCGTGCCGGGATCCGTCGCCAGGTGAATGTGGAAACTGTCGAACTTCGAATTGGCAATGAGCTTGCGGATAACCTGCCATGGCAGCTCCCGTTCTCGACGAAGCCAAAAAAAGCCGTGCAGGCCCTGCTGCGGAGGTGGCGGAACATCCGGAACGGCCTGATAATAGCGCACGAAATGACTCACGATTCCGAAGCCGGTTGTCATGCAATGCATGGCATTCGAGAAATTCAGGACCTTGGAGCCCTGAAATGGTTCCCAAAATTCCGCCAGGTTGAGAAGCGGACCCTGCCACAGACCGAACTGGTCGAGCATGGGAATGTAAATAACGTTCGGGTGCGCGCGCCGAAAGTTCATGCCTTCCGGTGGGCAGTATGACTGGAACATGATCACCACGTCGTAGGACCGGACGGCCGCCCACTCCACGGGAGCACCGCCCTGCCATGCGTCGTCCCAGAAATTGTCGACAACGTGGCCGTGCCTACGCAGAATTTCCGGCAAAAACCCCGTGGATTTCGTCGTTCGATGAAACGAATGATCGACGTAAGCGACGCTTGCCACTATTGCCTCTTGCGAATTAGGGAGTAGGCGCGCCTGACCACTTTATATGCGAGCGGATGCGCGCGAAGGTTGTCTTTGACCCTGCTCTTTATGACTGTGGAAATGCCCTCTGTCGGCATGGCGATAGCCGCTTTGCCCGTACTTGCCTGAGCGCACTTTATCTTCTCGATAGACGCCCAAGCGAGTGCCTGCAGAAAGTCGGGCTGAGATGCATGCCTTGCAAATAGATCCTTCAAGAACTCGATCCGATCTACCAGCCGATCCGGCAGGTCAGGCAGGTTTTGAAATCGAAAGAAGCAATCATAGAGACCAGTAATGTCGGATTGCGTCAATGTCGGAAAGTGTTCTCCAACGAGTCGCATACATTCGAGGCTATGAGCGCCCTCATTGCTGGAAACGCCGCCCAGTGAATAGTTGACGGTCATTTCTCTTGTATAGACAAATGTCGTATCCGCATCGAGGCACGTCATAATCCACTTGAAATCTGCCGCGATCTTGTACAACGTGTCGTAGGGGCCCGATATCTCATAGGCCGCAGGCGTGGCATAGATGCCATTATGGCAATCATCGGCACATCTGAAATAGCATCCGGGATGCACGAACGCTGGATACCATTCCATGCTGGCGTCCGCGCGTCGCACCTTGGCGCCGGTCAGCAGGAGCGCGGCGCCTTTGACCTGCGCCATGCGATGCACGGCGATTTCCGCCGCCCGCGGCTCGAGCCAGTCGTCCGAGTTCAGCACGCAGATGAGCTGGCCCCTCGCGAGTGGTATGGCCTTGTTCACCGCGTCATAGAGGCCCTTGTCGGGCTCGGACGCAAAATAGTCGAGCCTGTCCGCATACTGGCGGATAACATCGAGCGTCCCGTCGGTGGAGGCGCCATCCAGCACGACATGCTCGACATTGGCGTAGGTTTGGCTCTGCACGCTTTCGATCGTGCGAGCGAGCGTGGCCGTGTTGTTCCGCACGACGGTGACATAGGTGACGAGTGGCTGCTGCTCGGTGCCCGTCTTGAAGATGCCCCGCGTACGCAAGCCGCCCTCGATTAGATCCGTGCCAGGCTGCGTTTGCAGGCGGTCCTTCCACTTCGGCCAATCGGTCTCCGCCCGGCTGCCGGGTGCGACGCGCGGGACGCCCGAAAAGAGCGGCCCACGGCTCCCGTTCTGGTAGTCGAGGAAATTCGCTTCCAGGGTGCCGTCGGCTCGCATTGCGCTGGTGGTCAAGGCGCCTGGAGCTAAGATCCGGGACCTGCGATCGGTAGGCCGCTCGAGATGACGTGCATAGGCGTCACAGAGCGTATCGACGACAATCTCGGCACAGCGCTCCCAACTGAAGAGCTTGGCTCTTTCAAGGCCGGCATTGCCCAGTCTCTGCCGAAATTCCCCTGACGCTTCAATTTTGCGCAAGGCATTGGCTACCCCTTGCACATCGTCCGCGTCCAGCATCAGGCCTGCTTGGCCAACGACCTCCGGAAGCGACGAGTTGTCAGCAGCGATGACAGGCGTCCCGCAGGCCATTGCCTCCAAGGGCGGCAGGCCAAATCCTTCGTAACGCGACAAATAGACAAAGCACAATGCGTCACTATAGAGCGCCGAGAGGTCTTCGTCCTCGACGAAGCCGGTCAGAACGATGCGGTGCCGCCATTTGTGAGCGGCCGCCAGAGCGGATTTCAACTGCTCGAGCTTCCATCCGGACATGCCGGAAAGCACGAGATGCATCTGGCTTGCTTCGTTTTGCTCGAGAAAAAGTACAAAAGCCTTGACGACCTGGTCAAGGTTCTTGCGGATCTCCAACGTCGCCAGGCTCAAGACATAGGGAATTTCAGCCGGAATGCCGTATTTGCTACGAACCGCGGCCCTCGCCGAAATGTCATTGCAAGGTCGGAACGCGGAGCCTGCGGCCAAGGGAATGACGGTTATCTGTTGCGGGCTCAGGTCCGGTCGGCGTGCCAGCAGATCCTTTTTCGTGAATTCCGAAATGGCAAACACGACAGTGTGCTCATCGAGGCTGTCGACGATGCTGTGCACCTCCGCCGCAGCCTCCGCAGAGAAGAACTCGGGTCGATTGATGGCGATGAGGTCGTAGATGATGTGCGCGTGAAGCAGTCGCGGATCCAGCAGCCAGTCGGCCGGCGCAACTCCGAAGGGGGACAGAAGAATATCGGCGTTGGCCGAAGGCGCTTCCCCGATCGCGATGCGACGTGTCATCGCCAGTCCTTTGGCCGCGACGTAAGGCGCAGCCTTCGCCTCATCACCGTCTCTATAGAAAAGCCGTGCATTCACCTGCGGCGACTTGGCGAGACGGGGGAATAGCTCGTCACAGACGCGATACACGCCTGTTCTGACATCCTGCGCTAAGACGTACATGTCCAACGCCAAACGTGGGGTTGGCTCGATCCCTGTGCCATCTCCCCCGTGAACACGCGCCGCGATTGTGTCTATGTTGGTCGCGATCGCATTGGAGAGTGCCCTCAGGTCATTTTCTGCCGGGGGTTGCGGCGTCTGAGGCAGAGCTTTGAGAGCGCCGATCAGCGCTCGATAGTGAGCATCCGGGCTGGCCTTTGGACCGGCGTTTGCCGCGCGGGCGGCAATGGCTTCCTCAAGCGCTCTCCAGGTGGTCAGCGCCGTGCTGTCCCAGGTGAACAAGGCTCTCCGCTCTATTGCGTTCTCCTTCAGGCGCTGGCGGAACGCGTCGTCGTGGACGATCCGACTCATCTTCGCTGCGATCTCCTCGACCGAATCCGGATCGAACAGCGCCTCCTCAAGGTTGATGATCTCCGGAATGCTCGATGTGTTCGAACCGATCACCGCCGCATCGAAATGCATGGCCTCAAGGATAGGAAGGCCGAAACCTTCGTGTCGCGAGGGATAGACCATAGCGACGCAGCGGCGGTACAACTCGACCAAATCATCATCATTGATTTGACCTGTCACGACCACATCGGTGGGACCGAGACCGGCCTCCTGGGCGAGTGACGAAATCGTCGCGATCACGGGCTGTACCGCGGACGTCACGAGCACCAACTGGTGAGGCCGGCCGACTTGGGCCGAGAAGCGACCAAATGCGGCGACCAGATTTTCGAAGTTCTTACGGCTCTCAAACGATGCGGTATAGACAAAAAAGGGCCGCGATATGCCAAGCCTCAGCTCAAGATCCGAATTGACGGCATCGAATGCCACCGCCTTGGCGACGAAGTCGTCTGCGCCACCCATAATGCTTGTGATGCGCTGCGGGTCGATATTGAGGTCCTGGCTGACCTCGCGACCGGCCGAGCCTGAGATCGCAAGAAAAAGATCACAGTTTCCGAAGGCGGTGAGCTTGTCGTAATACCAGGTACGAATTTCTGGTGTGCAGAGGTATTTTTCTGGATTCCGTGCGGGAATTAAATCATAGGCGATTACGGCGCGCAGGGAATTTCTGCATAGGCTGCCTTCTGATGTGAGTACATCTCCCTCAAAACCTTCAAACATGCTCGAAAAAAGGATGACATCGGCTTGCAGGTTAGCAAGGAAATGTTCGCGTACGAGTTCACTGGCTCTCCGTCGCCACTGTTGTTCGGGTGCCCAGTAGAGGCCGCAATCAAGCGTCCGATAAGTCACGATGCGGTGCTCCGGCACCAAGTCTGCAAAATCCGCGCGGATGGCGTCCAGGCTTTCTGAACGGTTCTCGCTGGCCGCCAGCCATACTTCGTGCTCACCTGCCGTGCGTAGCAGGCCGGCCGAGAGGCCCCGCGTATATCTGCCGATACCTCTGAAGCGGCTTAGGCTCTGCAGGCCCGTCAGATCGATGACCAGTCTCATTGCGATTTCCACATGACTAGCGCCCAGTCAGATCTGTAAAGATCTGGTGTGATCGCGGAGGACCGCACGACAGGGTCAGTAAGGTAGATATCCTGGTACAGGAGTCGGATGAGATCGTATAGAGTGATTGCCGTAGGAAGCGCGTTTTCGAGCGCGCCGACGGCGGTGACGGCGTCATCCACAAATCCCTCAAAAAGACTGGAGACGTAGATCACATCCGGCTTGAGATTGGCGCGAAATACTTCGCGTAGACGCTCACCTGTTCCCGCCTCCAGCGGTTTTCGGGGTTCGCATCCGCCACCGGCCCGGGCGTCTGCCATACCACGATCTGTTCTTGCGGATGGCGCGATGCCGTGGACTGCGCACCTCGCATGTCAATGACGATGCGCATTAACTTTTACTTCCTTCGCAGGCACGCTTCAAATCAGCATAAATGCGAGCAGCACGGGGCGACCACCCAGTAAGCAATCCCGATCGGATAGCGAACTGGCGCAGGTGCAGTTTGAGTTGGGGATGCTTGCCAAGCATGTTCAATGCACACGATTTCAGGCGAGGATTGGAGAGGGTCTTACGCATGGCCCATACCACCAGCGGCTTGGCTACGCGCTTAGGCAGGTGAAGTGTCCATTGCACTGTGCCCATCGGCAGTGCCAATACCCACTTGATCACCTGCATGGTTTTGCGGAG
>DATBLC010000194.1:0-3537 GCA_036555515.1 Binatia bacterium
AGGGCGAACGATGCGGACCTTAAAATGAGTGAGCATTTTCCGTTCATGCTGAGACCTGTCGAAGCATTCCGAACCCTTTTCAGCAATCTGTCAGACCATTAATAATAGACACGGCTTTGTGCTTGAATTCGCCGCGTCTACGCTGGTATAGGTCGGGCAGCGCGGCACGGTACGGAGCATTGCAAAGTAAACCCATGAGATAAAGGAAAAAATAAACAAAAAGACTTTCACCACGGAGACGCAGAGTAGAGTACACAGAGTCCGGAGTATTCTTTAATCAAAAATTATTTACTCCACGCCCTCCGAGGTGAGTCCTCTTCTTTATCGATGACGTGAATATAACCGCCGGAAAATTTGCAAGTCGCGAAAACTTTGAAAGACAGTACTACAAAGGATTAAATATGTCCGGATCAAAGGTGGAAAGAAAGCAAATATTATGTCGGCTTGGTGAGGTTCTGGATGAAAATGACATCCTCGTCGCGGCCCTGGCGGGAACCACGAACGAGTGCTTTCATAATTTGCATCGCCCGGCCAATCTTTATCTGGTCGGGATGGGTATGGTAACCCCCGTTTGCTTCGGTCTTGCGAAGGCGCTGCCGCGGCGAAGGGTCATTGCTTTGGACACGGATGGCAGCTTGCTCCTTGCGCCGAGTATTCTTCCCGTCATCAGCATGTATCAGCCCAGAAACCTTTGCATTGTCGCTTTCGATAATGAACAGTTGTACGGCAGCCGCGGCGGACCATCGAGCCAGACCGCCCACGGCACCGATTTGGCGGCGATGGCGAAAGGCGCGGGCGTCGAGATGACCGCGACGGTCAGAAGCGCCGATGGTTTCAATGATGAGTTTTCTCGCTTTATCGAATCGGGCGGACCCGCCGTGATCGTTTGCAAGATAGAAGCTGGGTATGTGCGCGGCGCTGGACCAGATTTCAACGGGCAAGAGAACAAGTTCCGTTTCGTGCGCTTTATTGAGCAAACCGAGGGAATCAATATTTTGGAAGGATCGGTGTAGCGGTAATTTCGCGCCGGCCAGGGAAAGCCGGTCATTCTCGTGCACGGCCACTTAGCGGCCGGATTGTGCAGACAAAATGATTGCTGCAGCAGCACAGGAAGCGCTCGATGCGCTCATCGAGTCGAGTATCGATTTCGCCGCATGCTTGCCGGACTCGGCATTTCAGGAGCTCTATATGCCATTGAGCGCGGTGGCCAAAATCGATTATGTTCAGATCGCCAATGAAGGCGATGGCGTCGGCATCTGCATGGGCGCCTGGTTAGGCGGCAAAAAGCCGGTCTTAATTATGGAAAACACCGGTTTCGCGGTCACGCCCTACGCCCTGATGCGCGGTCCGATACCGTTTGGCGTACCTATGCTGCTATTGATCGCCCATCGCGGCGGCTTCCACGACAAACGCTGGTTCTCGGTGCCCATGGGATGGGGCACCGCGCCGTTGTTGGATGCCATGCGCATCAGTTACGAATTCGTAACTAAGACAGAAGACATTCGCCCGGCGGTGACGGGCGCCGTGGCCTCGATGAATTCCATACAGGCCCCCGTCGCTGTGATCCTAGGCGGCGGCACGCTGTTTTGAACGCTAAGAATGCTTTGGGTATCAACGCAAAGATTTTCCATGAATCGGCCAGGGAGGCATGACGCTCATGATGGCTTATCCATACGATGACAGCCGTACGATACTGGCGCTGCAAATCGACCATTCGCGGGTCGCGGGCTATCTTGCCGCGCACTGGGGAAACCAGGACTTTGACCGTCCTCAGCCTTATTCTTCCGTAGTATTGGCCGCCGGCGAGCATGATATCGGCTGGTGGGAGTGGGAGATGTGCCCCTCCACTCTCAACGATAAAGGCTATCCGCTGGACTATCACGACGGCAGCCTCAAATATCTCGGCCAGCTTCGACTCGACTTTTACAAGAACGCGGTCGATCGAGTCACGCAAAGAGACCCCTATGCCGCCATGTTAATGGCGATGCATGGTGTGGCGCTAATGAACGCCGGTTATGGGAAGTATGCATATCCGCCGGACCGCACTTCAGACCCGCGCGTTAAGGCGTATGTTGACGATCAAGAAGCGGTGCGCCTCAAACTCCTGGCGCAACTGCGCCAATCGGAACAATTCAAGAAATATACGTCAGATGAGCATGTATGGACCAATTACGAATACATGGAGGTCTTCGACCAACTCGCGCAGTTTATTTGCAATCGTTATCCGTTGAATAGCAAGGCGCGCAAGCTCGGGCCAACAAACACGTTGAACGATGTCGATATTCCGACCAAGCATGGTCAAAGGCCGGCCAAGATCAGTATCGATACGGTAGCTGAAAGCAAAGCCGTTCTTCGCCCCTATCCGTTCGATATGGATCCGCTGCCGGTTTCTTTCACAGCCCGATTGGTGCCGACGAGGAGATATAAAAACGGCGAAGACTTTCTTGGTGAATTTTATCGCGCCGAACGGATCACGGTGACCCATAGTTTGGCGTCCACGCCGAGCCAGTTCAAGTAGTTTAAGCCGTTCAAATCGATCAAGCCGTCCGGACAAAAATGGGTTCGTTGCACAACTTGAACGTATTGAACGAGTTGAACGATTGGAACATACCGAAGCGAAGGATTCGACAACGAACATGAAACCGGCTTCATTTGAATATTGCGCGCCGGCGTCCCTAGAGGAAGCGCTGCAATTGCTCGCGCAGCACAAAGACGCCGCGCGACCGCTCGCCGGCGGGCAAAGCCTGGTGCCATTGATGAATTTCCGCCTGGCCCGCCCCGCTTACTTGGTGGATCTCAATGGTCTGAGTGAATTGAACTATCTCAGGATCGAAAATGGCGATCTCTTGATCGGCGCCATGACGCGCCAGCGCGCGCTCGAGCGCTCCGCCGCCGTAGTCGCCGGCTGGCCATTGTTGCAAGAGGCAACTCGACATATCGGCCACGTGCAGATTCGCAACCGCGGTACCGTGGGTGGAAGCCTTGCCCATGCTTATCCGTCCGCCGAACTGCCGGTCGTCATGGTCGCATTGGACGCGTCGTTCAGGTTGCGCGGCCAACAGAGCGAGCGCACCGTTCAAGCGAGAGAATTCTTCGTTGACGCGATGTCAACAGTATTGGAACCAGGCGAGCTTTTGGTCGAGATTCGTGTGCCGAAAATGCCGTCGCGATCTGGCAGTGCTTTTCAAGAGATAAGCCGCCGCCATGGCGACCTCGCCTTGGCGGCGGTCGCTTCAACCATCACACTCCGCTCGGATGGAACCATTGATTCGGCCAATCTGGTCTTCGGCGGGGCCAAGCCCACGCTATCGCCCAAGACGGGAACACTCGTCGGCAAGAAACCCGATACGGCGATTTTCAACGAGGTAGCGAATGACGCGGCAGCCGAGCTCGAGCCGGAATCCGATATTCACGCCAGCGCGGATTATCGAAAAGAAGTTTCAAAGGTTTTGGCGCGGCGCGCGCTGGAACAAGCGGCCACACGCGCGAGCGAAGGAGCAAAATAGAGCCGGAAGAGCAAGATATATAACCACAAAG
>DATBLC010000195.1:0-28131 GCA_036555515.1 Binatia bacterium
TCCACCGAAACCGGCAATCCCTATGTCTTTTATACCCGCAAGGAACTGGGGCTCGACAATCTGGAGAAACTGCGGAGCAAGCCGGGGATACGGATCGGCGCTCAATCGGTGGGACATTCAGTCTATGTGACCGCGCGCTTGTTCGCCTATCTGCTGGAATTCAAGGAGCCCAATTTCATCGTCGGCTTCACGGGCCCGGAATTGGATATTGCTATGGGCAACCGGGAGCTGGACGCGAGAACCACCAGCAGTTTGGAGGACCTCGTGCAAAAAGGGAGTAGGGACAACTTCCATTATCACGCGAATTTGGCGGTCCCCAAAGGCGCGCCGCATCCTGACGTGCCTGGGCTTCCCGACCTGGACAAATTTGCTAAGACCGAAAAAGAACGCAAGGTCCTCGATCTGTTTCGCGCTTTTCAGTATCCCCGCTGGCCGATTCACCTGCCTCCAGGGACTCCCAAGGAATTAGTACAGATTCTGCGCGACGCGATGGCGAAGACCTATAAAGATCCTGGTTTTCGGCGAGATTTTAAAAAGCTTATGGGCAGGGACCCTTCACCACTTAGCGGAGAAGATTTGCAAAAGGCGGTGCGAGAACTGCCTCGGGACGCCGAGGTGATTGCGCTCTATAAGAAGTTTGCCGATGCCGGGCCGCTGCCGATGCGATAATGGCACGATAAGAGTTCAATTCGTTCAAGTCGTTCAAAGTGTCTCGAACGGCTTTTGCGGCCAGAAAGCTGAGGAATCAAAACGGCAAAAGCGCGGAGTCCATCGAATAAAGGTAACTCATGACGATGGTGGTCGAGTAAAAGACGACGAAAAAAGTGATTGTGGCTAGGAAAAATCGAAGCAAAATTGCCATAAATCCGCCCGTCTTCGCCTGGCAAGTCATATCGCAGCTACGAAGAAAGTGCCACCCCTATGGAGGCGAAGGAGAATGCCTCAGCATTGCCGGCGATCTACTGATGGGAGCAAGACGGCTCGATTTCAATACGGCAGCCGAGTGCCGATGCCGTTCTCTAAAGCGCTGCGATAAATGTAATGCGCCATGGCGACGTCCTGGTTCACCAGGCCGATGGCGCGGATGAAGATCCGTTCGCGCTCGGATTGCCGGGCCGCTTTCTTGCCGGACAGCAAATCGGGAAGTTCGGCGTAGAGATCCGTTTCACTTAAAAAATTTTCACTGAGCATTCGCTGCATGTCTGACTTGTGTTTGCAATGTTTCCAACTGTCGACGACGAATTTGTCGCTGTTTTTGTAAACGGAGCTTTCCATCTCCTGGTTTTTGCCGATGGAGTAAACGGTAATTCCTTCACCGAGCCAGGATTCCTTGACAAAAGGGGTTGAGGTCGTCGTCGCTGAGATAACCACGTCGGCGCCCTTGAGCGCGTCCTCGGTGGATTCCACCGCAAGGATATTCAATCCATATTCTTTGCCGACTTCCTTGGCATAATTTTGGCGCGATTCCGGCGTACGCGACGTGACCCGGATTTCTTTCAACTCGAACGCCTTTGTCATCACCGGTACGGCGGCGCGCGCGGTGTCGCCTGCGCCGAGCATCGCCATCGTCTTTGAACCTTTGCGCGCGAGCAACCGCATCGCCACGGTCGCGGCGGCGGCGGTGCGCACCGCGTGGCACCAGTCTTCATCCATAATGCAGAGAATCTCGCCGCCGGCGCGATCGCTGAGCAGCAAAATTCGTCTCGGACCACGGGGTGGCCGCGAAACATCCCGGCTGCCGCCAGCGGCTTTGATCGAACGAATGCGAAAACCGGCTACCGGCTCGGTGGCCAGCGCGCAGCCGGTGACCCATGACTGCCAACCCTGTTCCGGCTTAATTGCCAGATCTTCGGGCGTGGACCAGATGACCCGCCCTTCGCTGTGGTCCCGCAGCGCGCCCTCGGTGATTTCGATGGCGCGGCCAAGGTCGAGGACTTTTTTGACATCCTGATTGGAAAGATAAAGTATTCCTTTGTGCGACATCGTCAAATTAGCCACCCTCACCTCTGTCCTCTGCCGTCAAGCGAGAGGAAGTTCGAGACTAGGCCATAGTCGAGTCTGGCTAGCCATACAAGACAGCCATTTGATGAAGAAGAAGTCCAATTGAAGATCAGTTGATCAACCGCAGATCCCGGCAGCCCGTGGTCAAAAATTGCGGGCCTGTCTCGGTGATGAGCACATCCTCCTCCAAATGTACCGCGCTCTTTTCTGACCGAACCTTGGGTTCCAGGGCGAGAACCATCCCTGGCCGATAGAGGTCTTTTTCAACTTCGTTCAGTGAGGGCGGCTCCGCGCGCGACATGCCGATGCCGTGGCCGATGCGTTTCGGGCTATCGACCGCTTGATAACCGCGTTTCACCAATTCACGGTTAGCGACGGGCGATACCTCGGCGATGGGCGTGTCTGGTTTCATGGATTCGAAACAAAGCTGAACTACGTCGCAGGCGGTCTCGTGATCTCTTTTGTGATCCGCCGTCGGCTCGCCAAAAATCGCCATTCGGGTGATGTCGCCGTAATATCCTTCGTAACAAGCGCCGAAATCGGCGATCATCCGATCGCCTTTTTCATAACGGCGGTCATCATAACGGGTTGACGAATTGAGCATAAGAAATCCGGGATGGCGCGGATGCGCGCCTTCTTCGATCATCGAGATATACAACCGGTCCGCGATTTCGCGCCGGGTCATGCCCGGCTTCAATTGCGGCAGGCAGCGGTCATAAGCCTTGACGGAAATCTCGCAAGCCCTGCGCATGAATTCGATTTCCCGCGGGCTTTTGATGATTCGCATCTCCGTCAGAGCGGCGCTGCCGTCTTTGATCTGGGCCTTGGGGAGAGCTTCGGTCAGGCCGGACAGATAATTCACGGGAAAACCCAGCCGCTGATCGTCGCCGAGCTCAAAACCCAACTTGGCCTCGCCGAGACCCATTTCCTTGACACAATCGGCGATCATTTCGCGGGGAAACGGCACGTCCGTGTAGGCGTGCACTTCCCCAACCCAGGGCAGTGCCTTGGCTTTCGCTTTGTCATTGCCGTATACGAGGAGAAGCGGCTTGCCGCTCTTTGGTAGAATACAAATCTGCGGGCGCTGAATGTGGTCTAGCTGGTAGCTGATGAGCCCGCTGAAGTACCAGTAGTTGTTTTTTTCCGATACCACGAGGGCGTCAAGTCCATCCCGGTCCATGAGACCCTGGGCGCGTCGGTGGCGCTCGCAATATTCTGATTCAGTGAACGGCGCTTCGGTTGCCATGCTGATCTCCTCGTCTGGGCTGGCAAAAAGGGGACATGCTATTTTTTTCTCCTTCGAGAAAGAGTTGCCTGTCTCCCTAGCTTAGCTAACTTTCCGGCCTTCCACGCGCTTTAACTGGTTTACGTAAGCCAGTGCCTCTTGGAGCTGAATCACCGACGCGTACTTCGCGTTCATCTCGAAGAGATTGACCAAATGCGAAGTGCGAGAACGGTCGAACACGCATTCTTCGACGAGGAAAACCGGGAAGCCAAAGGAATAACCGTCCAGCACTGTGCCACGAACGCAGCCACAAGTGCTGGTACCGGTGACGAGCAAGCAATCGATATTTTTGCGCACCAGGTAAGTGATCAAGTGGGTGCCGAAAAAAGCGCTGGCGCGGGCCTTGCGAACGATGAATTCATTGTCTCTCGGCCTGATCATCTCGGGAAATTCGACCGCGAGTTTCTCGAAGTCGGTTTTGTCCACACCGCGTTTGGTGGCGTTGCCGAAGGCGGCTTTGAAGTCGGGATCGCTGGTGGAGTAGATCACGGGAATCTCAGCATCACGACAGGCGTGGAGCAGCTGCTGTATCTTCGGCAGCGCGTCCCAGGCTACTTGGCCACAACTGGTGGGGAATTCGTCGATGGCATCCATCACCGGCATTGGCTTTGTCCCCGTGAAGCCGGTAATCACGTCGATAATCAAGAGCGCGGGGTTGACGCCAAATTTCTCCTTGCCCTTGTAACCGGCTTTTTCGTAAACCTTTCGTTCCTCTTCCGGGATAAACGCTTCCCAATCTCGCATAATCACATCTCCTATCTATTTCGATTGTTAAGTGATTTTGCCTGTGGCTGAAACTGGCGTTTCTCTGAGCATGATTTTCGTTCAAGCCGTTCAACCGCTTCGCTCCGTTAAAACCGTTGAAATGGCGGTGAATGGGGCACGCCTCACACCTTACCTGCTTTTTCGGTCACGGCGAATACAACTTATCTCCCCGTTGCGTCATGAATAGCTCCAGCGGCAGCTCCCGACCGATGTCTTTTTCTTTGGCTTTCTCGTACATCTTTCGCGCCGTCGCTGCGAACTGGATACCCATGCCCGTGTTGTTTTTGAAAAAGGTGATCTCTTTGTCGTCCTTGCGGCCACGGCACTTACCCGTAAGTAGCTCGCCAAGTTCGTGCAGGTTTTCGGCTTTCACGATGCCGCGTTCGAGTCGGTCGTGGAACTCGGCCTGCTTGTCGAGAAATATTTGTTGTTTGGAGCCGACGACGATGAGATTGGACTTCATCACGGCATCATCGTCGAGCTCTTTTCTTGGCAGAAAACCGTCGCCGCCGACAATGCTGTTCAAATGCATGCCCGCGTCGACCCATTTGCCTTGAATGACCGGGTCGACCGTGTTGGTGGCGGCAGTGACGATGTCGCTGCCGCGGATCGCTTCTTCGGCGCTTGATACAGGGATGATTTCCACGCCGGTCTCGGCGCTCATTTCCGCGGCGAAGCGTTCGCGATTCTCCTTCGTCGGGCTGTAAACTTTGATTTTGCTTAACGGCCTTACGGCAAGGTGCGCTGTAACTTGTGTCTTGGCCTGTTCGCCAGAGCCCAGCAGGGCCATGACCTTCGCGTCCTTGCGCGCCAGATATTTGCTCGCCACCGCGCTGGTGGCACCGACACGCATGGCGGAGATGTAATGATCATCCATCATGGCCAGGATTTCGCAAGTGTCCATGTCGAAGAGCAACACAAGGCCGATAAAGTCGCCGGGGTAGACGCGCCGCTTGCTGCCGGCCACTTGAACTTCCTTCGAAAAACTCGAGTCGATGCGCAGCGCCATCGACTTCATTCCCGGGACGAGTCCCATGATATTATTGAAATAGTATTGGCCGCCTTCCTCCTTCCATGATGTCCGCAGACGCGCCCGTGGCGCAATCATTGCCTTGCCTTCGCCGAGCTCGCGAAAAGCTTGCTCTATGGCATCGACCTCTTCCGCCATCGGCAAAAGATTCTTCATCTCCTCGTTCTTGAGAACCATCACCATAGAAGCTTTCTCCCTTCCGAATCTCCGTACAACGAAGTCCGGCGCAGAGTCAAGGAAGGGAACCAGAAGCCAGGCATTGTCGAAGCGCAAGACGGGCAAGAATCGGCAAGCGAGGAAAGAGCAATGGGTTAATCATGGTGCCGGTCAATGGACTGTTGAGCGGAGTTGCCGCGTCGATGGAAAAGAAAAGGGCTGAAGAAAGTCTCTTCAGCCCTTTTCGTGTGAGTAGGGGCAGGTCGAAAGTCGAGGAGTCAGCCTTTCTTCGCCTTGTACCAGTCAGCGTCTATCTGAATAAAATGCTTCCATTTGTCCGGCACCGCTGCCTCTTCAAAAATCGCCTCCACGGGGCAGACCGGCTCGCAGGCGCCGCAGTCGATGCACTCTTCGGGATCTATATAGAGCTTTTTTTCCTTTTCAAACTCCTCGGCCTCGTTTTTCGTCGGATGAATGCAATCAACCGGGCATACGTCAACACAAGCGGTGTCTTTTACGTCTATGCACGGCTCAGCAATAATATAAGTCATCTCGCTCCTCCTCAAAATTGACTTTTAGTGTAGTAGCAAATCGACTTTGGCAAGTCAATTAATCAGGAGGGCACAAAAGGATCTTAATTGACCGCTCAAACGGGCAGTGTTAAATAAGTCCGCCTGGGGCATCCCCACCCGGCAATTGTTTCGGAATTTTACAGAAATTTACTGACAACCGCGGAGCGCGGCTGTCGCAAGCGCAACGCCAAGACGTTACTATCTGACGATGCCCGTCGAATTGGTCCGGCGCGGCGCGGGGAAGAACTGTCCCGCGCGGGCCGTTAAAAACACTGCGCTCGAAGTTCTCCGCCTGCTCAACCAGGATAAGGCGGAGCTGAGTCTGGCGTTAGTCGGCGATAGAGAGATTCGGAAACTCAACGCTAAGTACCGCAAAAAAGATTACGCCACCGACGTGCTGTCGTTTTCCACGGCAAAGAATTTGCCGGAACCGACTCGGCTGCTTGGGGATGTCGTGATCTCGGTCGATAAGGCGCGCGCGCAGGCAAAGGAGCGCGGTTGGACGCTAAAAGAAGAACTGACCACGCTGTTGATCCACGGCGTCGTGCATCTGCTGGGTTACGATCACGAGCGTTCCGCCAGTGATGCGCGCGCTATGGGACGGTTGGAGAGAAAGACTTACCGGCAGCTTTGTGAGCGGGGCTTTTTAAGGGTATACTATAAACCTAGACGGAATCCGGGCGCCGGAACTACGAAGTCGGAAGCAGGAAGGCAAAATTCACGAGCCGGAAGAAAGTAAATTAGATGTTGGACGAAACCCGCGAACAATTAACCCACCTAGAAGAGCGCGTCGAGCTTTTGCGGAGGCGGCTTTGACGTCGCAGGTAAGCAAAAGCGCGTCGAAGAGCTGAACCAGATCACGTCCAAGCCGGATTTCTGGAACGACAGCGAAAAAGCCCAGAGCATTCTTAGAGAGCAATCTTCCGTCAAAGGCGTTATCGACGCTTGGGAGAAACAACGCGCCGGCCTCGAAGAAGCGCGCTTCTTTCTCGAGATCGCCAAGGATGAAAAGAGCGAAGATGCGTTGAACGAGGCAGCGGCTAAAGTCGCCCAGGTGTCCCGCGAGATGGCGCAGACCGAGTTGGCACTGCTTCTAGGGGGGCCCGACGACCGGCGCAACGCCATCGTCACGCTGCACCCCGGCGCCGGCGGCACCGAAGCGCAGGACTGGGCTGAGATTCTTCTGCGCATGTATTTGCGCTGGTGTGACCGACGCGGTTATCGAAAAGAGATTCTCGAATTCCAACCTGGCGAAGAAGCCGGCGTCAAGAGCGTGACTTTCACCGTCGAGGGCGACTACGCTTACGGCTATTTGAAAGCCGAAGCCGGCATCCATCGCCTCGTGCGCATCTCTCCCTTTGACGCCAATTCCAGGCGGCACACCTCTTTCGCCTCGGTGTTCGTCTATCCGGAAGTCGACGACGATATCAAAGTCGAGATTAACGAGGCCGATTTGCGCGTCGACACGTATCGGTCGAGCGGCGCCGGCGGGCAGCATGTCAATAAGACCGATTCCGCCGTGCGCTTGACCCATCTTCCCACCGGCATCGTCGTGGCCTGCCAAAACGAGCGCTCGCAGCATAAGAACCGCGCCATGGCGATGAAAATCTTGAAATCGCGTCTGTACGAGCTCGAGCTTGAAAAGCAAAAAGAAAAGATGGACGTTTTTCACAAGAGCAAAAAAGAGATTGCCTGGGGCAGCCAGATCCGTTCCTATGTGCTCCACCCCTACCGCTTAGTCAAGGATCACCGGACGAATATCGAGGTCGGCAACGCGGATGCCGTGCTCGATGGTGATATTGATCAGTTTATCGAAGCTTATCTGATGGAGGCGGGCGAGCCGGCGTAACTCGTTTCCTGATCAAATCCATAAGTTTGCGACTTTGAATGGCAAGGGGTCGGGGAGAGGCTCACCCCTGACCATTTGACCCTTACGGCCCCCGCTGAGCCGGAACTTTTCTGCGACGTGCACCGTTGTAAAAGCATCTAAGATGAATTAGGGCCATGGTGCGCTTCAGGGCAACGTCAAAGTCAGTTTCACTTTACTGAATTGAATTTCCACCTGGCGTTTGTCCAAAAATCTCCCCTTCCCCCCTTTCAAAGTCTTTCAAAGGGGGGACTAAAAAGCTCCCTTTGTAAGGGGAGATTTAGAGGGATTTTTAATCCGGTCAAAGCGACTTTGGCGCAACCCCTGGCGTGTGTCCGCTTTGGTCTTGCTTGCAGTTTGCGAAGGTGGTTTTCTGAAACGAAGACGTTAAAAGGAGGGTCCATGGAGGGTCAGTCGCGAACGGATGTCGACGGTGGCGCGAAAACCAACCGAAACAATATTGACCATGAACAGGCGGTTCTCGAGCGCTATGGCAACGCCGCCCAGCAGGTTGAGGCTTGTTTGTGTTTGCCCGTGAGCTACGACAAAGCGCTGCTGAAAGTCATCCCCGATGAAATAATTCAGAAAGATTACGGCTGCGGCGATCCGTCGTGCCATATCCGTGAGGGCGAGATAGTTCTCGACCTAGGTTCGGGCAGCGGCAAGGCCTGTTACATCATTTCCCAGATCGTCGGCGCCAAAGGCAAGGTGATCGGCGTCGACTTTAATCCGCCGATGCTGGAACTGGCGCGCAAATACCAGAAATCCATTGGCATGGCTCTCGGCTTTCACAACATCGATTTTCGCCGCGGCAAGATTCAAGACCTCAGAACCGACCTGGAACTGGTCGATCAATATCTAAGCGAGAATCCCGTGCGCTCGGTGGCCGATCTAGCGCAGTTGGAAGAGTATCGAAACAGGATTTGCCAGGAGCGACCACTGATTGCCGACGAATCGGTCGACGTGATCGTTTCCAATTGTGTGCTCAATCTCGTGCGTCCCGAGAACAGGAAACAACTTTTCTTCGAAATGTACCGTGTGCTCAAACGGGGCGGGCGCGTGGCGATCTCGGATATCGTCAGTGACGAGCCGGTGCCGGAACATCTCGCAGAAAACTCCGATCTTTGGAGCGCCTGCGTGTCCGGCGCTTTTCAAGAAGAGGAGTTGCTGCGCGCTTTTGAGGAGGCGAAGTTTCACGGGATTCAGCTCGAAGATTTTCAGACGGTGCCCTATCAAACCGTCGATGGCATCGAGTTTCGCGCCGTCACGGTGACGGCTTACAAGGGTAAGGAAGGCCCCTGTATAGAGCGCAATCAGGCGGTGATTTACCGCGGGCCGTGGAAGCAAGTGGTGGATGACGATGGTCACACGCTCGAGCGCGGTGCGCGTACGGCGGTCTGCGATAAGACTTTCAAGCTCTATTCACATGCGCCTTATGCGGGCCAATTTATTGCCGTTCCGCCGCGCGAAGAGGTCGCGCTGGAAAAAGCCGGCGTCTTCGACTGCTCGCGCGATCATAAGCGGCATCCGCGCGAGACTAAAGGTATGGAATACAACGTTACCAGGATTGCGGCTGGTGTGTGCGGGCCGAATTCCAATTGTTGTCCGTAGAAGCGATTATTAAGGAGTCCACAATTGAGTAACCAAACAGCGACCGAGGGGTGAGACCTGGAAAGCGCGGGCACAGGAGCGCAAAGGTTGTTTTCAGGCCCTGCCGGCGGGCATTTTCCACCTATGGAGAGGACGGGGTGGTGGCCGGCCAAGGCAAAGAACCATTGACCGCGATCGGAAGGGCTCGCCTCTCGGTCGCACACTAGCGACATAGTCTCTAAATAACGACTCATTAGTAACAAGACGATCATGGACACCAAGCACGGTAAATATGACCTTCCTCTCCCTTGATGGGTGAGGATCGAGGTGAGGGTGATCTTCGATGCAACCCTTCGCACAGAGACTTCATCTAAACGGCAACGGCCTTTGGCGCCGCGCCATTGACGTGCTGCAGGTCAATCTGGGCCGGTATTGCAACCTGGCGTGCATTCACTGCCATGTCGAATCCGGCCCGACGCGCAAAGAAATGATGAGCCGGGAGAACATCAAAGCGGTGCTGCGCTTTCTGGCGCGCACGGAAATTCCAACTCTCGATATCACCGGTGGGGCGCCGGAGTTGCATCCCGACTTCGACTACCTGGTTGAGTCGGCGCGGGAGTTTGGCCGCCATGTGATGGACCGCTGTAATTTGACGGTGATCTTCGAGCCGGGAAAAGATTATCTGCCTGAGTTTTTTAAGCGCCAAAAGGTCGAACTGGTGTGTTCGTTGCCCTGCTATTCCGAAGAAAACGTCGATAGACAGCGGGGCAAAGGAACCTTTGATTTGAGCATCCGCGCGCTGCATATTTTCAATCAAATCGGCTACGGCCAGCCCGACTCGGATCTAGTGTTGAATCTGGTTTACAATCCCGTCGGGCCACATCTGCCGCCGCCGCAAGAAAAGCTCGAACAGGAGTACAAACGGATTCTCAGCGAGCAATTCGGCATCGTCTTTAATCGCCTCTACTGTTTGAGCAACATGCCGATCACGCGCTATGAAACCCATCTCAGGCTGCGCGGCGAATATGATCGGTACATGGAACTACTCGCCGACAACTTTAATGCCGCCACCTTGGGTCAAGTAATGTGCCGCAATCTGATCAGCGTCGGTTGGGACGGTTTGATCTACGACTGCGACTTCAATCAGATGCTCGGGTTTTCCCTCCAGGATGCCCGCGGTGAGGCGCTTAATATCGCATCGCTGAACTCTTTGGATCAGCTTCTTGCCCGGTCCGTTACCGTCGGCGATCACTGCTACGCCTGCACGGCTGGTTCCGGCAGCAGTTGCGGCGGCGCGCTGGTCTAGAATTACGAACCACCCCATGAGTTTCTGGCCTGTCATTATTGCCGGTGCGACGCTTTTTGTCGCTTACGCCAACGGCGCTAATGATAACTTCAAAGGCGTCGCAACATTGTTCGGCAGCGGCACGACGGATTACCGTAAAGCGCTCTGGTGGGCGACGGCGACGACCCTCGCCGGCTCGGTTGCGGCATTTTTCTGGGCGACCCAACTGGTCTCGATGTTTCAAGGCAACGGCCTTCTGCCGGCGTTTCTGATTCAATCGCAACCGTTTATTGCCGCGGTGATCCTGGGTGCGGCGTTGACTGTGATCTCAGCAACCAAGATCGGCATCCCCATTTCGACCACTCATAGCTTGACGGGTGCGCTGTGCGGCGGCGGATTGGTTGCTGTGGGTTTTGAGATCGGTTTTCAAACGCTGATCGACTTTTTTTTTCTACCACTTCTAGTAAGTCCGCTCGTCGCGGTAAGCTTGGCGGCTGTGGGTTACCCATTATTAGATCGCGCGCTACGCTTTTCCAGTCTGACTAAAGAAAATTGCCTGTGCGTCGCGAGCGAAGCTGTTCTGACGGCAGCAACTCCCGGCGGAATTACAATCAGGGAGTCGACTCCGGGCCTGCGCGTGATCGTGGAGCGGCAGTCGGTCTGCGCGCAGCCGTTTTCCGGCGCTTTGTTCGGTATCAACGCTCAAAACCTGTTCGACATCGGCCACTTTCTCAGCGCGGGCGCCGTGAGCTTTGCCCGCGGACTTAACGACGCGCCGAAAATCGTCGCTATGGGTTTGGCCGTCGGCGCGCTGGATCTGCAGTGGTCCATCGGCTCTGTCGCAGTCGTAATGGCTCTTGGTGGATTGCTCAATGCGAGGAAAGTGGCGGAGACAGTGAGCAAGCGCATTACACCCATGGAGCCCGATCACGGATTCGTGGCAAATATCGTGACGAGCTTCCTGGTTATTTTTGCTTCGAGGTGGGGACTGCCCGTATCAACCACCCATGTATCTTGCGGGTCGCTTTTCGGCATCGGAATAGCGAATGGCCAGGCGAACTGGGGTGTCATCCGCACGATTCTGTTTGCCTGGATTTTGACCCTGCCCTTGGCTGCGGCCAGCGCGGGCCTGATTTACTCGATATTAAACCGGGTTACCGCCGGTTAACCAAAGCACGATGAAAACCGGCAAGATCTTGGTCCTTGCGGCATTGGCCATTGCGCTTGCGCTAGGGTTTCTCTTTTTGCCAATTCGCGAATGGTTCATG
Source organism: Binatia bacterium (assembly GCA_036555515.1). GTDB lineage: Bacteria > Desulfobacterota > Binatia > UBA9968 > UBA9968 > DATACQ01. The sequence goes on from DATBLC010000195.1 coordinate 11,820, forward strand.
CGGTTTGAAAGCTATGTGCGGTCTTTGGGAGCCATCGGTCCGGTGGTCGTTGTACTGGCATACATTCTTTGTACCGTGCTGTTTATTCCTGGCAGCGCGATTACAATCGGCTCGGGAACGTTATTCGGATTGACGACCGGATTTATTGTCGTGGTACTAGGCGCCAACCTCGGCGCGCTCTGTGCTTTTGGTCTCGCGCGCAGCTTTCTCCGTGACAAGGTCGCGACCTGGGCAGCGGCCAATCCGAAGTTCCGCTCGCTCGATCAGGCGATCGGCCGTGAGGGCTTCAAGATGGTTCTGTTGACGCGGTTAAGCCCGGTCTTTCCGTTCGTGTTGCTGAATTATCTACTAGGTCTCACCGCGGTGCGCGTGGGCTCTTATGTCTCGGCCAATTTGTTGGGCATGTTGCCGGCAACATTTTTGTTCGTCTACATCGGCGCGGCGGCGCGCGACGCCATTGCCGGCCAAACGGACGTCTCGGCGGGATTTTATCAACAAATCTTGAAATTCGTCGGGCTGGCGGCGACCGTCGCCGTCGTTGTGGTGGTGACGCGCATCGCGCGCAAAGCCTTGCGGGAGGCGGAGATTGAGCGCGAAGGGAGCACCGTGAAGCCGCGCCTCGATCCGAATCATAAGCCGGCGTCGTTTGACGAAATGATGCTCGTGGAGGACGACTACGACAGGCAGTTGATCGAAAACTGCCACCCGCCGCATTGGGTCAATCCGACGCCGAATGGCAAATATAATCTCGTCGTCGTGGGCGCCGGGACCGCGGGGTTGGTGAGCGCTGCGGGCGCCGCCGGCCTGGGCGCCAAGGTCGCCTTGATAGAGCGCAATCTCATGGGCGGCGACTGCCTGAACGTGGGTTGCGTGCCGTCGAAAGGGATCATCCGCGCTGCGCGCGCAGCCCATGACGCGCGCAACGGAGCGGAATTCGGCGTGCGCCTTGAATGCCGGCCTGACGTGGCCTTCGCCAGCGCCATGAGGCGCATGCGCCAAATTCGCGCGGGAATCAGCATTCACGATTCCGCGCAACGCTTCGCAAATTTGGGTATTGATGTATTCATCGGCCAGGGCTGCTTTGTCGGTCCCACGGCTGTGGCGGTTAACGGCAAGCGGCTCGAGTTCGACCGCGCCGTGATTGCCACCGGCGCGCGCGCCGCAGAGCTTTCAGTCCCGGGGTTGACAGGGGCGGGTTATCTGACCAATGAAAATGTCTTCACGCTTACCGAGCTTCCCCGCCGCCTCGCCGTGATTGGCGCCGGTCCCATCGGTTGCGAGCTTGCGCAGTGCTTTGCCCGTTTCGGGAGCGAAGTCTTTCTCATCGAGGCGCTGCACGGCGTCCTGCCCAACGAAGACCCCGACGCATCTGAAATCGTCCGCCGATCGTTGATGGACGGCGACGGCGTCAAACTCATGTGCTGCGGCAAGGACTTGAAGATCGGCAACGCAGACGGCGGCAAGCGATTGACCGTGGACTCGCATGACAATCACTACGACATCGTTGTCGATGAAATTCTCGTCGGCGGCGGGCGCCGGCCGAACCTGGAAGGTTTGGGATTGGACGAAGCCGGCGTTCAATACAGCGCCCAGGGCGTGACCGTAGATGACCGTTTGCGCACGACGAACCCGCGAATTTTCGCCGCCGGCGATATCTGCTCGCGCTATAAATTTACCCATGCCGCCGATGCCATGGCGCGCATTGTAATCGCCAACGCGTTGTTCTTCGCTCGCCGCAAGGTGACCGATTTGGTCATCCCCTGGTGCACCTACACCGACCCGGAAGTCGCTCACGTGGGTTACTACGAAAAAGACGCCAAAGCAGCGGGTTTCGACGTGGCGACGATTACCGAGCACTTCGGCCACGTTGACCGCGCCGTCTTGGACGGCGAAGATGAGGGATATGCCCGAGTTCACTATGATAAGAAAACCGGCAAAATCCTGGGCGGTACCATCGTCGCGCGCCACGCGGGTGAGATGCTCGGTGAATTGACCTTGGCAATGGTGGCGAAACAGAGCGTTGGCGTTTTGTCGTCGACCATCCATTCTTACCCGACGCAGGCGGAGGTGATGCGTAAAATCGGCGATACCTACATGCGCACCAAGCTCACGCCGGCGGTAAAAAAGCTTTTTGAAAAGTGGTTAGCGTGGCGGCGGTGACCAAGTATCGTACGGAAGACACTCCATTCGAACCTTCGGATGGCGAGTTTTGAGTTAAGAGTTGAACTCGAAACCTGAAACCCGAAACCTGGAACTCCTGTGGCGTAACGCATTGAGCGTGGTTGCCGCACTTCTTTTGGCGGCCACCCCGTTATTCGCCGCCCCCAAGGCTGACCTCTGGCCGCGTTGGCAAAAGCACGACGCGTCGAGCAAGCAATCAATCGATCACGGAGCTTGGGAGGCATTTCTCCGAAAGTATCTCGTCGCGCCTCATCCATCGGGGATCACCCGCGTCCGTTACGCGGCGGTCAGCCCGGAAGATGGCGTTCGGTTGAAGAATTATCTCAAAACGCTGCAAGGGGCGCCGATATCCAACTACAATCGGGACGAACAGAAGGCTTACTGGATAAATCTCTACAACGCGCTCACGGTGGACGTGATTCTTTTGCGCTTTCCGGTGGATTCGATTCGCGACATCAATATCTCGCCAGGTTTTTTCACCCGTGGGCCCTGGGGTGTGAAGCTTTTGACGATCGAAGGCGAGAAACTCTCGCTGGACGACATCGAGCACCGCATTCTGCGCCCGATTTGGCAAGACAACCGCGTTCACTACGCCGTCAACTGCGCCAGCCTGGGCTGTCCGAACCTGCAATCGGTTCCTTACACCGACGAGAACACCGAATCACTGCTGGAAAAAGGCGCGCGGGAGTTCATTAATCACCCGCGCGGCGTCGCCGTCACGAATGGCAAGCTCAAGGTGTCGAGCATCTATGTTTGGTTCCAAGAAGACTTCGGCGCCGGCACCGCCGGGCTCATCGAACATTGGCGAAAGTACGCGACTGCTACCCTCGCCGACAAGTTGAGGAATTATCGGGGCGGCCTCGATCATGAATACGATTGGCGGCTGAACGGCGCGGAGTCGAAATAAGGATCGCTCATGCGGGTCTCCGTGGTCGTACCTGTCCTTAACGAAGAAAGGACCATCGCGCGGACGCTGGCAGCGCTTTTGCCCATGAAGCCCGATGAATTGTTCGTCGTGGATGGTGGCAGCAGCGATGGCACGTGGGAGACTTGCCGGAGTCTCGGCGTCGAAATCCTAACCGCCCCGCGCGGCCGGGCGGCGCAGATGAATTACGGCGCAGGACAGGCCACCGGCGATGTGTTGCTGTTCCTGCACGCCGACACTCGGCTGCCGCCGACCGCTTTTAGCGACATGCGGGACGCGCTCGGCGATCCGCGCTGCGTGGGGGGGCGATTCGACGTTCAGCTGGACAGCGATCATTGGATGCTGCGAGTGATCGGCGCGATGATCAGCCTGCGCTCGCGGTTGAGCAAGGTCGGCACCGGCGACCAGGGAATTTTCGTCCGCCGCGAAGTGTTTCAAAGGATGGGCGGCTTCCCGGAGATTCCGCTCATGGAAGACATCGCCTTCTGCCGCGCGCTCAAGCGCCTGGGCGCAGTGGCCTGTTTGAAAAGCAAAGTTATCACTTCGGCCCGGCGCTGGGAGTTGAACGGCGTATGGCGTTCGATCTTTAGAATGTGGACGCTCAAGTCGCTTTATTTACTCGGTGTGTCGCCACACCGGCTCAAACGGTTCTACGACGATGCGCGCTAACGCCCTGGCCGTCATGGCCAAAGCGCCGCTAGCCGGGCAAGTTAAGACCCGGTTAATGCCGGCCCTGAGCGCGGCGGAAGCCGCGGCTCTGGCGCGGGCTCTGCTGCTCGATCAACTGCGCCATCTCGCGGCGATAGCCGATGCAGATCTCTATCTCGCCTTCGCGCCGGCCACGGAGCGGGGATTATTTCAAGACATGGCTCCGCCCGGCTTTCGTTTGTTTCCGCAACAGGGCGCCGATCTCGGCGCACGGATGGCAAATGTCTTCGATACGCTACACGGCGTGGGCTACCGTAATATGGTTCTCATCGGCGGGGACCTTGCGCCGGTTCCTTTGGAGATTTTCGCCGAGGCGTTCGCTTTACTCGAAAATCGCCTTCAGCGCGTCGTCTTTGGACCAAGCCGCGATGGCGGCTATTATCTTGTCGGCTGCAATCATCCGCCGCCGCGCATTTTTGAGGGCATGAGCTGGAGCCATGGCGAAGTTTTAGCGCAGGCGCTGGCCGTGCTCGTCTCTCTGCAAATCGACGCGCACCTCCTGCCCATCTGGTTTGACATCGATACCGTGGATGATCTGCGCCATCTGCAATCCCTCTTGAACCCCGCGCTCGAAAAGACGCTGCCGAATACTTTGCCGCTGCTCCGGCGTTTGAATCCGGACAACAAAGCCGGTGGCGACCAATAAAATCGCCGTCTGTTCCCGCAAAACATTAGAGCGATTCCGGCAACGCGAGGACCGAAAAAGGCGAAGTCCCGCACGCAAAAGAGTAGCCGTTCTCCCTGCCACAGACGTGCCGGCTTGACGAACTAAACTAATAGACTGACTTTCCAGAACTCCACCGCTGCAATTGTGGAATTCATCCCGGATTCCGCAGTTAAACCGAGGAGCCCGGAAGCGAGGTGGAACATTGGAGTAGCGAAGGCGTCCAACTGTAAAATTCAAAGTCATTTCGCGCTTTGGGCACTTCGTTGTTCGATCTTTAACGTTCCATCCAAGCACCGCTGATCGATGTCTGCTCAAAGGCAGACGGCATCTCCGCCACAGGCGGATCAGCCTTCGGCTGAGACTTCGCTATGGAAGGGTTCCGCGCTTCCTGCTGAGCAAGACTCGGGTTCATAGTAGCGAGCTGGTGTGCGGATTTCTTTCCCTTCACCGTAGAGACAACGAACCTTAACCTTGCTACACTGATATAAGGCGTTACCATGATGGTTACCTATGTAATCCTACTGTGATAAGATTTTTTAATCGCTCAAATACGTTAGCAGCCAGTCTACGAGTTTTCCGTGCTCACATGAAAAGACGCAAATCTGCAGTCTCGTGATCCGGCTTGGGGTGGGAGTTTCGAGGGAGAAACGTTTATGGAGCATTCGATCGATCAACTTTGCATTAACTCGATTCGCATGCTGGCCGTGGACGCGGTTGAAAAAGCCAAGTCGGGCCATCCTGGCGCTCCCATGGGCCTTGCGCCCGCGGCGTATGTGCTGTGGACGCGTTTTCTCAAACACAATCCGAAAAAACCTTCATGGCCCGATCGCGACCGTTTCGTCCTCTCCGCCGGACACGCCTCCATGTTGCTTTACGGCATGCTCCACCTTACCGGGTACGATCTTCCGCTCGAGCAGATCAAACAATTTCGCCAATGGGGAAGCCGCACGCCCGGCCATCCTGAGCGCAAGCTGACGCCAGGAGTAGAAACTACCACCGGACCCCTTGGTCAAGGTTTCGGCAACGGCGTCGGCATGGCGATGGCGGAAGCGCATCTGTCGGCGCGTTACAACCGCCCGGGATTCGAGGTCGTCAATCACTTTACCTATGGCATCGTCAGCGACGGCGACTTGATGGAAGGCGTGGCGGCGGAAGCCGCCAGCCTCGCCGGCCATCTGAAACTGGGCAAATTGATTTATCTCTACGACAACAACCATATTTCGCTGGCTGCCTCCACTGACTTGACGTTCACGGAGAACTGCGCGATGCGGTTCGAGGCCTATGGCTGGCATACCCAGACGGTAGACGATGGCAACGACGTTGGCGCGATCGGCCAGGCGCTCAGCGCCGCGCAGAGCGAAACGACGCGGCCATCGCTGATTATTTTACGCACACATATCGGCTACGGATCGCCGGGCAAACAGGACAGTTTCGATGCGCATGGGGCGCCTTTGGGCGAAGCGGAAGTCAAGCTGACGAAAAAAAATCTGGGCTGGCCGGCCGAGCCGCCGTTTTCCATTCCGGATGAGGCGTTGGCTCGTTTTCGCGAGGCGTTAGGCAAGGGAGAGCGGGCCGAGGCGGACTGGAACCAGATGTTCTCCGCCTATGCGAGGGAATTCCCTGACATGGCGAAAGAGCTGGAGGAAGCATTCCGCGGCGTTTTGCCGACGGGCTGGGAAGAAGCGATTCCTGAATTTCCTCCGGATACGAAAGGACTGGCGACCCGCGTCGCATCGGGGAAAGTCCTCGACGCGTTAGCGTCCAAGCTGCCGACGTTAATCGGTGGCTCGGCGGATTTGAATCCATCGACGTATACCGTGCTGCACAAGCTGGGCGATTTTCAAAGCCCGCAGAGAAAGTGCACCGATAGCCAGGGGGCGGCGGGCGGCGGTTGGGCTTACAGCGGGCGCAACTTGCACTTCGGAGTGCGCGAGCATGGCATGGGCGCGGCGCTCAACGGTATGGCGGCCCATGGCGGAATCATTCCCTTCGGCTCGACCTTCCTCATATTTTCCGATTACCTGCGCCCAGCGATTAGGCTCGCAGCGCTGATGGAGCTGGGCGTCGTCTACGTTTTTACCCATGATAGCATCGGGGTCGGGGAAGACGGCCCGACACACCAACCGGTCGAACAATTGACCGCGCTGCGCGCCATACCGCGCCTGGTCGTAATTCGTCCGTGCGACGCCAATGAGACCGCCGTGGCGTGGCGCGTCGCCATCGAGAGTCGCGACGCTCCGGTGGCGCTGGCGTTGACGCGTCAGAATGTGCCCACCCTCGATCGCACACAGTTCGCTGCGTCCGGCGGGCTGCGACAAGGAGCTTATGTCCTGGTCGATGCGCCGGACGGTAGGCCCGATATTGTATTGATCGGCAGTGGATCCGAGGTGCCCTTGGTCGTCGCGGCGCGGGAAAAGCTCTCGGAGCGAAAAATTCAGGCTCGTGTTGTTTCCATGCCCAGCTGGGAGCTCTTCGATGCGCAGCCTCGGCAGTATCGCGACTCGGTCTTGCCCCGGTCCGTACCCGCGCGGTTGGCGGTGGAAGCTGCTCTGCCGCAAGGGTGGCATCGCTATGTCGGCGACAGCGGCGATGTCATCGGCGTGGAGCGGTTCGGCGCCTCTGCCCCCGGAAACGTTGTATTGGAGAGATTGGGTTTTACCGTAAATCACGTCGTGGAACGCGCGCTAGCGCTGGTGGGAAGATAGGCAATGCGAATCGTCATCGGCGCCGATCACGCGGGTTTCGAGCTGAAACAAAATCTCCGGGAGTATTTGCGTCACCTCGGCCACGAAGTCATAGACGCGGGAACCGATAGCGCCGACGCCGTGGATTATCCAGATTGCGCCGAGGCGTTGAGCAAGGTGCTCTTGAACGGCGCCGCGGAGCGCGCTGTGTTTATCTGCGGCAGCGGCGTGGGCGCATCGGTATCGGCGAATAAAATCCCAGGCATTCGCGCCGGGCTTTGTCACGACACCTATGCCGCGCGCCAGGGGGTGGAGCACGACGATATGAACGTTCTCGTGCTTGGCGCCCGTGTCATCGGCGTCGCGCTGGCGCACGAGTTGGTGAACAATTTCCTGGCGGCGGAATTCTGTGGCGAAGAGCGCCACCGCCGGCGCGTCGAAAAGATCAAAGCGTTGGAAAATCGTTACTGCAAACCGGCATTGGGGGAAACGGAATGAATCCGCTGAGAGAACTTTTAGGACAGGGACAGTCCGTCTGGCTCGATTACATCCGGCGCAACTTGATCCGCAGCGGCGAGCTGAAACGGCTGGTCGAAGAGGACGGCATCCGCGGCGTCACCAGCAACCCAACGATATTCGAGAAAGCCATCGCCGGCAGCACGGACTACGACGAAGCCTTGGCCGCCCTGCTAGCGCGCGACCCCAAGGCCCCCATCGAGAAACTCTATGAGACGCTCGCCATTGAAGACATTCAGATGGCCGCCGATCTCTTAAGCCCCGTGTACCATGAGACTCAGGGCGCGGACGGTTTTGTGAGCCTGGAGGTGTCGCCCCATCTCGCCAACGACACTCAGAGCACCATAAGCGAAGCGAAACGCTTGAAGGCCGCTGTGAACCGGCCGAATTTGATGATCAAAGTCCCCGCCACCCCTGCCGGTATACCTGCCATTGAAGAACTCATCGCAGAGGGCATCAACGTTAACATTACCCTCATGTTCTCCATGAGGCACTACGAGGCGGTGACTCGCGCGTATATAAAAGGTTTGGAACGCTGCGCTGACCCGTCAAAGGTCGCGTCCGTGGCTTCATTTTTTGTCAGCCGGGTCGATACGATGGTGGATCGCGCGCTGGAAAGTGTAGGGACGCCGCAAGCCCTGAGCCTCCTGGGCAAGATCGCCATCGCCAACTCTAAGTTGGTCTACGACCGGTTCCGCGAGACCTTTCACGGCGAGGGTTTTGTTTCCCTACGGCAGCGTGGGGCCCGGGTGCAAAGACCGCTTTGGGCCAGCACTAGTACGAAGAATCCGAAATATTCCGACATTATGTACGTGGATAATCTCATCGGTCCCGAAACGGTCAATACGCTCCCGCCTGAAACGCTAAACGCGTTCAAGGATCATGGCAGAGTGATTGACAGCTCGGTCAGAGAAAATCTCGATGAGGCCGCGGCGGCGTTGGCTCGGCTGCAAGCGGTGGGAATCGATCTCAATATCATCGGCGAAAAGCTGCAGCAGGATGGCGTCGCCGCTTTCGCCGCGTCCTTCGACGCGCTGCTTTCGGCGCTGGAGAATAAGCGCCAATCGATGGTCGGCACGGGACTAAACCGCCAGGAGCTGGACCTGGGAAAATATCACGGCCGGGTCCAGCGGCGCCTAAAAACTTGGCAGACGGCGGGGTTGGCCGGCCGGTTATGGCGAAAAGACTGGACGATCTGGTCGGCCGCGCCGCAACCCGAACTGTCGGACCGCCTCGGCTGGTTGGACTTGCCGGAAACGATGGCAAAACACGCTGCTGATCTGGCTGCCTTCGCGGGCAAAGCGAAGGCCGACGGTATTCGCCATGTCGTGCTTCTCGGCATGGGGGGATCGAGCCTCGCGCCCGAGGTCTTTCAGAAGACTTTCGGCAATGCGCCCGGTTATCCAGAGCTAGTGATGCTCGACAGCACACATCCCGGCGCAGTGAAAGGCGTGGAAGCGAGAATTGATCTAGCCAGGAGCTTATTTCTAGTTTCGAGCAAGTCGGGCACGACCACGGAGACCAATTCTTTCTTCTTCTACTTCTGGGACAAATTGAAACGGCTCAAGGATGAGCCCGGCCAACATTTCGTTGCCGTCACCGATCCGGGCACGCCGCTGGAGAGGCTCGCAGCGGAAAGAAAATTCCGCGCCACTTTCAATGCGCCAGAAGAAGTCGGCGGCCGCTATTCCGCCCTTACCGTGTTTGGCTTGGTTCCGGCGGCGCTGATCGGCGTCGATATCGGCGCGCTGCTGGCGCGCACCCGTTGCATGAGTGATGGCTGTGGTGCTCTGGTGGAAGAGAGTCAAAATCCCGCGCTGGCGTTGGGCGCGGCGCTGGGAGAACTTGCGCTGGCGAAGCGCGACAAAGTAACGTTTCTGTGCTCGCCGTTGCTGAGCGCTTTTCCCGATTGGGTGGAGCAGCTGATCGCCGAAAGCACGGGCAAAGAAAAAAGGGGCATCGTGCCGGTAGCCAATGAAGGCGTGGGCGCGCCCGATAAGTATGGCGACGATCGTTTCTTTGTTTACTTGCGCTTGGAGGGCGACGAGAATCACGGCCTCGATCGCCAGGTGGCGGCGCTGCAGGCGAACAGCCACCCGGTGGTGCGCATTGATCTAAGTGACAAGCTCGACCTCGGCCAGGAGTTTTTCCGGTGGGAGTTCGCCGTCGCGGCCGCGGGCGCGGCCATCGGCATCCATCCATTCAATCAGCCCGACGTTCAACTCGCCAAGGACTTGGCCAAGAAAGCAATGAGCGAGGGCGCGGGCGGCAAAAAAGCGAGCGCGATGCTGAGAGATGAAGTTACCGCTAGCGACGCGGGCCAATTGCGTCAAGCGGTCGCTTCATGGCTGGGCAAGAAAAAGGCGCGCGATTATGTCGCGGTTCAGGCCTACCTGATGCCCTCGCCCGAATACGCCGCAAAGTTACGGCATGTCGCAGCGATTATCCGCGACCGGCTCGGGGGGGCCACGACGATCGGTTTTGGCCCGCGCTTTCTCCATTCAACCGGGCAGCTCCATAAAGGCGGGCCGAATTCTGTATTGGTATTACAGATCGTCGATCGGCCTGCCGACAATTTGGCCGTGCCAGAGACGAACTACACGTTCGACGCGTTAATTCAGGCCCAGGCGCTGGGCGATTTGGCGGCGCTCAGGCAACGGCGGCGGCGTGTGCTCAGAGTCAATCTCGGCGGCGAAATTTTGGCTGGATTGGATCTATTAGCGCAGGCTTTGCAAGCATAGTAATTGATTCTGAAAAACCCTAAGAATGCTTCGACTGACGCTCAGCATGAACGGAAAATGTCTCATGATCTTAGCTTCTCCACCGTTCGTCCTGAGCTCTCGAAGGATGAACGGTGGGTTTTGTAGCGGAATCCTACTGAGTCCCCACGGAAGGAGGAACGACCATGGAACTGGGCATGATTGGTCTCGGCCGTATGGGCGCCAACATGACCGAACGGCTTGTGCTCGGCGGCCACCGAGTGGTCAGTTACGACCGCAACCCCGAGGCGATTCAAAATGTCGTCGACAAAGGCGCTGTGGGGGCCCGTTCGCTTGCCGATTTCGTCAATCAGCTGAGTTTGCCTCGCGCCATCTGGCTGATGGTTCCATCGGGAGATCCCGTCGATCAGACCATCGAGCAGTTGTGCGTGAGTTTAGCCAAGGGTGACGTCATCGTTGATGGTGGTAACTCCAACTACAAAGATTCGATCCGCCGCGCCGAGAAGCTCAGAGAGCAAGGCCTCTATTTCGTTGACGCCGGCACCAGCGGCGGCATCTGGGGTTTGAAGGTCGGCTACTGCATGATGGTCGGCGGCGACAAAGAAATCGTCGAGCGGCTGGTGCCGATTTTTGAAACTCTCGCGCCCAAAGACGGCTATCTCCACGCTGGGCCCAGCGGCGCGGGTCATTTCGTCAAGATGATTCATAACGGCGTCGAGTACGGCATTATGCAGGCCTACGGTGAGGGATTTGAACTGCTCAAAGCGTCTCAATTCGATCTCGACCTGGGAAAAATCGCACATCTGTGGAACCAGGGCAGTGTCGTGCGCTCGTGGCTCTTGGAACTCTGCGAGAGCGCCTTCGCCAAAGACCCGCATCTTTCATCCGTCAAGGGTTACGTCGAAGATTCCGGCGAGGGACGCTGGACGGTCGAGGAAGCGATTGACCGAAGCGTGCCCGCGCCGGTGCTGACGCTCTCGCTCTTCGCGCGTTTTGCTTCGCGCCAAGAGGATTCCTTTGCCGCCAAAGTCACCGCCGCGCTGCGCAATGAGTTTGGCGGCCATGCCGTAAGAAAAGACTAAACGGCGATGGCGAGCGACCCGCACTACTATTTGCCGCAAGGTTTTGCCCAGGCGAAAAAACCCCACGCCTGCGTGGTGACGATCTTCGGCGCGTCCGGCGACCTCACCAAACGCAAACTCATTCCCGCGCTTTATAATCTCGCTTTGGAAAAGCGCCTGCCGGAGCGCTGCGCCGTGGTCGGTTACGCGCGCAGCGAAATGAGCGACGATGCCTTCCGGGAAAAAATGCGCGAAGCGGTGAGTGAATATTCTCGCACCGGCTTGAAAGACGAAAGCGCCTGGCACCAGTTCGCGTCCACGCTTTACTACGTCCGCGGCGGCTACGAGGACGACGAGGACTACCGGCGCCTGAGAGAATTCATCGATGGCTTCGACAAGGGCAGCCGCGTCTTACCCGCCCGGGCGTTTTATCTAGCGACGCCGCCGGAGCTTTACGGCCATGTGGTGCAACGCATCTCCGCGGCGGGACTTACCCCCAGAGAGAGCGACGGCGTGCCGAGGGCGCGAGTAGTTATTGAAAAACCCTTCGGCACCGATCTACGGAGCGCGCGGGAACTCAATCGCGGCATCCACCAGACGCTGGACGAAAGCCAGATTTATCGCATCGACCATTATCTCGGCAAAGAAACGGTGCAAAACATTATGGTCTTTCGCTTCGCCAACGCCGTCTTCGAGCCGATCTGGAACCGGCGCTACGTCGATCATGTGCAGATCACCGCGGCGGAGAGCGTCGGCATCGAGAACCGCGGCGGCTACTACGAAGAGGCAGGCGTAGTGCGCGACATGTTTCAAAATCACTTGCTGCAGCTCCTTTGCTTGACGGCAATGGAGCCGCCGGTAGGATTCAACGCCGACGCGGTGCGCGATGAGAAAGGAAAGCTACTGCGCTCGGTGCGCCCCGTGTCGCCGGAGGAGGTGGCCAACGCCGCCGTACGCGGCCAGTACGGCCATGGCAGGATAGCCGGCAGAGAAGTTCTTGGTTACCGTCAGGAACCGGGCGTGGCGAAGAATTCTCAGACTGTGACGTACGCGGCGATCAAGCTGTTAATTGACAACTGGCGCTGGGAAGGCGTGCCATTTTATCTCCGCTCCGGCAAGCGCATGGCGAAGCGCGTGACTGAACTTGCCATCCAATTCAAGCGTCCGCCGATGCTCTTGTTTAACGCCTGCCCCGTGGAGGACGTTAACCCCAACGTGCTGGTGATGCGCATTCAACCCGACGAAGGGATTTCATTGACGTTCGAGGTCAAACCGCCGGGGCCGGACATTTGCGTCAGCGCGCTCAGTTTGGATTTTAAATACCAGGAGTCCTTCGGCGCCAGTCCTCCGGAGGCCTACGAAACGCTTCTGGAAGACTGTATCGAAGGGGATTCGACGCTCTTCACCCGGCACGACTGGGTCGAGTCGGCGTGGTCGTTGATGGATCCGATAATTCAAGTCTGGCACTCGAGCAAGCCGAAAAACTTTCCTAACTATGAGGCCGGCAGTTGGGGTCCCAGCGAAGCGGACGAATTAATGCAGCGGGATGGGCGGCGCTGGCGTAAACCGTAGAGCGCCCCGATATCGCCAGGTACGTATCTCAATAAGCGCCGTGGCAAGCCAGAAATTCATTCTCGCCGGCGATATCGGCGGCACCAAGACTAATCTGGCGCTATACGCCTTGCAAAGCGGCAAGCTCCAAGTCGAGGCCAAAGAGAGCTTTCGTAGCAAAGACCATTCAGGACTGGAGGCGGTCCTCAAAGAATTTCGCGCCGATCACGCACAACCGATACTGCGGGCGTGTTTTGGCGTCGCCGGTCCGGTGCTCGACGGGAAAGTGAAGACGCCCAATCTGCCGTGGGTGATTCGCGCCCCCCAGGTCGCGAAGACACTCAACCTCAAAACCGTAGCCTTGTTGAATGATCTCGAAGCCGCGGCCTATGGAATTTTCACGCTCAAGCCGCGCGAGCTATTCACCCTGAACCCAGCAAAAAGCAAGAGGCCCGGCAACAAGGCGTTGATCGCAGCTGGCACCGGCCTCGGCGAAGCGACCCTATTCGATAACAGCGAGGAATATTTTCCCTCGGCGTCTGAGGGAGGCCACAGCGACTTCGCGCCGCGCAATGAAATTGAAGTCGAGCTTCTGCGCTACCTGTTCGGCAAGTTCGGCCACGTGAGCTACGAGCGCGTTCTGTCTGGCCCCGGAATCTGGAATATTTATGAATATCTCAAACAGAGCGGGCGGCTTGAGGAGCCCCGCTGGTTAAACGATAAGCTCGCCGCCGCCAATGATCGCAGCGCCGTCGTGACACAGCTGGCACTGGCAGGCGAGAGCGCGATCTGCGAGCGGGCCCTGGAGGTGTTCGTTTCGGTGTACGGCGCCGAGGCGGGCAACTTGGCGCTGCGCGCCAAAGCCACCGGCGGCATTTACCTGGGAGGCGGCATCGCGCCGAAGATTCTCGGCAAGCTCAAGGAACGGACCTTTATGAGCGCTTTCGTCGATAAGGGGCGCTACGGCGAATTTGTTTCCACCATACCCGTTTGGGTGATTTTAAACGAAGAGGCCGCGCTCCAAGGCGCGGCGTACTACGCGGCTTTCCGAGTTCATGGTTGAACCGCAAATCATCGTCTGCCGCGACGCTGCCGATCTGAGCGAGCGCGCTGCGGAAGAATTTGTTCGGTTGGCGGGGCAAGCGGTTCCGTCACAGGGCAGACCATGTGTAAGTGCAAGACGGATGATGTCCTTTCTCATAACTGTTCTCCGGTTTCTTACCCTGTGCTCTTTGCCCCATGCGCTTTGCGATTTCTCACCAGCCATCAACAGGGCTGCGATAGCAGGCCGCTCAAAAAAATGTAATTCATGCTTCGAGCGCATGAACGGAATTGGCTCAATCATTTCAGAATTCCTCCCGTTCGTCCTGAGCCAGTCGAAGGACTCCGGGGAAGTTTTTCGGCAGCCTGCTAGACATTTTTGCCTCAATCCCTGATCCAAAATGATTTCACTTGGGCGCTAAAAACGCCTTTGCCTCAGCCAGCTCAGGTCTCTCAGCGTCGGCCAGCTGGCAGAGCGCCACAAGCTTCTCGTAGTAAGTTCGCGCTTTTTCCTGATCCCGCGAAAGCTCGGCGGCCTTCGCGGCGCCATAGTATCCGCGGAAGCGATTTGGCGCCGCCTTGAAAGAGGCTTCGAACTCTTTAAGCGCCTCTGCCGGCGCCTTCGTCTCAAGAAGCAATTCGCCTAATAATTCGCGCATCGGCCATAGCCGATTTTCCATCGCGACGTGTTTTTCGCTCGCGTCCTCCAATGCCGCGGCAGATCGCATCGATTTGAGCGCCTCGTCCTTCTTGCCTTCGGCGTGCGCCACCCAAGCGGCCGCCGCCCGGCGCTGGATCTCCACCTGGCCCGCCCAATATTTTTGCTTGGCCTTGAGCAAAGTATCTTTGAGTGACTGCAGTTGCTCAATGTCCTTATGCGCCCTGACAACATCGCCCTTACGCAGGGAGCCCATGGCGCGCACGAAGTAGGTGATCGCGTCGGCGGCGGGAGTGCTGGGTCGCGGTTGAAGAGCGGCCGCTTCGGCCCAAGCTCCCCGTTCAATTGTGTAGCGGGCCGGGATCGCCGCAAAAGCGGTGTGGACGGCCAATACTCCGCCAGTCGGGGTAAGCTGGGCGGTTGGGGCTTGCGCTTTGAAAAGCGCGGCACTCTCATCTACGAGCCGCTTTGCTTCAACGTCTTGCGCGCCCTGGAGATGCGCGTAGACCATGAAGTCCATGGCGTGAACATAGTTCTTGGCAACACCGAGCGCTTGTCGGTTCGATTTGATGCTGTCCTGCCACAATCCAAGCATCGAAAAGATGTGCGACGGCATGTGCAGCGCGTGCGGCGCAGAGGGGGCGACTGAAGCATAGCGCTGTGCCGTAGGCAGGCCGCGGGCTGCCAGCGGCGGGAAATCATAGCTATGGATCAGATAATGAAGCACGCCGGGGTGCTCGGGCTGCTTGGCCAAGACTTTTTCAAGAATCTGACCAGCTTTGAGCTGCCGTGCATAGGTTTTGTCTTCGTAATCGATCGCTTCATTGAGCGCCAGCGCGTAAAAGATTGCCGCCTCAGTATCTTGCGAATAGGCGAGGTAGAGCCGTTCCATCGCCTTTTCATAAGCGAGGGTGCGAGTGCGGTGATCGAGCTTTTCGGAATCTTTGTAGTAGAGCTCGATGGCGGCGATGTAGTCTCTCTCCCGTTGTGTCTTGGCGCCCGCGGCCTTGGCCTTTTCAACCGCTTCTAACCCCCGTTTCAAGGCGCCAACGTCGGCTGCACCTAAGAGCGGATTGGCGCGCTGGCTGATGGCAATTCCCCAATGGGCCATCGCGCAGCCAGGGTCGGTCTCGATCACGGCTGCGAAGGCCTTGGGAGCCTGGGGAAACCAGAAAGAATGCAGCATGGCGACGGCGCGGTTGAATTGCACCTGCGCCTCAGGGCTGCAAGAAACTGGAAAGTCGACCTTGCCGAGTTTTTCTTGTGTCCATCCTATGCGGAGGCTGAACAACAACGCAACGATAGCGAACAGGAAGATCTTCGGTTTCATAACAGACCTCCATTTCCAATTTTAGATTTGGCTACTTCGGCTCAGAGCAGGTTTTAGATTCCTTCGGCACACCTCAGGACAGGTTTGAGATTGATCGATCATCGGATTACTCTATCTGCTCTATCAAAGACGTTCAGTGGTATCGCCAGGCCGATTTGCTTCGCCGCGTTGAGATTGATCCCAACCGCTGCGGACGAGCAAAGCGCGAAGAGCATGGCGCTAAGCGGCATAGGGATTACGTACGTTCTCATATGTTTTCACCCGTTCTTA
>DATBLC010000196.1:0-52900 GCA_036555515.1 Binatia bacterium
AAAGCGCTCGGTGAAGTGGGTCAGTGCAGGGGTGGTAAAGATTTCCTCGGGGTTTAGCTCGATGGAGAAAGGCTCGCGTTGAAAGCCGAAGAAGCTGCGGTACAGGGGCTGGCGCTGCATGACTATTCTTCCTTTTTGCCGGCCAAGGGGAGCTGGCCGCTGCCCAAGGCCCGGGGTTCAGTGTGGATTTTCACGGTGTCTTTTTCGCGTTTGACCTGGCAGTTGACGTTTAAGTCGAGGGCGGTGAGCAGGCCGTAGGATTTGCCCTCGAAGCGGGCTTCGACGTGGGTGGGGTCGTGGGGGTGATAGAAAAGCGTGATCTGTTTACCGATGAGAGAGATGGGAGCCTCAAAGAGACGACCCAAGAGCGCGACGGTGCGGTCTTTAGCGACGCGGCGGCGGGCCTGTTGGCGGAAGTGATCTTGAAGATCCTTGGGCGCAGCGCGCACGCACTCGCAGTGGCTGGCATAGCGGGCCAGAGGAGTTTGGCCGGTGCTTCTATGCTCGCGGTTGTGGTAGCGATCGCGCAGCCAGCAATCGAGAGCCAGGTTAAGATCGTCGAGAGTTTTAGCGTGTAGGCCAGGGAGAAAATCACTGCGCACGGTGCGGAAAAAGCGTTCGATCTTGCCTTTGCCCTGAGGCTGATAGGGTTTGGCATGAATGAGGGCGATGCCCAGAGAAGCAGTGATCTGGTGGAGATGAAAGGAGCGAAAGGCCGGGCCGTTGTCGACGTAGAGCTTGCGCGGCAGGCCGCGGGTTAAAAGCGCCTGGCGCAGGGCGTCGAGGTAAGAGTTGAGATTTTCGCTTAAGTAGAACTGGGCATGGCAGATCAGCCGGCTCATGTCATCGATAAAGGCGATCAGATAGGCCTTGCGGTTTTTTCCCTGGGCGCCGACCAAGGGGCCGTGCATGACATCGGACTGCCAGATGTCATTGGGGAGTTCGGCCTCAAAGCGGCGCCGATCCACGGCCGCTTGCTCGGCGCGTTCCATCAGTCCCTCACGCTTTAGCAGTCGCCACAGCGTGCTCTCGGCCAAGTGCTTTTCGCAATCGACCACTCCACGTTGTTGAGCGGTGCGAATCAGGCTGCGCACGGTGGCGCGGGGCATCTCACGGCGCAGCCCGAGCAGCGCCAGAGTTGTCTCTTGGTCCAGAGCCCGGCCCGTGCCCCGATCACTG
This sequence comes from Binatia bacterium, assembly GCA_036555515.1. Classification (GTDB taxonomy): domain Bacteria; phylum Desulfobacterota; class Binatia; order UBA9968; family UBA9968; genus DATACQ01. The sequence continues at coordinate 1,180 of DATBLC010000196.1, forward strand.
CGGCTGCGCGGATAGAGCGCCTCGAGCCGCTGCCCGCCTTTCTCATAGGCTCGAATCCAAGAGCGGATCGTTGGCGCTGAAAGTCGGGTGCGAGTCGAAAACGGGATCTGCCACTGGCGGGCGCACTTCTCGGTGAGCAGCCGTGCGCGCTCGCCCCAATCAAGCCGTGCCGGGCTGACAAAATCGCTGATCACCCCGAAACGGAAAATCGCTACCTGTTTTTTCTTCTCTTCATCCATCGGGAAACCCCCTTGTGAGTTGTTTCCCGATCTGTACCCCAAGGGGGGAGCCCTGTGGCAGAGAACGTTTCGGTAGGGTGGGTAAACTCTTGTGACCGCCCCAGATTAAACCGCGCGGCTGACGGCGCACACGCCCCGGCGCATAAGCTCAAAAAAACCCTCGGCGATGCGCTCGGTGTAGCTCATGCCCAAGTGCGTGCGCACCTGGCGCTTTAAAGCGCGCAGCCAGTGCCGCCCACGGGCCGGGTTGCTCCCGGGCGGCCAGCGCCCCTTCTCAAGCCGATCCAACACCCATTGACGCACCACCGCTATCGATGCCTGTATCCGTCTCCAGTACCCCATAGGCCGCATCCGAATGACTACCCCACACTCCGGACAACGATAGCGCTTGAGCAACACACAGGGGCTGCCCGCCTCATCAAAGTAGGCTTCGACGTAGCCGTGTCCCCAAACCCGCAACCCCTGACACTTCGGACATCGCTGCGGTCGCTGCCACTGATACTTGCGCCCCAACTCCACCAGCGTCTTGACGCACACGTCCACAAAGAGTATCAAAAACTTGTTTTGTCGGATGGGCGAGGCTTTGCCCCGCCAAGGAGAGAAGGGAGGCGTCCAACCTTGCCCTTCTCTCCCCATCCTTTCCCTCTACCTAAAATGAAAAAGCCTCCGTTACGGAGGCTTAGTGTAATCTGAAATTCTTTCCGTCCCTGTCAAGTCATCATAAAAAAAACTTCCCTCTCTGTTCAAGACGAATGTGAAATCCTACACGAGGTGTCGAGCGGCGAAATTGAACCACCATCGCGCAAGTGGTGGTCACTCCTGGGTGCCGACGTTGTTGAACTAAGCGGAAGGCAACACTGGAGGCGTCGCCATGGCGAGACGCTTTTGGATCCGGCGCGGTCTAAGACCCTATGCATGCATGCACCTTGAGCGGCAACCGGGAGATCCCGTTTCGGTCTGTGAGAGAGGAAATCACAGACCGCATCGGAAAGAGACAGACCCGTAGTACCAACGAAGCCGCCGAACGAGGTCGAGCCTGAGGCCAAGGAGGCGGTGGAGGGAAGGGGACTGGCCAAGGGGAAGACGCTTAAGCGTTACATGTCCCGGACACAGAGCCGGCAAAGCATGACCATTCGCGCTTGAGCGGATACGTCAGGCAGGAACGAGAGATAGGAGTGAGCGATACTATCATTCTTAGTCTCTAGTATGCACTGGCGTTATGACCTAAGGTAGGAGCCGGATGCAGCAATTCTGCACGTCCGGATCTAGTGCAGCGAATTACGCTGCTGCTCTTATGGGTGAAAGTCCCATCGGCAGAAATTGTCCAGTTGCTGCCGTAGCGATATCCAGCGATGAAGAGGGCGACCAATTCATCGAAAGCCTGGAAGTAAAAGTCTCGGTTGGCCGGGGCAACTCGGTCAGATCCGCCAAGGGAGGCGAACAAGCGAGCAGGTCGTAGCGGAAGCGAATCGGGAAGCCCCGAAATACGTGCCCCACGTGAAGCGGATTGTGGGAGGCTTGAGGATGCCGAGCGTTTCAGATCCACGCGAAGGCTAGTATCAATGGTGAAGGAACTGGACATATGCAACCATTGAACCTCCGGGGTCATAGAGAGCGACATGTTCGTACAGAGCAGCAAGCGAAAGTTCGGAACCACTGGTGGGTCGCCGAGGCGCTCCCGCACAGCGAAGGCGCTCGGTATAAGTCGCACTGCGGCGAAATCCGAACGTGCCTGCGAGTGGGACGGATGGGGTCGATTAAGTGATGATGGATTGGGACAGAATAACCCAAACCGGAGCGAGGACCCCTGGGGTGCGAGCTGTCCCCGGCTCGATTTTGCGGTATCGGTTGAACCTCCGTTCCCAGACCGACTGCTGGAGTTCAACGGTGGGTCTGCTGATACGAAGGATGGTAACAAACTGGACGTCAATCTTGCGTATGCTGGTAGCGAGCTTAAGCGGCTGGCGCCCAGGAAGGTCCCATCTGACACGCACACCTTCCAGCCGTACTGGGGAAAACCCGCCGTACGGAATGATAGAGGGGATCGTGGAAACGTCGGCATCATTCGAAGCCCGGTCCGCGCCACGATCCTACTCGCCTGCGGGGGACCGCTCGCGAGGGAGGTTCCTACCGCGACAGAGCGGAGAATGGGATAGCTAAAGTCGCTATCCGTTCGCGGCGAGCCTATCGAACATGAACGAGATTTCGACACAGTCTCGTCGCGGGGGAGAAAGGGCTGTGCTATATTCGCGGCATGGGTCAAGTTCAAGGCTTGAAAGGGATGCGTCACATCGCGTTAAAAGTAAAAGACGCGGCGCGGTCCAAAGAATTCTATTGCAAGTTTTTCGGCATGGATGTCGTGTGGGAGCCTGATCCCGAAAACGTCTATTTATCTTCAGGCTGTGACAACCTCGCCATTCACAAGATCACCGATGAATTCGCGCAAGGCGCCGCGGAGTTGCAGCTCGATCATCTCGGTTTTGTGGTCGAGAGTATCGAGAGAGTCAAAGAATTGGAGCAAGAGTTTTTCGCCCGGGGCATCAAAATCATTGATCCGTTTAAAGTGCATCGCGACGGCAGCGCATCTTTCTATTGCGCTGATCCCGACGGCATCGTGATCCAATTGCTTTACGAGCCCACTTTGAGTGGTCAAAAGATTATTTCACCGTAACGGTATTTTCAAGTGGAATACATCGCCTGGGCGTTTGCCGGATTGCTTGTTGGCGCGGTGATGGCATGGCTCGTCGCGTCTCAACGCGGGCAAGCCGAGCTTACAAGCAAGCTGGCGGAAGCCGATCGCAGAACGGCGGCAGCCGAAACGAGAACGGCTGCGGCGGACGCGACCTCGACAGAGCTGCGCAAACAGTACGGCGAGACACGGCAAAGGACGAGCCATGAACTGCAACAACTCAGAGTCGAGCTGGCATCCGAGAGAGAAGCCAAAGTCAGAGCAGAGACCGAAAAACAGGAACTCTGCCAACGGTTGGAAGATGAGAAGCGGCTTCTCGCGGAGGCCGAGGAAAAGCTTAAAGATACTTTCAAGGCGCTGGCAGGTACGACCCTCGAAAACAGCAACAAGGCCTTTCTCTCTCTCGCCAGGGAAACTTTTGAAAAAGTGCTCGCGGAGGCGCGAGGCGATCTCGGTAAACGGGAGGAAGCGATTACCGGGTTGGTGAAGCCATTGGCCGAATCGCTGAAGTCGTTCGATGAACATGTTCGCAGCCTCGAAACCACGCGCCAGAAAGCCTATACAAGCCTCGAATCGAGTCTGAAAGGACTCTCCGAAAGCCAGGAGAAGCTGCAAAGAGAAACCGCCAATCTCGTCACCGCCCTCAAAACACCGCAAATCCGTGGGAGATGGGGCGAAATGACATTGAAGAGAGTCGTTGAGTTGGCTGGAATGTCCGAGCACTGCGACTTTACCGAGCAGTTGAGCCTTTCAACCGAACACGGTCGCATCCGGCCCGATCTTGTTGTTCACCTTCCCGCGAGTCGTGAAATCGTCGTCGATGCCAAAGTTTCGCTGGCCGCGTACCTCGATGCGCTTTCGGCGGAGTCCGAGCAGAGCAGAAAGGAAGCTTTGGCGCGGCATGCAACGCAGATTCGCTCGCATTTGGCGGCTTTATCAGCCAGGAGCTACTGGGAGCAGTTTGACAAGGCGCCGGAGTTCGTCGTCATGTTTATTCCCGGCGAATCCTTCTTCGCTGCCGCGGCGGATTCCGACCACGAGTTGATCGAAGACGGCATGAAAAAGCGCGTGGTCTTGGCGACCCCCACCACATTTATCGCGCTGCTGCACGCGGTCGCCTACGGTTGGAAGCAGGAACAAATTGCCGAGAACGCGCAGGCCATAAGCGATTTAGGCAAGCAACTCTATGATCGCATGAGAACGCTGGCCGATCATATTTCCGACATCGGCAGCAGTCTAGAAAGAGCCAGCGGCGCATACAACAGCGCCCTTGGTACACTGGAAACCAGAGTGTTGCCCGCCGCCAGGCGCTTTAAAGAACTCGGCGCAGGATCGGCCGGTGGGATCCCGGTTATCGAACCCGTCGATACTCAACCGCGGCAGCTGACGGTTGCAGAACTGAAGAAGGAAAGTTAGCGTTTGAGCGCAAAGACCGCCGATGGATAATCCGGTGCGCTTATGCATTAAATCCGCTGTTGATTTCAACGTTTCGAAAATTCTCGACACGTTGAAGCGCCCGCGCTTAGAAAGAAATGTGACACGATGAGCCCGCCATTTCTAGGAACGGAATGGTTCTTTCCCGCAGCCGTGGTTTTGTGGCTGCTTTTTCAGGCTTTCTGTTGATTTTTGGACGATGGCACGAGCTCGCCGAAAGATCCAGCGCCGGATTCAAGCTGCGGCTTTTGATCAGGGGTAGCTTAGGGAAAAAGCTTCTCGAAACCCGGGCCCGGAAGCGAAAGCCCTTGTGATTCGTCAAAAAGAAAAACTCGTTCAGGAGCTCCTAGATGAAATTTTTTCCATTTATCTCGTCAATGGTAGTCCTTGCTCTTTTCATTTTGACACCCGCTCATGCTCACGCGGCGGCGCCTCTCACTAAAGTCCTCATGACTACCGGCTCCTTAAGTGAGCGGGAAGGGGCGCTCTACGTTGCCCAAGATCAAGGGTTTTTCCGGAAGTATGGCCTGGATCTGACTTTGGTGCAGGTCCGTAATGGTCCAGTCGGTATGTCCGCGCTAAGCTCGGGAGAGTCCCTTTTGCACTGGGGTTCCGTTTCAGGCGCAAATCTCGGAGCGATTGCGGAAGGAGCCGACTTGGTTTTCATCGCTGGCTTTATCAATAAGCTGAGCGGGACTTTCGTTGCCAATCCGAAGATTAAAAGCCCGGCCGAATTGAAAGGGAAAAGTCTCGGCGTTAACAGTTTAAGCGGCGGCGCTTGGATTTTTACGATGTTGACCTTGGACCACTGGGGCCTTGTGCAGGAGCGGGACAAGATTCAAATCAGGGCGCTCGGAGACAATTCAGTCGTTTCTCAAGCGCTGTTGGCCGGAAATGTAGACGCGGGCTACCTGGGCTATACGTTCAGCAAGATCGTGCAGAGCAAGGGGTTCCGCTTGCTGGCCGACTTAGAAAAGCTGCCGATTCCATATCAAGGATCGGGAATCATCACACGACGCAGCGCATTGGCGTCCTCAGCGGCGACGGTCGAAAACGTACTCAGAGGTTTGCTTGATGGAGTCGCTTTCGTTCGCAATCCGGAAAACAAGCCGCAGGTTGTGAAAAGCTTGGCTAAAGGACTCCGACTCAAACGCCTCGATGATGCCGAAGAGGGTTACCAAAGCATCGTCGGAATCTATGAGAAAAAAATCTATCCCAGTGTCGACGGCGTGCGAAACGTCATCCGCCTCCTCGGCGCTCACAACGAAAAGGTACGCCGGCTAAAGGCGGGAGAATTGGTCGACGATAGCGTTGTCAGAAGATTGGAAAAAGAGAGCAGGTTTTAATTCTCACCGGCAGTTGTTGACTGGACGACAAATCTCGAAGATATTTATCGCGCTCAAGCGGTGCGTGATATTGAAAACACGCTTTTAGCCAGTGCACTTGAAAAGCCGGGAAGCACCGACAAGGGGTCACTCTTGGCGCTGAGCCAGTTTTTTAATCCTACAGGCGGAAATCGGAGCAAAGTTTTATCAAATTGACCCTGGCGGCGCGTCAGGCGGGTGCTATAGACTTTTTGTTCGTCCTTTGCCTAACCGTATCCGAAAACCTTCCGCTCTACGGTTCCAGCCTCGGCATCGTACCAATTACGCCATAGTGTTTCCATCTCGCGGCTTCGGATAACTACGCTCCAGTTTTCAGTCCGCGCAATTATGGCATGGGGCGCTCCCACTGGAATGACAATAACCTCTCCGGCCCTTTGACGGATCGGTGGGAGCGGCCGCAATTTTGCTCGCCCCGGTTCACTGCCGTCATCAAGGCGCTCGTAGATTTGCTGGACTGTTTCACCCACTAAGATGCCGTAGACTGCCCATCCAAGCTCTCCATGGTCGTGTGGCTGCCGGCTTGTCGTGGAGCGCTGACGAGTCGGGCGAATGCAGAAGAGATGGTCTGGATCGGTGTAGAGCCTCCAGGAGCCATAACCCTCCTGATCCACCGGCTGCCCGTATGGAATCGCCTTTCGCGCCAAGATACGAGCCAGCGACGCCTTGATCTCTTCTAGGGAACCAGGATTTGCGATAAACCGTTCCAGGGACTCCTTAGCCCGCCCAAGGAGTCGACTGATCGTGGTCTCGGTTTCGAATGCGGAGCGCACCTGGGCAATAAGTTCTTGGACAGGATTGGTTATTGGATTCATGGTGCTTGCTCCTAAGCTTTTGAATACCACCCGGATGAAGCTTGGAACTCTGTGTCGGAGAGGCTTGCCATTTTAAAGGCCGCTCACGGATAAATTATTTCGGGTGAGCTCGTGCTAGACGCCAGTCCGTGTACCACGAAATAAAGTCTGGCCGAGCGCGACTCCGCATCATTTCGTTGCTGAAGCGTTCCACATAGAAAGACAGCGGCTTCAAGTTCTCCAGGATATAAGGTTTAAATTCGGACCAGTTGCGCGCGTGCTCTTCCGACCGGAAGAGGTTCATGTTGGCTCACCTGTAAGCACGGCCCGGGCCCTGCACCCCGATAGGAGCGATCGAGTATCCCACCATCGTGTCAGGCTCGACCGTGAGCACCTCCTCATCGCGCATAACGATAACCATGGGTGCACCGCAGTCCAGGCAGGGAGCATCCATCCTTATCGTCTTTCCCGGAAAGAGCCAGCGCACCGCCAGCGCTTCGAACCCTCACTGGGCGAACCATTTTTGCTCCCCGTCTATAGAAATACGGTATTGATTGGGCAGGTTGTAAAAGGGAGCGACGGATACTATTTGATCGGTTTCAGGATGCAAAAAAAACGAATAGCCGGTCGCTTCAAGATCGTGGAAGAGTCGCCGCCCTGCTTCTACCGAGACTCCCAGCGCAGCAGCCAGCTCGGCGTAGTGCGGCGCCCGGCCGGTCTCAATGAAGCTTCGCATGATATGGTGAAAAGCCTCGTCGAGTGTCGCTAGGTCAGCCATCGTCGATTCCTCCTTCCAGTAAAATCCGCCGAAGTGGCGAGCGTCGCTAAATGTTCCATAATATAAAGTGAAACCCGATGGGGCCTCATTCGAAAAAGCGGCGCAACAATCTGCCAGAACAATCACTGGAGAGGACTGCTGTCTTGACGTGATTGAGGTTAAGATCAGCCATCTTGCCGCCTTTCTTTGCTTCTTATATCAGCTTACCTCAGACACGCACAACCGCAGATCGGATCGGGAGATTGCGCGGGAAAATGGGTCAGTTCGGCTCTAAACTCTTTAAAAGTGGGAAGGGGTGGCTGGAGTTATTTCTTGACGCGATGGTTTGGAGCAAAACTTTCGGTCAGGTCTACGGCCGCGACAGGTCGGAGTCGAAATTTTTGGGATCAGAAATGACAGCGGCGAAAATTCCGTGAATCTTCGTCGTTCCGACAAGTCGCATAAGCCGTGGACTCGAGTGGAGTGGAGCCAATTTCGGCTTTCCGGCTGCGGCTAGCGCCCGCTATTTTTTACTGTCCTTTTGACAGTGCGTGGAGCGCATTTCTTAGTTGCTCGGCCCAACGATTGAGGGTTGTCGCACTAATTTTCCCATCCGGTGTATTTATACCCACTCCGTCCGCGCTGATGTCGAATAAAACCGATTCAAGGTTCGAAATCGCTTGCCGGAATGTCGACTCTGACAAAGCTTTCCAGCTTTCGGGCACCGACTTATACCTTTTTGGTGGCGCAGCCTTCTTCTTGTCGGAGGCTATCATCGCAAGTGTGGTAACGGGAAGCTCGGTGTTCAAGGCGGTGCTCCTTTCAAGGGCTTAGAAGCCAAAACGATCGTTTCGGGTTTTTGAAAGCTCTGCCAATCGATTCCTTTTCAGCTGAGAGAACTTCGCAGTCATCTCGATACATCTGTCTCGCTCGCCTCACTAGAACATAACTATAAGTTTCCCAATTCATCGAGAAAGAGGTCTTAATTAACCTGCCTGACGTACTTGAGCAATAAATGAGCCAAGTCCATTAAACTAGCCGAAGTCCATTCCAGTTAACACATTCTAAACCTGACCCAACTGGCTGAATCAGGTTTTGCTATTGAATCTGGGAAATGAATCGCCGTGCCTTCTTATTCTTGCAAAAACAAAGCGTCGTAATTCTCCCCGGGAACATGGGTAATTTGGGTTAGAGCAGCCGGCCGCCAGGCATATTGGGAAAGGCGCTCATCTCGTGGACGGGACCAAGGGGTTGAACTTTGCTCAGGTAGGCGGTGGACAGCTGGTCCAGCCGCGTTATACCGAGCAGCCCCATGGTTGTAATGATCTCATTCTCCAATATTTCAAGAACCCGTACCAAGCCGGCTTGACCCGCCGCGGCTAGGCCCCAGCCTTGTAGTTTGCCGATGGCGACCGCACGGGCGCCGAGCGCGATGGCCTTGAGAACGTCACTGCCGCGAACGATACCGCCATCGAGAACGGTTTCGGCCCGGCCGCGTACGGCATCGACGATTTCCGGCAGCATGTCGATGGTTGCGCGGCCGTGGTCGAGCTGCCGTCCGCCGTGATTGGAGACGTAAATTGTCTCGACGCCATGATCAACGGCTAGTCGAGCATCTTCGGCGGTAGCCACGCCCTTTAAGATGAAAGGCAGGCCCGCCATCTGCTTGATGGTATCGAGAGTTTTCCAGGTTAACGCGGCGCGATATTCGTAGCCTGTGCCCCGTCGGCTCGGCGGTAGCCAACGGTCCATCATCTGCCGCTCGCGGTGGCCGTAGTGCGCGGTGTCGACGGTAAGGCATAAGGCCGAGTAGCCCGACTGCTTGACGCGGGTCAGGAGTTTTTCGACCCAGTTCAAATCCCCTTGCACATAGAGCTGAAAGATTTTGGGGTTGCGACTGGCTGACGCAATTTCTTCGAGGCTGGGTTGGGTCACGGAGCTGACGAAGTTGACGGTGCCGAATTCTTCAGCGGCTTTGGCGACGGCGACTCCGCCTTCGGGGGTGATCGACTGCAACGAGCCGATAGGCGCGAGCATCACGGGAATTCTGAGCTGAAAACCAAGAAATGTCGCCGTCGCATCAAATTTGGAAACATCGACGAGCACCCGCGGTCGAAAGGCGAGGCTATCCAGGCCATATCGATTACGGCGCATTGTAGCTTCGGACTCGGCGCCGCCGGTGAGGTAGTGCCAGACGTTTTGCGGAAGACTTTGGCGCGCGGCCATAATAATTTCCTGATTGGTGACAAAGTCGACTGCCATAAATGCTCCTTTGTACTGGTTTCAAAGCGCTGGTTCTTTAAGTAACATTTTCAATGAAGGGACGGATACGTCCAAGGATTACCGCCGAAGATGGCCGGGGCTGTGTCTTCGTGCTATCGTTCGGTCCGTTTTCTTTGCAGCTGGGATGCCGGTAGTTCAGCCCCCTCCAAGTCCAGCCGGCGTTTTGCCGGCTTTTATAGAGAGGAGCACGCCATGATTTACGACTCTGAGCGCGGTGATTTTAAAATAATGCTTCTGGGCGACGTTATGCCTACCAGGCGTCTTAGCGTTTTCCAAGAAGCGAGCTATCTCAAGCTGAAAGCAATTATCAGCAACGCCGACGCGTCCTTCGCCAATCTCGAAACCTCGGTGCACCGCTATCTGGAAGGGCACCAGAATATCAGCGGCGGGACCTATATGACCACCGAGCCGCACCTTTTGGAAGACCTCAAGTGGCTTGGCGTGAACCTGGTGTCGACCGCCAACAATCACGCCTACGATTATGGCGAAGAAGGCATCGTCGCCACCTGTCGCTACCTCGACGCCGCCGGCATCGTTCACGCCGGCAGCGGGCGTCATTTGCGAGAGGCGCGCAGCCCGGCATATTTGGACACGGCGCGCGGGCGTGTCGCGTTGATCGCGACGACGGCCACGATGCCCGCCCATGCAATCGCGGGGGAGCAGCGGCCCGATGCGCCGGGCCGAGCCGGCATCAACCCCTTGCGCCACCGCGTGACCCATGTCGTCGATGAACGTGGTCTTATGGAATTGCGCCGACTGGGCGCGGCGTTGGGATACGACGCGGCGGTCGAGCGGCGCAAAAATCTGGGCGACGCAAGAACGCGCGGCGCCGGGGGGGATCGAAAAGAATACATGTTTGGTTCCATGCGATTCGAGCTGGGGGATGGAATTGCGCTTCGCACTTCGGTCAATGAGCGTGACGCCGAGGAAAACCTGCGCGCGGTCAAAGAAGCGCGGCGCATGTCGGATTGGGTGGTGGTGAGCTTGCACTGCCACGAATTGGGCGGGGAAAAATTGCTCACCGCCGCGCATCGTAGCGAAATCGATGAGATGGCGGATTTCGTCGTCGATTTCGCCCACCGCTCGATCGATGCCGGCGCAGATGTCTTCGTCGCCCATGGTCCGCAGGAACCCTTTGGCGTCGAGCTTTACAAGGGCCGGCCAATCTTCTACAGCCTGGGCACGGCGATTTTTGAGCTCGAAACCCCGCAAGTCCTGGCCGAAGAAGCCTACGCGCGATACGGGCTCGGCAGCCACGCCGGTCCCGCCGATTTCGCCGACACGCGCTATCAAAATGATTCCGTAGGCCATCCCGCCGATCCGAACTACTGGAAGCAGATAATCGCCAGCTGTGAGTTCAGCGGTAAAAAGCTTTCGCGCATCGATCTCTACCCGCTGGATCTTGGCTTTGGCAAGCCTCGCTGGCAGCGCGGCCGTCCGGTGTTAGCGGATGATAAACTCGGGCGGGAAATTATCGACAAGGTGGCTCGTCTGTCCAAGCGCCGCGGCACGGAGATTAAGTGGGCGGATGGGCGGGGCGTTATTGTGGTCGGATGATTCTTACCCGTATCGAGCGGCGCCAGTTGAATTGAAGAGATAATTTTGCACCGGCGTTCATTTTGGCGTTGCTCCACCGGCCATCGATCTTTTAGAACGCAGCTTGCGTGTTAGCCAGTTGCATCGACCTTTCGGGAATTCTCCAAACGTGGAACTGTTCCGACCACGGTGCGTGGTTACATTTAAGGGAATTCCAGCGCTGCTTCGATGCTTCATCCTTTCTTCTACGGCAATCGCCTAACGTCTTACGCCCAGTGGGTTCCACGTAACCCCTGATTACGAGCACTTGTCAAACGACACCCATGTCACGTACAATTGCTGAAAAATCAGGCGGATAGATCCACTCGTGCCTCGAATATTCGACAACATCGAGGAGCAACTCCTCCCCGCCCTCGGCGAGACGCTAGAACTGTCCACTCGGTCCGATCTCTGCGTCGGATATTTCAATCTCCGCGGATGGAAAGAGATCGATTCCCATCTAGAGCGATGGCCGGGCGGGGTCGGGCATCATTGCTGGCTATTAATCGGAATGGCAAAGGTTCCCCAAGATGAGCTTTTCAGCGCCTTAAGCTTCTCCAAACATGATGGTGCGATCGACAATCAGACCCCGTTTCGGTTCAAAAAAGAAACTGGCTGAGGAGTTTCGTGAACATCTGGCCGAGTCAGCGTCGGTGCTGAGAGGATCGGGACGAACTTGAGCAAAGCGCAAAAGACAGAGTCGGATGTTCGGAAGCGTCTCCGCGAATTGCTGGAGTACGTCGAAGAACTCGTCAAACAGGGTGAGAATCCCGTATTCGCGCTCAGCGACTACAATAACGTCCTTTACTACGAGTCCAACCTTAAGGGGCAGGTTGGGATTCATCATGATCTAGAAGACGAAGATGGTCCGATCTGGCTAAAGATCGATCGCCTGAAACGAATAGATCCTCCAGTTGCCCCTGAATTCATTCGGGAATGGTTGACGGTGAGCCGCGATCCGTTCCGTGAACCGGTACCCGAAACGACGCGAGTGCAGACGATGCACAAGGAGGAAGCGGCCAAACTCGTTTCGTGCGGACTCACCACTAATGATGACATTCAAGCCACTCTAAAGAGTGGACACCCCAGAGATCATGTCGATGTGATTATGCGGCTTGAACGATACACGGACGTAAAGGGGGCGGTTGATAAGTACATCAGCGGCCCGTGGCGAGAATGGTCCGAATCTGAAAAGCCGCGGCGCCGGACGATTGCAATTTATGACGCCTTCTTTAGCCTCCAGCAGGTGATCCAGTCGGACCCCGAGCATCCAATCGAAGTAGTTTGGGGTACTGGGGTTTCGAGATGGAAAATCAGGGGAATAGAAATTGATCACCCACTCATCGAACAACTCGTTGAGCTAGATATAGAGTCTAACGACGGTGGAATCCGAGTTCGTCCACGTAATGTGGAACCGCAGCTCGCCCTGCGGCCGTACTTCGAACTCGACAATGATGGGGCCCCAAAAGTCAGAGACTTCGGGAAAAGTTTTTTGGCTCAAGCCGTGGACGAACGGGAAATTTCACCATTTCGTCCCGACACGTTTGTACCAGTTTTGCGTGAGGCCGCGACGCACTTGGATACTCGTGGTGTGTATCATCCAGATCAAGCCCGCGACATCACTGACCGAACGGTGCCCCCAGCGTTGGAGAACCTACTGGTAAGCGACACGTGGGCGATTTTCGCTCGCCAGCGATCAAACAATGTGCTCCTCGGCGACCTTGTTCGGCTCAAGACTGCTGTCGACCAGGCGGAGAAAGTACCTGCCGCATCGACACGGCTTGTTATGGAACCGTCTAACGAGCCCGCACGACCGACGCGGGGAATTAACATCGGAGGTCCAGAGACTGAAAGCGCCAGTAGCAGGCAACCCGCCCGCGCAAAGGAATCAGTCGAGCCAGAGGACTTCTTTTTTCCGAAGGCTTTCAACGACGAGCAAATCGCTATAATCAAGCAGCTTGAGATGACAGATGGGATGGTTGTCCAAGGTCCTCCGGGTACAGGCAAGACCCACACCATCGCCAACATTATTTGCCACTGCTTGGCAACCGGAAAGCGTGTACTGGTTACTTCAAAGGCGGCCGAGCCTCTTGTGGAAGTACGCAACCACATCCCAGAAGGAATTCGCGATCTCGTGATTAGTTTGCTCAGTACCGAGCGCGAGGGCTTACGGCAACTAGAGCAAGCCGTCCGCGTCCTGTCGTACACATCTGCGCAGGCCGACGTGGAGCAGCTTGAGAGAGAAATCGTGGCGGGCCAGCGACGTGTTGTCGAGCTGCGGGAAAAGATCGAAAAAATCGATCGGGAACTACTCACCTGGGCTGAGAAACACCTTGAAAAGGTCTCATTGCAGAATGAAAACGCTGAGGACCAACTGATGGCAGCAGAACTCGCCGAGCTTCTAGTTCGCGAGCAAGACAAACATCACTGGTTACACGACGAGTTGGATTTCGACGAGATGCACGAACCGCGTTTCACGAATGACGATGTGGTGGCGGTTCGTAACGCACGCAAGGTCCTCGGCACTGATTTGGCCTATATCACTAGCGTCCTACCCAGTATGGCCGACCTGCCAGACTCGGCTGCCATAGTAGCTTTGCACCAGGATTTAGTCGGCGCCGCAAATCTCGATCAAAGGATCGTCGGCGGAAACTTGCCAGCATTGTTGGTGACCGTACGCGATGGTGCGACTCGGGCGGAAGCGCTCTTGAAAATCGTCGAAAACGTCATTGAGTTCTTCGATGCCAGCGCTAATAAGCCTTGGCTGAGTCGACTCTTCGAGCTGTGGCGGCGTGACGGCGTGGATGCTGACGGGACTCGGCTATTCAACGAATTGATCCCACTGATGTCTGAAATTGCCGATAACCGCCAGGACATGGTTCGCAATGATGTACGAATTCCGAACGGAGCGGATCGGCACCCGGAACTGTTGCAAGCAGTAAAGAGAGGATCTCTCGGTAAGCCGCCGTTCGGTCGTTTGGCATTTGGCAGGACGGAAGCGAAGGCTTTGGTCCAACGGATTGAGGTACAAGGCCGGCCTCCAGAATCCAGGGGAGATTGGCAAAAGGTAGCCGCATATCTCGAATGGCGTCATAAAATTTCAAATCTCACACGCGCGTGGACAGCAAGAAGAGAGGAGTACGACCTCCCCCAGCTAGACGACGAAGGAAACGCCACAGGGAAGTGGATCGCTGATACATTGAATGAGTTGAACCAAGCCCGCCGGTTAATCAAGGACCGCGGCCCCGAAATTCTTTCGGAGGCGAAGGATTTGTTTCCCCATGGACTCGAGGCGCATTCTATTCTTGATTCGAAAGTCGGCGCTATCTATGCAGCAGAAGCGCTCCGATTGAATCTCGCCAAAATCCGCCTTGCTCGTTCGCGCGGCACACGAGCGAATTTGATCAATCGCGTGGCTGTCTGCTCTGGTTCCGTGAGTGAGCAGATGAAGGGTTTTATTGAAAACGACATTGGGAATCCTGATCTAAAGGCGCAACAGATTGGTGACCGATGGGAATCTCTGTGTCGAGAACTAAGCCGAATTCACAACCTCAAGCCCCATCTGACGGAAGTGAAAAGGGTGGCGAATTTGATCCAGGAGTCTGGTGGAGTCAAGTGGGCCCATCAGCTTCAGACTCAACCTGCCGACGATGCAGATGATCCACTGACGCCGGGGGAATGGCGGGAGAGCTGGAAATGGGCGCGTATCTCTGGATACCTACGACGCATCGACGGTCGCAATCGTATCCGCGAGCTCTCACAACTGCGGCTCGAATTGGAGGAGGATTCAAAAAAAAGCTTCGGTGAGTTGGTCAAAGTCCGAACATATCTCGGGCTAAAGCAAAACCTCACGGACTATGTGTTGTCTGCCTTGCAACGGTTCACCCGCGCACTTCAAAGGATCCCTGCGGGTAGACACGCAAAGACAGGCTCACTGTATCGAGGATTCGCACGGGCAGCGATGGAACAGTGCTACGGGGCAGTACCTTGTTGGGTCATGCCAACGTGGCGGGTTTCCGAAACGCTACCCGCGGAACTCGGTTCGTTTGATGTCGTAATTGTCGACGAGGCATCCCAATCCGACATTACCGCTCTTCCCGCATTGATGCGAGGTAGCAAGCTCCTGATCGTTGGAGATGACAGACAGGTAAGTCCGACGGCTGCATTTGTGCCAGCGCGAACACTCTTGCTGCTGCGTCACAATTACCTTAAGGAACAGCCCTTCGCCGATTCTGTCCTTCCCGGAAATTCAATCTACGACTTGGCCAGTGCAGCATTTCCTGGCACGCGCATTATGCTCAAAGAGCACTTTCGATGCGTTGAAGCGATCATTCGCTTTAGTGTCCAGTTCTACCCTGAACCAATCATTCCCCTCCGGATTCCGAAACCATCCGAGCGGCTCGATCCCCCGCTGATTGATGTCTACTTGCCGCATGGGCGAAAAGACAAGCGCAAGATCAACCTAGTTGAAGCAAACGCTATTTCGGACGAAATCGAGACAATCGTGAAGCATCCCCGTTTTGCCAATCGGACCATCGGCGTCGTTTCGTTGATTGGGGGACAGCAAGCGAATTTCATCCAGGAACTGCTTCTTGAACGGATCGGCGAGGAGACATTCCATCGTCACAAAATTGCCTGCGGTGACTCCGCAACATTCCAGGGGAAAGAACGCGACATTATGTTTGTCAGTATGGTGTCCAGTCCAGGGGACGGTGCGCTGACCTCCCAGGTGTTTCAGCAGCGGTTTAACGTCGCTCTGAGTCGCGCCCGGGACCGCATGTACCTTTTTCGTTCGATTGCAGAGGGCACTCTGAAAAACCCACAAGACCTTCGGCTAAAGGTTATCAACCATTTCAAAAACCCGATGCCGAAGACTGAGTCGCTAGTTAGCGACCTAATTGATCTCTGTGAATCTGGTTTTGAGAGAGCTGTATTTGTTCGTCTCGCGGGGCTCGGCTACTGCGTTACGCCTCAGGTTGGGGTAGGTAGTTGGCGCATCGATTTGGTCGTCGATGGTGAGAACGATCGGCGCCTTGCGATCGAATTGGACGGCGACAAGTGGCATCCCCCCGAAAAGTGGCTTGAAGACATGCTTCGCCAGCGTGCAATGGAACGTATGGGCTGGCGCTTCTGGCGCTGCTGGGCATCGAGCTTTCGCCGTGACCCCGATGGCTGCATGGCAGACCTGGTACGCACGCTCACTACTATGCACATTGAACCCATGCCACGTGAAACCCAGAAAAACATCTACACCGAACACCGCACTGTCGAAGCTAGCGAAACAAGAACGCCAGAGAGGGAATCCACATCAGCGCTTCCAGAAGCTGTCATCGAAGTTGGCGATCGCGTAATGGTTTCCTACGACAGACCCTCGGGTCAGCAAGCAGTTCTCATCATTGCAGCTGAGCAGCACGATCCAGATATGGGAATATTCAAATCGACTAGTCCCACCGGGAAAGCCCTGTTGGGCAAAACCGTCGACGATGAAGTGACAATTTCTGTGGGAGAGCAGTCGAGATCGGCCACAATTCTCGCGATTGACAAGAAAGACTTAACGAAAGTGAATACCGAGACTTCTGTCGTTCGCGAACCAACAGTTGTCTGGCCTGAACCACGGCCTGAGCGGAGTCCACGAACCACTTCACTCCCGCTCGGTACGCAGAACTCAGGACTTCCACAGCCTAAATTGCCGCAGACTCCTAGTCAAAACCGGTCGTCTCTAGAGAAATGGAAACGATCATCGGGTAACCGAGTCATCGATGAGCTGCGAACGCTCGACGAACGATTCAGAAATCCGCGATGTTCGCAGTGTAGTGGGATTGCTCGCGTTGCCATTTATACCGAAGGTCCCGTGGTTGTGTGCGCCGATGCAGGATGCAAGAAAGTCGAACGTGTTGACGTGCAGACTTTACAGCGCCTTGCGGAACGTCTCGGTGCGACATGTTACCAGTGTAAGGGTACTAATCTTGAGAGTAAATCAGGCAAATTCGGCAATTATCTCAGGTGCCGAGACGACGGCGCGAACAACTCTTGGCAGGGAGTTAACGAGAGGATTGGGAAGTGAAAGAACCAGTATTTGAGCCTCGTCTTAAATCCGAAAAAAAGGATAGCAAAACCCATCTTCGATGAAATCATCCGGGTACTCGTGGCGCACTACGAGTTTACGGACGAGGAGTTGGACTTCTCACGTCGATTAAAGTTGGGGCAGGCATCCCTTCGGCTCAGCTCATGGCACCCGACTACGAAATCAAGTACCGAATGCGGCGAGATACTGAACTTTAATGACGAATGATTCGGGAAGGTTCTGCGATCCGTATTTTGATCCACGGATTAGCACTTCGTGGACGATATGTTATTGATGAGCCTCACAGACTGCTAGCAGGGAGAATTGCGTGTTAAAGAAATTGATCGTTAAAGGGTTTAAGTCGCTGGATGACGTGACCGTCGATTTTCCCCGAATGGCGGTGCTTTTTGGTCCCAATGCGGCAGGGAAAAGTAATCTCTTAGACGCGATCCAAGCGTTGTCGCGCGTCGGAACAAGCCGGACGTTGTCGGATGCCCTATCGGAACCTATCAGGGGATACCCAATCGAGGCGTTTGGTTTTCCTGCAGGTGGTCTCGCCGCGTTGCTGAGTCAAAAGAGCGCAAGTTTCTCTCTTGAGACGCTTTTGGATGTGGGCAAAGAACATTTTCTTTACAACTATCGTTTTACGGTTGAGATCCAACCGGGTTCCGGCAGCTTAAGCGTGCAGGACGAATATCTCGCTACGCTTGGCAAGCGAGGCGAACCAAAAGGAAATCCGTCAATAGAAAGGGTGGAAGATCAGCTCCGAATTCGCCGCAAGAGCAAACCAGCGAATCCCCGGCGTGAAGACGTCGGCCAAAACTATGCAATACTATCAGACCCACGATGGAGCGGAATTGAATACCGCGCCATCGAACGTTGTCGCAACGAGCTTTCAGGCTGGCGCACTTATTACCTCGATCCGCGCGTCGCCATGCGCTCGGCTCGTCCACCTTCAGATGTGCGGGATATAGGAGTTTTAGGAGAAGATATCGCGCCATTTTTGTATCGGTTGCGTGCAGATCAGCCGAAGCGTTTTGACGCCGTCAAGCGAACGCTCCGTTCCCTGATCCCGAGCGTGGAGGACCTGACAGTTGATCTGGACAAGAAGCGCGGCACGCTGGACATTCTGGTTCGACAGGGCGGAAAGGAATTCTCGTCACGTATAGTTTCTGAAGGCACCCTTCGGGTGCTCGCACTCTGCGCCCTGACGGTGAACCCTTGGGGTGGTTCACTTCTCGCCTTTGAAGAGCCAGAGAATGGAGTTCACCCGCGTCGTTTGGAGCTAATTGTGGAACTTTTAGCTTCGCTGGCCGCCGAGCAAGGCCGGCAAGTGATTGTGACGACTCACTCACCTCTTTTCTGTGACGTAGTGCTAAGACTTGCCAAGGACCGTCCGAAAGAGATCGCCCTCCTAAAAGTGCGACAGGGGCCTGTGGGCACCGAGATCGCTTCGTTTATAACTAGCGGGCCCCTCTTCAAAGATCTCGAAATCGCCAAGGCTCTAACAACGGGGACAGAAGATGGACTCTTCGAAAGCCTGATGCTTCGGGGCATGATTGATGAGTAGCGCGCTCACTGTGGATTTGTTCGCCGAAGATCGCGCCCATGAAGAGTTTTTGCGAGCCATGCTCAACAGGATTGCCAACGATCAAGAGCGACGACTGACCGTTCGCGTGCGCTCGGCCAGAGGAGGTCACCCACGGGTGCTCGAAGAATTAAAATTATATCAAACCAGCGTCTTAAAAGCGCCCGAAAGTCTACCGATGCCGGATCTTCTCTTTATTGCCATCGACGCCAATTGTAAGCGTTGGAGTCGAGCGAGAAACGAAATTCAAGAAACAATCCAGCCTCAATTTGCGGCGCGATCAATTGTGGTTTGCCCGGACCCTCATGTCGAACGTTGGTATCTGGCAGATCCAGACTCATTTGCGCAGGTTGTTGGTATCCGCCCGAAGATCGGCAAAAGAAAATGCGAAAGAGGCCGTTACAAGGCGATTCTTTCGAAGGCCATTGTCGATGCTGGCCATCCGCCTACTCTTGGAGGCATTGAGTTTGCTCAAGAACTTGTTGCAGCGATGGATCTCTATCGCGCCGGCAAGAACGAAGCGAGCCTCAAACATTTTCTTGACGACACATTCGCCCGCATGAAGACCCTTCAGGCAGAACGAGCGGTCACTTCTTCCGCAATTTCGGATTGAGCACGTCGTTGATCCCGTCGCCAAACAGGTTGACGCAGAGCACCAGCAACGATATCGCCAGACCGGGAAAAATCGCCAGCCAGACTGAGGCGCTGATTCGTTCCTGAGCCTCGCTCAACAATGATCCCCAGCTGACGAGATTGGGGTCGCCGAGACCCAGAAAACTGAGGCCAGCCTCCAAAAGAATCGCTCGAGCGACTAAGATCGATGCGACGACCACGGCAGGTGGAATCGCGTTGGGGAGAATCTCCTTGAAGATCACCTTGGTGTGACTGGCGCCGATGGCTCTGGCGGCGAGAACAAATTCCCTTTCTCTAAAGCTCAAGAACTGAGCGCGCACGATTCGGGCAACTTCGGGCCAGCCCAGAATGCCGATCACGAGAACTATTTTCATAATCCCGGTGCCGAGCATGGCCACCACTAACAATGCGAGAAAAAAACGCGGGACCACAAGAACATATTCGGTGACGCGCATCAGTATGACATCGGTCAGACCGCCGAAATAACCGGACACCGAACCGATCAGAATGCCGAGTATTAGCGAAGTGGCGGTGGCTAAAAAACCGACGAGAAGCGGTACTCTGGTACCGTGAATAACCCGGCTCAAGGTGTCCCGTCCGAGATCGTCCGTACCCATCCAATGATCCGGTTGGGGTGCCAGTAAAGCGTGGTCGCCGAGGGCAAACGGGTCGTAGGGAGACAACTCAGACGCAAAAATCGCCGTAAGAATAAAGGCGATAACGAAATAGAGACTGATCGCCGCCGCGCGATTTTTCTTAAATTGGCGCCAGAGTTGGGGTAAGGGCATGGCTAGATTTTATTTCTGGTACTTCACCCGCGGGTCGAGCCAAAGGTAGACCAAGTCGACGAGCAAATTGACCCCCACGACGATCGTCGTGGTGATGAGAAAATTTCCCATCAAAACGGGATAATCCCGCTTCACGATGGACTCGTACATGAGCCTGCCGATGCCCGGCCAGCCGAAAACCGTTTCCACTAGGACTGACCCGGTGAAAAGAAAGCCGACGTCGACGCCGATGATCGTGACGACGGGCATCAGCGCGTTGGGAATCATATGCCTGGCCGTCACGTCTTTTTCGGCGAGACCCTTGGCGCGCGCGACCATCACGAAGTCCTCGTAGGCCACTTCCAACATGCTGCTTCGCATCATCCTGGCGTTGACGGCCAGGTGGCGAATCGCCAAAGCGGCGAAGGGCAGAAGCAGGTGAGTTATCCGGTCGAAGAAACTCGGCCAGCCTTCCAGATCGACACCGACTGTTCTAATGCCTTGAGAGGGAAGCCAACCCAGCTCGATGGAAAAAATCACCATGAGCATCTGTCCAAACCAGAAGGCAGGCACGCAATAGCCAAACAGGGAAAAGACGCTTATGGCGTTATCTGAGAACGAGTACGGGATGCGCGCCGCTAGGATGCCCAACAGAACTCCAACGATGGCCGAGAAAAACAGCGCCGGCACCATGAGTTGCAGAGTGGCGGGAACACGATCCAGGATGACGCTCACAACAGGCTGGCGATAATAGAAGGAGTAACCCAAATCGCCGGTGAAAACATTCTTGAGATAAAGCAGGAGCTGAATATAAAGCGGTTGATCAAGACCAAAGGCTTTGCGCATTTCAGCGATATAGGCCTCGGGCGCCGGGAACTCCCCCACCAGGGCTTGGATCGGATCGCCCGGGGCCAGGTGAATCAGGATGAAGTTAAAGACAATGACGCAAACCAGCAGTGGGATCGCGTGCAACAGCCGCCGCAGAATGAAGTTGGCAATCGACACCAGAGAAGAATTCCCTAAGAGCGGTTGCTAATAAAGTCTCTCGGGCTCTGTTAAGCCCAATTGTCTCTCAGCGACTGGAGTGCTGGAGTTATGGAGTAACGGGTTAAAAACCAGCACTGCATCACTCCACTACTCCAACACTCCATACGAAGATTCAGTCACGTTCGAAGTCGCCATCCTTCAACGGCGTACCTTTAACCCACCAGATTTCATCGGTGCGTTCGTAGGTTTCCGTGCTCGTAAGCGCGCCACGGAACTGGTCCTTGATGATGTTGAGCTGTAGCCGGTCGGCCACCGGGATCGTCGGCAAGTCGCGCATCAATATATCCTGGACCTCGTAGTAGGCTTTGACCATTTCTTGTCTTTTCGTCGCGGTTACCGCTTGCTCGAATAATTGATCGACTTTGGGATTGCTGTAGCGGGTAAAATTAGTAAACGGCTGGCCGGTTATCGATGTCGTCGCGTACAACCTCGCGGTGCCTAGGGCGGGATGGCCGCGGGTGGTCAGCGGGCCAAACCAGAGGTCGAAATCGTATTTTTGAAAAATTTTCTCCAACATCACCGAGCGCTCGAAGCGTTCCAGCTTGATGTCGATGCCCACGGCCTTGAACTGCTCGCGGAGAATTTGTACTGGCCGTTCGGAGTTATCGTTGCCCGCTTCGAACGCCAACCGCAGTGGAAATCTGATGCCGGCAGCGTTTCTCGGGTAGCCTGCTTCATCGAGCAAGGCGTTGGCCTTTTTTAGATCGAACGGATACTTGGGCACGTTGGCGTTGTAGGCCCAAGGTATGCCCGGGGGAATCACGCTGTCGATGACCTTGCCAACCCCGCGCAGACCTTTCTCGACGATGAATTTCTTGTCGATGGCATGGGCAGTGGCGACGCGTACTTCCCTCTTCGCGACGATCGGGTTGCCCTTTAGATTGAAGTTCAGACCGATCAACGACGGCGAGCCGATATCTTTGATCATGGCGTCGCGCAGTTTTTTCAACCGGTCGACGTGCTGGTACGGAAATGAATTGCTGGCGAAAATGGCATTAATCTCGCCGGTCTCGAAAGCAATGGCGCGGGTCGCGGCATTGGGGATGATCCTGTAGACGATGCTGTCTAAGAATGGCCGGCCTCTCTTGAAGTAATTTTCATTGCGCGTCAGCGTGATATGGCTGCCCTTTTTCCATTCCTTGAACTTGAATGGGCCGCTACCCACAGGGTTGGCATCGTTATGGGGGTTCTTCAGCACGTCGGTGCCCTCGTAGAGATGTTTTGGCATGATGCATCCGTCGTGGGCTGTGAGGACTTCAAGAAAAGGCGAGTAGGCTTTCTTCATGCTGATCTTCACGGTCAGCGGTCCGGGTGTCTCTATGGCTTTGATGCTGCGGTAAGCCTCGCGGCCTCGGGCATTGTACTTGCCCACCAGGTTTTCGAAACTGAACTTGACGTCCGCCGAAGTGACTGGCCGGCCATCATGCCACTTGGCGTTCTCGCGCAACTGAAAGGTGTACACCAATCCGTCCGGAGAAATCTCCCAGGACTGGGCTAGATCAGGGTGAGGGTTGGACTCTTCGTCGAGGTGGATCAGGCCGTTGTAAATGCTCGAAGTCACCAGCGCGACGATCTGGCTGCTCTCGATACCGCAATTGAGAGTCGATGGATCGGCGGTCATGCCCAGTATGAGCGTGCCGCCCCTACGCGGGTTGCCTTCGACGGGTCCGGCCCAAACGATGGTACCGGCCGTTATGCAGAGCAGGAGAACTAACAGGGTGCTACTGATCATCCAATGGAAGGATCCTTTGCGCCGAAGACTTATGATCATGGCATCCATTCCTTTCCAGTCAAAGTTTTCCGCGGAAGGGGACATCATTTGTTCGCCGCCGGCCGCGGATACGTTTTCAGACTGTGAATCGTCCCGGTGCGGACCATCATCTCCGCGGTTTGGATGCTCGTCGCGAGCGCATCTAAGACCGGCACGCCAAGCTCGTTGCTCAATTCCGCCGCAGAATGCTGCACGGGGACCATCGTCACCCCCATGGGGACGATGACTTCCGCGTCTTCTTTGTCAATCAGATCGCGGGCCAATCGAAGAAAGCGCTCGCGCATGGCGCCGCGGTTTGCCGTACTATCGAGCAAGGGAATCTCAATGGCGCGGAAGCCGACGACGGAATCCAACACTTTCCAGGCGTGCATTTGCTTGCGCATGAACGGAATGCTCGTGGTTTCGTAACCGACGACGCCGAGGCGGTTGCTGAGTTGCACGCCCAGATGCATCACCGATTGGCCGGCGCCAACCACGGGTATGCGCACCAGGTTTCGCGCCAACTCGACGCCAGCATCGAGCGTGCCGAAGGGCACGACGGCGTCGAAGCCATTGGCTTCGGCTTTTTGCGCTATTTCGGCGACCAAAGGGCCGGCGGACAGCGCGTTGATCTGTGCGTTGGCGCGCACGAAAAACGTAGCTTTAATGACGCCAAAGCCGATATCCGTTCCCGGCGACGCGCACTTGAGCACCGCCGCGCGGCGCCGTTCCTGCTCTTCGGGCGGGTATTCACCCATGACAACCATGATTTTCATTGCGCTCTCCTCATTGAATGCCACGGGCGAGACGACACTGAGCTCCGCCCCCCGCAGCGCAATCGGCCGTCTTCAAAGCGCGGCAGCTATGCCGTTGCCAACATTTCGCCATTCATGCAGCGCATGAGCGCGCCCATGTCGGCGAGCTTTTCAAGCCCCGCTACCAAACCCGCCAAGCGTTCGGCTCGCCCGTGGCTCAAAGCCATGGTGGCACAAGCAAAAAATTTTTCCTCAATTTCCTCTTTGCTTGTTAGCGTATGGCGTTCGGCAACTTCGACGGAATGGACGGCGCCGTTTTTGAGCTTCACTGTCACGCGATCCGGCGGCTCGGGCTGTCCAGTTTCTCTTCTAAGTGGCACATGTTTGATTTTGCTCATGACGTTGCGCACCGCCGGATCGCGCATTTTCTCGTCGGTCAATTGCTCCACCGCCACGTTACCATCGAGAACGGCAACGGCCAAGATAAACGGCATGCAATTGGGCCCCGCAACCGCCTCATCGGGATCGCTGCGGCAAAGCGAGCGTTCATGAAAATCACATTCGATGCGCTCCACATCTTCAGAGCCGAAGCGATGCTCCTGCCTCAACGCCAACAGGCCTTCAATGGGGCGATGCGCCGGCGAACATGTGGGAAAGCGCTTGATTGCCGGTAATCGCTCCATGTAAAAGCGCTGGCCTAAATCCTTGGTCAGCTCTTGCCAATCGCATTCCCCTTCGAGGCAAAGTGCGCCGGCCAGTCCAAAGGGAGCTTCCAAAATAGCCGTGTCGGCGGTGAAACCCTGACGCGCCAGAACTGCCGCGCTGACGCCGTTGCGCGCGGCGTTGCCGGTTTGCAGACCTTTCGCCATGGTGCCAAAGTTGCGCCGCAAACCGCCCGCCCCCGCCGCGGCGATGCCGAACGCCGTGGCCATCTGCCGCGGGTTAAGGCCCAACATTTTGCCAGCAGCGGCCGCTGCCGCCAGGCTGCCGGTGGTGCCGCCGGCAAACCAGCCGCGCGAAGTCGGCCCGCCGTGGTTTTTTCGGCGACCGGCATCCAGCGCAGCGTCGAGACGAAAACAAACATCGCGGCCGAGGATATAGGCCTCCAACAGCTTTGCTCCTGAGGCGCCGTTCCTTTCACCGGCGGCGAGCGCTGCTGGCAGAGTATTGGTGCTGCCGTGCAAGTTATCGTCAAAATCGAGCATAAAAGCCATGGTGCCATTAACCCAGGCGGCGAGCGAAGCTTCGGTGCGCAGGTCGCTGCCGATCACTCCCGCTTGAGCCAGCGCGCCGAAGGCGCGCACGTAATCCGTGATGATGGCGGTGGCGCGCTGGCGCGCCGCGGCGAGCGTGACCCCCACTGCGTCGAGAATGACCAGCTTTGAGGTCTCAACCGCTTTGCCGGGGATACTATTTAAATCTGTTTCAACGACGAACTGCGCCAGAATTTCTGTGGGTCCCATTGTTAAACCACCTCGTCACCCATCGTTCGATGAAACACTTTCAAACTACGAAGCGCACCAGTAGCCGCTGGCTTCGAATGCGAAATATGCCACGACAAAAAATAGAATGTATCGAATGAGCGTCATAAACATCCGTTCAAGCGCTAAGCGCACTGCAGAACATAGCACAAAGAGGTCCAAAGCTTCCAAGAAATTTTGCCCTTAGCAGGCCACGTGCCCCGGCAAAGAATCTGCTTGACCAGACGCGATGTCTTAAATTAACTTCAAC
This sequence comes from Binatia bacterium, assembly GCA_036555515.1. Lineage (GTDB taxonomy): Bacteria > Desulfobacterota > Binatia > UBA9968 > UBA9968 > DATACQ01. The sequence continues at coordinate 26,668 of DATBLC010000196.1, forward strand.
ATATTGAAGTAAATTTCACAGCCGGGTCGAAAGGAGAATGCCGTGTACGATCTTTTGCTTAAGGGCGGTAGAGTCTATGACGGCTCGGGGCTGCCGAGTTATAACGCTGACCTTGCGGTAGTCAACGGCAAGATCGCCGAAATCGGACGACTGAATGGCCGCGCGAAGCGAACGCTTAACGTCGACGGCCTGGCCATCTCTCCGGGCTTTATCGATCCGCACACCCATCTGGACGCGCAACTTCTATGGGACCCCCTGGGGACGTCGTCATGCTATCACGGCGTGACTTCGGTGGTACTCGGTAATTGCGGCCTCAGTCTGGCGCCGGCGAAGCCGGAAGACCGCGATGCGATAATCAAAAGTTTCGTACGCGTGGAAGCGATCAGTCGCCGCGTTCTCGAGAAAGGCGTCCACTGGGCATGGACATCGACGGATGAATATCTCAATGCGCTCGGCGCAAAACTTGGCATTAATGCCGCGGCGCTGGTGGGCCATATCGCCGTGCGCCACTACGTCATGGGTGAGGACGCCGTTGAGCGTAACGCCACGGCGGACGAGATTGAAAGAATGCGCGCTCTGGTGCGCCAGGGTATGGAAGCGGGCGCGGTTGGATTTTCCACCAACCAGAATCCGCGGCATATTCGCGAAGACAAAAAACCGGTGGCGAGCCGGCTTGCGTCTGATGATGAGTTGGGCGCGCTTCTCGATGTCCTTGGCGAGATGAACGCGGGGGTGGTGCAGTTGAGCGGCGGCGGCACGGACGCGCGCGGGCGGATTGCCTATGCCGCCGGCATGGCGCGGCGCACCGGACGGCCGGTGTTGTGGCAAAGCATCAGCCATAGTTGGAGCCGGCCGGACCACTGGAAGGGCATGCTCGAGTCCACGCAGAAAGTTTTTCGCGAGGAAGGCCTGCCGATTTTTGCCATGACCCAAGCCAAGCCGTTCGAAATGCGCTACACGCTGCTCGACGCTCAGTGTTTCGACGAGTTTCCGACGTGGAAGACGGCGATGTTCAGCTCGGTGGATATGCGCAAGCAAATGTTCTCCGATCTCGATTGCCGTAGAAAACTACGGGCCGAGGCGATTGAGGACAAATCGGCCTCGGTATTCCCGCGCCGTTGGGATGTCATTTTCGTGGATAAAGTCAAACTCGCAAAGAATAAATCCCTCGAGAGAGCAACGGTGGAAGAAGTCGCGCGCAGCCAAGGCAAAGACGGCCTCGATGTTTTTCTCGACCTCTCCCTCGAAGAAGACCTTGAGACCCGCTTCGTGCATATTACGACGCAGGGCGATCCCAAGGCCGTCTGTGAAATCCTCAAACATCCAGCCGTGATCATCGGCCAGTCGGATGCCGGCGCCCATATGGGTTATGACGCGCGTTTCGGGTATTGCACGGCGTTTCTGGGCCGCTGGGTGCGCGACTACGGCATCATGCCGCTGGAAGAGGCGGTGTCGAAGTTAACCTTCCGCGTCGCGTCGCTATTCGGTCTCAATGACCGCGGATTGGCTCGACCCGGCATGGCCGCTGATCTCGTCATCTTCGATCCGGCGACCATCGATACCTTGGAACCGGAGTACGTTCAGGATTTGCCCGGAAATGAAATCAGGATGATCCAGAAAGCCGCCGGGGTATACCACACGGTGGTGAACGGCGAAGTCGTTATAGAGAACGGCGCTGCGACCGGCGCTTGTCCGGGCCAGATTTTGCGGCCGCGGGCGTGGCAGAGCTGACGCAACCTAGTCTCCGATTCATTGTGCCGCTCGAACAGCTGAGATAATTTGTGAATTCGGGTGGGCGATGTAACGCGTTCAAGGTTTGATGTTCGAAGTCCAAGGTTTTTGAAGAAAAGGGAGAAGCAATGCAATACATTAAAGTCGTCGCCGCTGCTGTGTTGCTGAGTCTAATGATCGGCTTGCCGCGCGGGCTTCAAGCCCAAGCCAACTTCTATCAGGGCAAAACAATCACCATAATCGTCGGCACGGTGCCCGGCGGGCTCTACGACCGCTGGGGGCGTCTGTTTGGCCGAATCATGGGGAAATATATTCCAGGCAACCCCAGCATGGTGGTGCAAAATATGCCGGGCGGCGGTTCGATGATCGCGGCGAACTATTTATACGGCATCGCCAAACCCGACGGCCTCACCATCGGCATGTTTCAAACGCACATGTATCTGCAGCAAATGGTGCAACGCCCCGAGGTCAAGTTCGAGGTGCGCAAGTTCAACTGGCTCGGCTCGCAAGAGAGAGGCACGATGATGCTTTACATTCGCAATGACGCGCCTTTCAAATCCATCGACGATACAATTAAATCCAAGGAACCGCCGAAATGCGGTGCCACGGGATTGTCGGATCAAACCACGCTATTCACCCGCCTTTTGGAGGAAACCATCGGCGCGCGTTTCACTCGAGTGCTCGGCTATCAGGGGGGCAGCGAAGTTGATCTTGCGATGGAAAGAAACGAGATCGTTTGCCGGGCAACGCGGGTCACCGTTCACTTTAGCAGGGAGCCGTTTCTCACTTGGGATAAAAAAGGATTTGACCGACATCTGGTTCAAGCCGGCAAAAAACGCGATGCGCGGCTGCCGGACACGCCGACGATTTTCGAATTGATGGATAAATATAAAACCCCGGAGGTCGGCCGTCGCTTCGCCCAGGTGCTTCTGGCCGGCGACGAGTTGGGCCGGCCCATGGTTGCCCCCCCGGGAGTCCCACTGGAACGAGTGAAGGTTTTGCGCGAAGCGTATAGCAAAGCCCTGAAGGATCCCGAGCTGCTGGACGAGGTCAGAAAGTCGAGACTCGACATGGAGCCCATTACCGGTCAGGAGATCGACGACCTTTACAAGGACCTGATGAACCAACCCCCGGCCGTTGTGGAGCTGGTCAAAAAGCTCGAGCAGAATTAGCCGTTGGCCTTTGCGCGTTACCGAAATTGGCCGAAAACAACGTTCCTATAACTTCCGTGCGGTCCGCGATTTTTGGAATGCCGCTCGTCCGCGCAGACCGAAATAGGCACAGCCGAACCATCCATGGCTTGTACTAGGTCTTTCTGTTGACATAACATACTCTCTAATCATTCCGCACAAAGCCCGGATACAAGGCGGTTGATGACAGTCTTTATGTCCTCATCGACAAAAATAGATCGGTCTGATTCGAACATTGGCGAGTGGTTAAACTCCCTGGGATTAGGTCAATACCGTCAGGCGTTTGCCGAGAATGATATCGACTTTGAAACGCTGCCGACTATAACAGGCGAGGACCTTAGAGAACTTGGCGTAGTTTCGCTTGGCCATCGAAAGAAACTTCTCGCCGCAATCGCGGATCTGTCGAGCGGCCGGCAGAAAGCTCAAACACTGCCTCAGGAAGCACCTTTTGAGTTGCCCGAAGGCGAGTACCGCCAGGTCACCGTGTTATTCGCCGACCTTTCGGGTTTTACCCGTCTGTCGACCGAATTGGATGCTGAGGCGACACACAAGTTACTCAACCGCTACTTCGAAGTGGTGGACAGGATCGTCGAGAATTACCGCGGTAGAGTTGACAAGCATATCGGCGACAATGTTATGGCGGTGTTCGGCGCGCCGGTTGCCCACAGCGATGACCCCCAACGTGCAGTTCGCACTGCACTTGAGATTCATCGCGCCATGGGGAGCACCGGTGACGAAGCCGGCCGGCCCTTACAGGCTCACATCGGCATTGCTAGCGGCCAAGTGGTGGCCAGTAACACCGGGAGCGATGCGCATCGCGAATACACGGTCACGGGTATTGCGGTGAATTTGGCCTCTCGCCTGCAGGATATGGCTGGACCAGGCGAGACCTATGTCTCTGACGCCGTTCAGCGCGCGATTGCTGAAATCGCAACCAGCGAAGCGAAGGGCGCAGTGGAGATCAAGGGGCTCGATCAGCCGGTCCAGGTTTGGCGCGTGCAGAAACTCCTTGAGGAAACATTACGGAGTGGCCGTCGTCCCTTCGTGGGCCGTCGAAGCGAGCTGGCTCAGTTCGGGGGCGTGCTTTCTGCATGCTGCGAGACTGGTAGCGGCCAGACGGTTTTTGTGCGCGGCGAGGCAGGTATCGGCAAGACTCGGTTGGTCGAGGAATTTCAACGTCTCGCAGAGCAACAGGGCTTTGCCTGTTATAAGAGCTTCGTGCTCGACTTCGGCGTGGGCAAGGGCCAGGATGCGATCTGCACGCTGGTACGAAGCCTGTTGGGGATTGCCGCAGACAGCGACCAGGACGTGCGCGCAGCGGCCGTCGATCACGCTGTCGCCAAAGGCTTGTTGAGCCCGAACCGCAAGGTTTACCTCAACGATCTTGTGGATCTGTCTCTTTCGGCGGAACTAAGGGCGGTTTATGACGCGATGGATAATCCCACCCGCAATAGCGGCAAGCAAGAAACCGTGGCAGAGTTGCTGCGCCGCTGCAGTACTGCTCATGCCATCTTAGTGGTGGTCGAGGATGTCCATTGGGCCGACCCTGCCGCGCTGGCGTACCTCGCAACGCTCGCCACCACGGTGACATCCTGCCCGGCGATACTGATCATGACTTCACGCATTGAGGGCGACCCTATCGACCAGGCTTGGCGCGGCGCAGTGGGTCGTAGTCCGTTGATGACAATCGACTTGGCACCTTTGCGAGAGAACGAAGCCTTCGAACTGGCCGAGGAATATCTGCAAACTAGTAATCAGCTCGCCATCACCTGCATCCAACGCGCCGAAGGCAATCCGCTGTTCCTCGAACAGCTTCTGCGCAACGCGGAAGAGACCGGTGAAGAGGGCGTGCCCGGCTCAGTGCAGAGTCTGGTGCAGTCGCGTATGGATCGGCTTGATCCATCCGATAGGACGGCATTGCAGGCCGCTTCGGTGTTGGGTCAGCGATTTACCTTGAGCGCCCTGAGACACCTGACCGAGAAACCTCAATACAACTGTGCGGGACTGGTCGAGCACTTTTTGGTACGGCCGGTAGGCGATGATTTCTTGTTTGCCCATGCGCTGGTGCGGGAAGGTGTCTATTCATCACTGCTCGGAGCTCGGCGCAAGGAACTACACGGGCGCGCCGCTAGTTGGTTCGTCGATCGAGACCCAATTCTAAGAGCCGAACATCTCGATCGTGCCGAGGCCCCAGAGGCTGGTTCGGCCTACCTGGAAGCGGCGCGAGCGCAGGCCGCTCGATATGACTATGCGCGTGCCAGCCAGTTAGTGACACGGGGGCTGCAGATAGCCGAGGAGCCAGCAACGCGCTACGCTCTGACATGCCTGCACGGTGATATCCTACGTGCCCTGGGCGAAAGCACGGGTTCGATCAAGGCATTCGAACGCGCGCTCGAGACTGCTGCAGACGACGCACAGCGATCGAAAGCATGGATCGGTCAGGCGGAAGGCATGAGGATCGTGGATCGCTACGACGAGGCACTCGCTGCGCTGGACAAGGCGGAAGCTGCTGCAAGAGCGCAAGGCCGCGTTGAGCAGCTGACACAAATCCATTTCCTGCGCGGCAACCTGTATTTCCCGCTTGGCAACATAGACCGCTGCCTGGAGCAGCATGAGCTGGCGCTTGAATACGCCCGGAAGACGGGTTCGGTGGAGGATGAAGCGCGTGCTCTGGGCGGGCTGGGCGATGCCTATTATCAGCGGGGACGCATGATTACCGCACATAAGCACTTTCGCCGCTGCGTCGAACTTAGTCGCGAACATGGATTTCGCGCCATCGAGGTGGCCAACCTCAGCATGGTTGGGACCTCACGCTTCTATTTGAACGAGCTGCAGGAAGCTTTGGAAGATGCGCTCGCAGCGATCAAGTGGGCAGCGAAAATCGGCCATCATCGCGCCGAATTGCTCGGACGAACCGGGGCCTGTCGCGTCCTTCTCCAAATGACTGACATAGACGCGGCGCGGGAACATTTGCGCGAGGCGCAAACTCTCGTGGAGCGTTTGGGTGCGCGGCGTTTTGAGGCTTTCAATTTGGATTTCTTGGCAAAAATCTTGCGCCTGGAAGGTCGGCGCGCGGAAGCGGTAAAGCAGTGCGAAAAAGCCGTGGTGATTAGCCGTGAGACCGGGGCCAGTTTCACTGGACCACGGGTCTTGGCCGAGCTCGCACGCAATACGGACAATCCGACCGTGCGACGCCAGGCATTAGACGAAGGCGAAGAGATCCTGCGAGAGGGCGCAGTCAGTCACAGCCACTTCTTTTTTTACGCTGACGGGATGGATACTCATCTTGAAAGCAACCAGTGGGATGAAGTGGACAGATACGCCGCAGCCCTCGAGGAGTTCACGCGGCCGGAACCTGTGCCTTGGTGCGATTTTTTCATCGCGCGCGGCCGAACATTGGCGGCCTATGGCCGCGGTAACCGCGACGATTCAACGATAGAGGAGCTTCGGCGTCTGCGTAGCGAAGCCGAGCGCGTCGGATTGAGGATGGCCCTGCCAGCGCTTGTCGCAGCGCTTGCCGGCACATCCTGAGCACAACTGACGTGTTGCAGAGAGGCATTTTCATCGCAGTCCGAAGAAGGCGCGGCCGAACTTTTTCAGGACGGTTTGTCTAAGCTCCGGGCTGGTCTCGGCGACTTCCGGAAAATCCTTCATCCATTCATAGGGCCGGCAGGCATCGATCACGGCGCGGGAGTTGAGCCATACCTTCGAGTCGGGCGGAATCATCGGATCGAGGGAGCTGGACCAGCAGCGCCGCAGGATATCGATGTCGGTCTCCGGATCGCAGCGCGTCGAGAGCGCCCACACAACATCGTCGATGCGCGTCGGGTCGATATCGTCGTCGACGACGATGGTAAAGCGGTTTTGATAGCCGCCGGAAAAGCACTGCGAGGCCATGACGCCGGCTTGCTTGGCGTGCCCGGGATAACGCTGCTTGATGGCCACCACGGTAAATTGCCTCGGCCCCGGCTCGTGGGACCATACCCCGCGCACGTCCGGCACGCCGGCCTTTTCCATCTCTTCCCATACGTGGCCGACCGCGTGATCGCCCGCAGCAAGGTGCCGGTGTGCGGTGGGCGGGCCGGATTGGAACAGGAGAGGATTGGGTAGTTGCGAAACAGAATGCGTTTCACCCGGATAAACGGCTCGGGATGACTGGCGCTGGCGTAGTATCCGGGCCATTCGCCGAAGGGTCCTTCCCGCTTTACCTCGTCGGGTCTGATTTCGCCTTCCAGGACTATTTCCGCAGCTGCCGGATAGGGTAAACCCGTAATGTCGCTCTTGATGACTTCCACCGGTTTGCCTCCGAGCCCCCCGGCGTAGTCGAACCTATTCCAGGTTCGCCCCTCGCCAATGCCGCCTTCTAGTGTCAACTGCGGAATCCAGGTTCAAAACGTTCAAGCCGTTCAGAACGTTTAAATCGCCAGATGGAAAAACTGTTGGAACTGTTGGAACGGTTGGAACGACTGGAACGATTGGAACTCGCTAAGCCTTATTGGGCGTTCCGGCTAATAAGCCTTAGCGAATACTCCGGCCGGCGAATGAAAATTTGGCCGCAGTCTTTTTTCCTTGTTAGCTCTTCAACTAGACGAATCAACGTCTGGGCGCCGTTCAAGTACTCGCGCGGCGCCCCGGCGCCGGCGAGGGCGTCGACCGCGTCGGAGCCGGCGTAAACGCGCAACAATAATTCTTCGTCGGATATCGACATGCCAAACTTCTTGCGCAGATCACGCAGCGATAGATCCGGCGGCTGCCAATTCTGCCAGTGTGCCGCCCGGCCGCGGTTCAAGATTTTGGCTCTGATTTCGCTATCCATGAGGCCGGGGGCGTCCTTTCCCCAGTAGCCCAGAGCGTACTGGATGACTTGATCGGTGACTTCTTTATAGCGCTCCCCGACGATGACGTTGATCGCCGCCTGGCTCACGACAAACTGGGAGAGCGGCGTCACCATGATGGGATAGCCGAATTCGGCGCGTACCCGCGCGGTTTCCTCGAGCGTTTCGGCCAGGCGGGTTTCCTTGCCCACCAGTTTGAGCTGGTGGCGCAGATTGGAGATGACGCCGCCGGGAACCTGGTGCCGGTACTGGGACTCGTCATAGGCCAAGGGTCGGCCGATGGCCAATCCATCTTGGCGCGCAGCGGCGGTGAAGTGGGCTTCGACGGGCTTTGCCTCATTTTCATTGACCGCCGGGGTGTAACCCAAGGCGCGCAGGTTGCGTGCGACGTTGAAAATCGACGGTTGCGAAGAGCCATTGGCCAGGGGCGGGATGGCTGTGTGCAGCGACTTGATACCCAGACGCGCGGCTTCGAGATAGCAGAGCGGTGCCAGACCGTTGTTGCAGTGGGCGTGGTATTCCACGGGCACGGCGCCGGCGTTGCTCAAGATCGCCGGAAGCAAACTGCGGGCGCGCTCCGGCGTGAGGAGTCCGCCCACGTCTTTGAAGCAAATGCGATACGGGCCGATAGCGGCCGCCTCACGGCTCTTTTGTGCGTAGTATTGATCGGTGTGGCGCGGCGAGACGGTATAAATGAGATTGACGATCGTCTCCATGCCGATGGCGCGCAGCTCCTGCACCTCGTCGCGCAGCGCGTCAAAATCATTCCAGGAGTTCGAGGTGCGCGTCAGGGTGATGCCGTAGGAGACCACCCGTTCCGCCAGCAGTTTCATCGCCGCCGGAGGCAATTTTTCAAACGCGCCGGAGCCGTGCAGGCCGCCGTGGTTGCGCAGCCTCGTATGGCGGAAACCCTTGGTTCCCTCGCGCAGCCATTCCCAGGGGTTCTCCTTATGCTCGCGCACGTATTTCTTGATCATGACCGAGACGAAAAACTCCATGGACTCGAACCCCACGCGGTCCATTTGCGCGGCGATCGGCAGCATGGCGCGAGTCTTCATGCCCAAAGCCCAAAGGCTCTGTTGCCCGTCGCGCAAGGTGGTGTCGACGAAGGAAATTTCGCTCATGAGGGGTCAAAAGGTTGGAGTATTGGAGTGTTGGAATAATGGAGTATTGGGTATCGCTCCCCAGCACTCCACCACTCCAATACTCCAGCACTCCATCGTTATTTTCTCACCGGCGCGGTTTTGTTTTGCAGCAGCTCCCTGACCAGGGAATAGTCCACGAGCTTGCTCTTGTCGACAGACGCCGCGCGTTTATCGATGTAGGTCATCATCTTGATCAGGTTGTCCTCCGCCGCAGGCGGCGCAATCAAGTCGAGATCCGCGCGGGCGCGCATCTGTTCGTAGGTGTGTTCGAGTGTCTCTTTGTCTTCGAGTCCCAGACCCCGCCGCAACAGCTCCAGCGATGCGGCCCGGTTGGCCACGATGTACTGGGTCGCATCTAGGTAAGCCCTGACGAAGCGCAACCATTTGCCGCGGTTGGCTTGAACCGATGAGGCTTTGACAACCATGGGGGCGTTCATGAACGGGGTCTTGCTGCCGGTGAGGAGATGAAATCCCAATTGCTTCATCTTGGGCTCAAAGGCAAAATCCACCGGGGCCGCGTCGATGCCGCCGCGCACCAACGCCGCCAGCCGCTCCTGGGAACCGCCGAGCTGTAGCAAGGTGACGTCGCGATTGACGTCGAGCCCGGCGACCTCAAGCATCACGCGCAGAATCAGCGATGATTTGCCGCCGAGGCGGTTGATGCCGATTTTCTTGCCTTTGAGCTGCGCGAGGTCTTGAATTTTTTCCCTCGTCGTCATGGTGTAGGAAACCAAATTGTCCCAGCTCCCGAGGGAAACCACGGACACGCCTTGCAGGTTCGACTGAACCAAGCCCGTGGGTGCGCCGGAAGTGGCGTCGATGTCGCCGGATATGAGCGCCTGATAGGTCGTCGGCTCGCTGTTGATGCGGATAATCTCGGCCTTCAAGCCGTATTTCTCGAACAAGCCTTTCTCCTGCGCGATCATCGCAGGGAAAGCCACCGTGGGAAAGAGCGGCACGCCGATGCGAATCTTGTCCTGGCTGACCCCGGTTTGCGGCGCGATACCGCCGGCGACGAGCGTAAGAGCGATGCAGGCAAGAAGTTTCCCACGTTTCATGGTTCCTCCTCACTGAAAAGTTCCGCGCCGAAACGAGGAAAGAAACATCCAACACGACGGCACGTAGGCCTCACGTTCCAAAAGTTCGAACCGTGCAGTTGTTCAAAACGATCGACGGGTTGTTCAAAGGCTTGAACGATCTGAACGACTTGAACCCGACGAATCAGTATCTTTGCACTTCTTCGACCTCGCTCAGGACAACGTGAACGCCGCGCGCTCGGTTATTGCCTTCAGGGATTGCCGTCTCGTGTTAGCCGGCGGCCGCGGCTTTCTTTGCGGCCATGCCGCTAAGGTGTTTATCGAAAAATTCCAATGTCCGAGTCCAGGAAGTCGTATCATGGTCGGGCTTATAGCCCTTCCAGCCCTTACTATTGAAGCCATGCGGAGCGTCGGGATAGAAGAAGAACTCATGTTCTTTTCCCAGCCTCCTCAGTTCGGCGTCAAGTGTGCGCATCTCATCCGGCGGTGGATTCTTATCCAACTCGCCGAAGTGGCCCTGAATCGGACAGGAAACATCGGCCGCCAGTTCCGAAGGCGCCGGGCGATCGTTGCCCCACTTTGAGTAGACGCCGCCGCCGTAAAAATCAACGGCTGCTTTGAAGGACTTGCTCGCCGCGGCCATCAAAAATGCAACGCGGCCGCCCATGCAGAAGCCCACGATGCCCAATTTGGATGCATCCACGGTGGCGCAGCCGCGCAGAAAATTGATCGTCGCATTGATGTCACTGATTACGTTTGTGTCGCGGCGGAAGTGTCTAAGATTCTCCGTTTCCTCCGGGGTCTTCGGTTCACCTTCACGGTGATAAAGCTGCGGCGCAATGCCGACATAGCCGGCTTCGGCGACCCGCCGCGTCATTTCCTGGGTGAATTCCCGCACACCATACTTATTTTGGATGACGACGATTGCCGGAAACGGGCCCGCTCCCTCGGGTTGGGCGACGTAGAGTCCCATCGGGCTACCATCGACCGTAATTTTTTCCCAAGAAGTGTTCATGAAAAACCTCCAAAAGTCTTAAATGCTATTTGCACTATTAATTCGCTTCGCGGGATCATGTCAACTGGGGAAGGCTGCGCAGCCCGGGGAGAGTATGAATATTGAACCAGGGTTGCTATGATATTATTAAGTGAGTAACCAAACAGCGACCGAAGGGTGAGACCTGGAGAGCGCGGGCACAGGAGTGCAAAGGTTGTTTTCAGGCCCTGCCGGCGGGCATTTCCACCTACGGAGAGGACGGGGTGGTGGCCGGTAAGGCAGAGAACCATTGACCGCGATCGGAAGGGCTCGCCTCTCGGTCGCACACTAGCGACATAGTCTCTAAATAACGAACTCATTAGTAACCGATGAATCTTCCGATCAAGGCAAATTTCGCTGTGATCACCGGAAGGCGCGGCTTTTTCCTTTCGGCGTGGCTGCTGTGCGCCTGCCTGGTAAGTGTAGCTTCCATGTCCTTGGCGGCGGCTCTGTCCGCGCCGCAGGGCTCCCTGCCGTCACAATCCTTCGAACTTGATTTTAAGGAATACAAGCTCAAAAACGGCCTGAAGGTCATACTTGCCGAAGATCATAGCGCGCCGACTTACTCGATTTGTGTCACCTACAACGTTGGGTCGCGCGACGAACGCCCGGGGCGCACCGGTTTTGCCCATCTATTTGAGCATATCTTGTTTCAAGGCTCTGAGAACGTCGGCAAGGGCGAACATCTTATACTTGTCCAAAACAATGGCGGCAGGGCCAACGGCACGACCAGCGCAGACCGGACCAATTACTATGAAACACTGCCCGCCAATCAACTCGAGCTGGGTATCTTTCTTGAGGCGGACCGCATGCGCGCGCCCAATATTACCCAAGCCAACTTCGACAACCAGCGGCTAACGGTGCAGGAAGAACGGCGGCAGAGCTATGACAATCGCCCCTACGGCAAGACCTACGAAGCGGTCATCGAGACCGCCTATGACGCCTTCGCCTATAAACATTCCACCATCGGCTCCATGGATGACTTGAACGCCGCCACTCTCAATGACGCAACGGAATTCTTCCGCACTTACTACGCGCCCAACAACGCGGTCCTATCGTTGGTCGGCGATTTTAATATCGAAGTCGCGCTGAAACTGATAAAAAAATACTTTGAAAATATTCCAGCGCAAGCGCCGCCGCCCAAGCCCGACGTCGCTGAACCGGAACAAATAGCCGAGCGTAGAAAAACCATCGAGGACAACTTCGCGCCAACCGCGCGCATCGACATCGTCCACAAAATTCCTCCGGGTGATAGCGCCGACTGGTATGCGCTCAGCGTGCTTGGCCAAGTGCTGTCGCAAGGTGCGTCGTCACGGCTACACCAAAAACTGGTAAAGGAAAAAGAAATCGCCCAAAGCGTGTCTGCCGGTGCAGACGAACGGCGCGGACCGTCGCTCTTTTGGGTGTCGGTCGGCGTGCGGCCAGGGAGCGATTTGGCGGTGTTGGAAAGGCTCGTTTACGACGAGATCGAGCGCTTGCAGCACGAGCCTATAGCGGATTGGGAGCTGGACAAAATACGAATGCAAGTCAGGCGCGAGCAGGCGCAGCAACTCTATAGCACGCGCCGACGCGCCAACAGCCTGGGCCAATACGCCGTTTTTTATGACAATCCCAATCTGATCAATACTGTTTGGCAAAAATACCGGAGCGTCGGGAAAGCCGACCTGCAACGGGTGGCAAAAAAATATTTTAGCGAAGGCAATCGAAGTGTCATTATCACCATGCCAAAGCCTAAAGCTACTTCCTCCCCAGCGGACAACCGATAAATTTACAATGGTCAGGCTCTTCGCAATGCTTAAACCGCTCGCATTTTTGTTGACGCTCCTCTGTGCGGCGGTGTTGGCAGGGCAGCCAACGCTTCGGGCGCAAGAGACTGACACCCCTTCGGCGAGCAAAGTCGAACGAAAAAACCGGGCGCCGGTATCGCGTGACATGCTGCGCGTAAAGCTGCCGAAGCCGGTGGAAGCCAAGTTGAAGAACGGTCTCACCGTGCTCGTTATAGAGGATCACCGGGCTCCTTTCGTCTCGATTCAATTGCATATCGGCGGGGCGGGCGCGCTGTTCGAGCCAGCCCAGTTGGCGGGTCTGGCAAGTACCACGGCGCAGATGCTCCGGGAGGGCACGAAGTCGCGCACGAGCATTCAAATTTCCGAAGCCATCGACCGATTAGGCGCGTCCCTTGGAGCCGGGTCTTCCTTCGGTTCTTCCGAAGTTGTGCTAAGCGCGTCGGGTTTGAGCGATAACTTCGATGCGTGGTTCGAAATTGTGCTTGATGTCTTGCTTAATCCCAGTTTCCCGGCCGATGAGCTGGAAAAACTCAAACAACGCCAGCGGGTACAGCTACGCCAGCAGCGCTCGTCGGCGAATTTCCTCGCCAGCGAGCGTTTCAATCGCGCCGTTTACAATGGCCATCCCGCCGCCATCGTGTCCCAGAGTGAAAAATCGGTCGACGCGTTGACGCGAGAAATTCTCGCGCAATGGCACCGCGAGCGCTATGGACCCCAAGACGCGATTCTTGGAGTCGCCGGCAACGTTCGCGCGCCGGAGCTGATTAAGAAGCTGGAAAAGTCGTTAGGGGGGTGGAAAGCGAGTGGGATCAAAGAAGCGTGGCCACGCGACCCGGTTGCCGCCACTGCGCGCAAAGTGTTTCTGGTCGACCGGCTCAATTCCGTGCAAACAACCGTTGCGTTGGGCAACATCGCGATCGAACGCCGGAGCCCGGATTACTTTCCGATGGTTGTCATGAATCATGTGATCGGCGCTGGAAGTTCGGGCCGCTTGTTTCTCAATCTTCGCGAAGAAAAGGGCTACACCTACGGCGTCTACAGTGACTTCAGCGCGCTGCGTTATCCCGGTCCTTGGCGGGCTGTCGGCAACATGCGCACAGAAGTGACGGAACCGGCGCTGGTGGAGTTTTTCAATGAGATCCGGCGCATTCGCGATGAACCCGTTCCCGCAGCGGAATTGGAAGCGAGCAAGCGCGCCATCGCGGCGAGCTTTGCTTTGTCGCTCGAGCAACCGTCGGCGCCGCTTAACTTCGCCATCGTGAGCAAGCGCTACGGGCTGGCGGCGGGCTATTGGGATGATTACCCAGCGAAGATCATGGCAGTCAGCGCCGCCGACGTGCGCCGAGTGGCGCGCAAATACTTGAATCCTGAAACCATGCAACTGGTAGCCGTCGGCGATCGCGAAAAAATAAAAGCAGCGCTGGAAAAATACGGCCCGGTGGAGGTTTACGACGCCGAGGGCCGTCGCGTCCCTTAACTCGCCCGATAAAAATCGACTATTTTCCTTTCTAGAACTCTTGTGTCCTACCGCGCGCCGCGAATATACTGCGCGGCGTGGAAGTTCAAGGTTCAATGTTTCGGGTCCAATATTCAGGTTTACACAACTTGAACCGTTGAACATTGGAGTTTTGAACTGGACCGGCAGGGCCGATAGGCGCGGGGTTTACGTGGGTCCTACTGATGGCTTTACGGAGATTTTAAATGTCGGCTGAAGCAACTGGAGCGTTGACGGGACTGCGCGTTGTGGACCTCACCGGTCGCAAAGGGGGTTACTGCGGCCTCATGCTCGCCAATCTGGGGGCGGAAGTCGTACTTGTGGAACCACCGGGCGGTGATCCGATGCGGCGCCAAGGACCGTACAAGCACAACACGCCTCATGAAGACGGGAGCCTATCATTTGCCGCCTACCATACCAATAAGCGCGGCATCGTTCTCGATCTCGAAGCCGACGCAGGCCGCGCCACCCTGCGCAGGATGGCGGGCGAAACGGACGTGATCATCGAAGACAAGCCGGTCGGCTATCTCGATCGAATTCAACTCGGCTACGGCGCCCTCAGCGCGCTCAATCCCGCGCTGGTGATGATTTCGATCTCCGGCTTTGGCCAATCGGGTCCTTACCGTGATTTTAAAACTTCGAGCATCGTCGCCTTTGCCATGGGCGGCCTGATGAATCTTTGCGGCCACCCGGGGCGCGCGCCGCTGATGGGGCCTTGCGATGTCGCTTATCATCTCGGTTCCGTCCATGCCGCCTTCGGCGCGCTGGTGGCCTTGTTCAACCGGCGCGGTAGTGGGCGCGGCGATCACGTGGATGTCTCGCTCCAAGACGTGTTGGCAGCCGATCCGTTCCTACGCATCATCACGCGCTACAGCGTTACGGGGGAGGTGCCCGAACGCACCGGCCATAGCCAGGCGACCACCGTGGCGGAAACCTACAAGTGCAAAGACGGCTACGCGCGCATCTTCGTTAATCAGCCCGACCACTGGCGTCGTTTCGTCGCATGGCTCGGCAACCCTGCGGAGCTTATCGACCCGCAGCTTGAGACAGTACCCAACAGAATGCACCTGCGCCCATTGATCGACCATCTGGTCGAAGCGCAAACGGCTAACTATGACACGGCGGCATTCTTCGAAGAATTCCAGTCCAAACGGCTGGCGGCGTCGCCGATCAACTCTCCAAGCGCGTTTCTTTCAGACCCGCAGACGCAGCATCGAGAGTACGTCGTCGAAGTCGCGCATCCGTACTTGGGCGCGCACAAATTTCCAGGCGATCCGTATAGGTTTTCGGAAACTCCGTCGCGCGTCGAGCGCGCCGCGCCGCGCCTCGGCGAACACCAACATGAAGTGGCAAAACAGTCGCCTCGGCCATCACCTTGGCTGGACGAATGCGCAACTCACGGCGCCTCATTGCCGACGGGCAAGCCGCCCTTCGAAGGTATTCGTCTCGTCAGTTTTCCGACCGGCATCGTCGGACCGGCGCTAGCGAGTTTAATGGCGCAGCATGGCGCCGAAGTGATCGCCATCGAAGCCGGCCGGGCGCTGCGCAGCCCGCAGCGCGGGCAACGCTGGCAGGTCGCCTCAGACCTCGAAAGCAACCACGGCAAAAAGCGCGTTGCCATCAACATGAAACATCCCGATGGCTTGGCGCTGGCGAAGAACCTCATCGCCAGCTCGGACGTCGTCGCCGAAAATTTCAGCGCCCGAGTGATGGCGAGTTGGGGACTGGATTACCCGCGCATGAAGGAAGTCAAGAACGACATTATCATGGCCAGCCTCCAGGCCTTTGGCCAAACCGGCCCGCGGCGCGATTTCGTCAGCTTCGGGCCGATTCTCATGGCGTTTTCAGGCATGGCCTATCTGTGGCGAGATCCGGTTATCGAGCGGCCAGGTGCCGGTTGCCAGACCGCGTTTCCCGATTTTATCGCGCCCTCTTACGCCGCCGTGGCGATTCTCGCCGCGCTACACCATCGTGCGCGCACGGGCAAGGGCCAGTATATCGACATCTCGCAGGCGGAATCGGCCGCATCGATGCTTGGCCCCGCCTACTTGGAATATCTCATCAATGGCCGCGAGCCCGAGCCCCAGGGGAATTTGAGTACCTCGGCCGCGCCCCATGGAGCTTACCGCTGTAAAGGCGACGACCGGTGGTGCGCGATTTCGATAGAGACCCAGGAAGAATGGCTCAGATTCTGTGAAGCGGCAGGACGCAAAGAATGGGCGATGGACGCGCGCTTCGCCGACCTTAAGTCGCGGCATGCTCACCGCGGCGAACTCGATACTTTAGTGGAGTCTTGGACCATGGGCCACACGCCGCATCAAGTCATGATAATATTGCAGCGCGACGGCATTGCCGCCGGTGTCGTGCAGACCGCCGAGGATTTATATCGCGATCCGCACCTGCGTGAGCGTGGCTTCGCGCGCGAGGTCTTTCATCCCCAGGTGGGTTGGGTGACACGCGCCGGCCCGTCGGTACGCTTGATGGAGCATCAATTTTCGCCGAGCGGCGCCGCGCATCAAGCCGGCGACGATAATGAAGCGGTTTTCGGCGAACTGCTCGGGTTGTCGAGCGAAAAAATCAATGAGTTAAAAGAACAAGAAGTATTGCGCTGATAATCTTTGAGACGTTCAAAGTTCAAGGTTCAAAGTTCGGGATTGTGCTCATCCCAATCATTACAGGTCCGGAAAACGTTGAACCTTGAACGTTGAACCCATAGGACAATTGTCCGCAATCAAAAGGCTTACTTCTTGGTTGCCGATCGCGTGAAGGATCTGAGTTAGCCGTCGGTCCTTCGAGGAAAAACCATGCTAGAGGGATACAAACTCTTTGATGCTGATGCCCACGCGATGATGAGCCCGCGCATGTGGGAGACGCTGCCCAAAGAATACCTGGCGCGGCGTCCCCGGCCAACGCGCGTTCACGACGCCGCGGACATGGGACGCTGGACCACTGGCTGGTTGGTTGAAGGACAGATTATTCCCCATGCTCTGGGTCCGGGAAGCCAGCCCGGCAACGAGCCCGCGCGGGTGCTGGAAGAATTCGGCGCGAAATCGGCCAGTGAAGATTTTCCGTTGAGCAGTTTCGATCTATCCGACCCGCAGGCGCGCCTGCGGGGCATGGACTCCATGGGCGTCGATCACCAGATGCTTTACCCGACGACTCTGTACGCGCGCATGACCGCGGACGCCGGCTACGAGGCGGCGCTGATGCGCGCCTATAACCGCTACATCGGCGGGCAGTGTCGCCTCGCAGCGAGGCGGCTCAAATGGGCGGGACTCTTGCCGCTGCGCGATTCCAAGCAGGGCTGTGCGGCCATCGAGGAAATGATCACGCTCGGCGCAACCGCCGCAGTGGTCTACGGCACCGCCGGAGACCGTTTGCTCTGCGATAACAGTTTTACCCCGGTATGGGATGAATTGCATCGTTCGGGTTTGCCTTTGTGTGTTCACATGGGCATGAGCTACCCGCCGTTTTTGTCGGTATGCAACGGCTTGCTCGCCGCGCATGGCATCGGCATGAGTCTGCCGGCGCAGATGGCGTTCGTAGCCATCGCCGGCCACGGCATGCTCGACCGTTATCCCAATCTCAAAGTCGGCTTCCTCGAATTCGGCGCTGAATGGATTCTCTACATGGTAGCGCGCCTCGATCACTACCTGCCCATCGACCGAAGCCAGATGCCCATCAAGGATGAAGTCCCGCGGCGCTCAATTGAAGACTATGCCAAGTCCGGCCGAATATTTATCGCCGGCGAAGCCGATGACAAGATGTTGCGGCAGGAGATCGAGCTGCTCGGGGAGGATCAGATTCTTTATTCTTCCGACCTGCCCCACGGCGAGGGCCGGCATAACGCGGCGAAACAAATTCTTGCCCGCGCCGATATCACCGAAACGCAAAAACGCAAGATTCTTTACGATAACGCGGTAAAGTTTTTCGGCGAGCCGTAAATGCGCAACGAAAATAATTTTTGAAGAGTGACGTCCGAAATTAGATGAGCGATGCCACAATGAGATCGGCGCTCCTGAATTCAGGATTTTTAGTCCTTCCGGAGTTGTCCTGACGCCCTGGGATAAAAATCTCTTACCCAGTATTTGGACCCGTGGCCATCGCTCGAAACGGATTCTCAACCACCGGCCCCCTTAAAGTCAAGCCCCGTTTCCGATCTTTCCAGTGACACATTGCCGAACTCACGCCTAAATCTTGAAGCGCATCGCAAAGTCAGCGAGGTCATCCAAGCTCTATCAATTCACCGCAAGAGTGCGGGTGAAGTGTTTTTTGTTAAACGTCGGCCGAGTTGCGTATCTGCCATTCCTAGCGAGGACGCTGCGGCTTTGGGTAGACTCGCTCAATTATTTCCAGCGTCTGGCGGTAATCATGACAATGATAGCCTTGGTTCCATTGCTTGTTGAAGACGAGTTTGGCGCTGGAGGGCCACCATTCGGCAACAAACTTGTCTTTGGTGAGTTGCCAATGGTGACCTTCATTGGTGATGCGAACGGCAAACCCATGTTTGCGACACCACTCACGAACCTGTGGCTCGTAACGCAGATTGCCATGGAGACGCCGGGCATGGCGCTGCTTTGGATCCTCGCCGCGCCTGTAAGGGACGAGAGTGCTGTGTCCGACATGTTGCACGTCGGGAATTCGGGATCTACGGGACATAGCGGAATAGCGAAACGCTTAGCGTTCGAGTACTGCCGTCGTCGCCGAGCGGTTGGTGAAGTGCCGAATCATGGCCCATATATGCAATGCCTTACTCTGGTCGCATCTAACCCATGCGAGCCATCCAGCGGCCGCGTGATGCTTTGTCAGTTGCAGCGGCGATTCGGAGTGCCGAACGCCACCTGGCAATTGCCGATCCGATCATGAAACCGTTGATCGCTTCACCAGGGGCGTGCCTCACAGACTAACAAACCGAGTGTTTGCGTGCTGTGGTAACAGAGTGTATACAACCCCGCGCGCCCGCACTGCTGAGGGAAAGCCGCTCACCGCCCGATCTTTCGTGCGATGGTAATGAGATTATTGGCCCTTCTATACGAAGAGCCGCCCAGAAGCGTGTACCTGCCGTCGCACACCTGCTCATTCCCGTAGGTGCCGCAGTGTAGACGTATTTCTTTGTCCTCCGCTCGCCAATTGGATTCACCGTTGCAGTTCGAAAGCCGTGACGGGTTCCCACGCTGATCAAAGGACAAGCCGCAGGTAAAGGCGAACTGATTGGTTATGAAGACTTCATAGGCGTTTCCCGACTTGCTAATGGTTACTCGTTCTAAGGCGGCCCCGCTATTTGTGCTTCCATACAAAGGTCCTTTAAGCCACAAGTCGTGTTGTTCAACACTGTTGTCCTTCGGATTTAGCCCTGTCGGTTGCGGAGCGGCCTCTCTTTGCGGGTTCAAAAGGATCGTCTTCGGAGGTATGCTAGTAGTTGCCACAGTGGTCTCGAGTCGATTGTTAGTAGGAGCAGGCGCCGCGTATTTCGAATCTGGCGACTTAGCAAGCATCGCAATACTGACCACCACCACTGCCAAGACAACAACAATTCCGAGGCTCAGCAACCGTCGGTCTACTCTCCGCGAAGATAGCGTCGCCGCGCTAGGAAAAGCATCTTTTTGGTGGTCTGATTCTGGCTCCGGCGCGGTTTTGTCTTCTTCGCAAAGCGCACCGCTAGGCGGTGCAATGGTCCCCTCGTGGCCGGCGTTTTGCGGTGTCCAGAGGTCAGCGGATCGCCGCGCGAGGTTGACTTGATTTGTTTGCTCGCGATTTACCTCGACCGAACCGGTTTTAGGCGAAGCAGTGCCGGCAGCCGCCTTCTCCACGGCGGAAGTCGCGAGCGCTTTGCGCAGGGCTTGTACCAAGCGATCGACGTCGGAATGGAAACGCGTATCGCTGATTTCGATGGCGTTTCGGCGAGAGAGGGGCATGAGTTCGTCGGGTAGCTTATCCGACCGCGGCATGCCCGCGCCTCCGACTAGCACGGGGATAACGCGCACCTTTCGAGCAAGCGCAGCGGCTAGCTCCCGACGCACATAGTCATCGGGATTATCGAGCCGGCGGCCTCCGGTTTCGTCAGCAGCACTCAGCCATGCTTTTCCGATCAAGGCGATCACGGCGCTACAGGCGTCCAATTTCTGGTTGATGACCTCGACGAAGTCTTCGCCTGGATCGATCGCGTCGATATCCATGAATACGTGATCGTCGTCGAACTCCTTATTCAGCCGGTCGTACAGCCTCCCCGCGTAAGGGGCGGTGTCGTCACGGCGATAGCTGATGAAGATACCTGCCATATTGAGAAAATCTTATGTAAGGCGTACCCGCTGAGTATGTCTTGATTTACAATTTCTGTCTTCGCGACGCGCTCTGTCAACACGCTTTCGGAGCTACAGGTCTATAGGATGCTGTGAGCCCTTCCGTGGAATTTATCCGGGGCACCGCCGAAGCACCGAGGACCAGATCCGCAAGACCCGTCAAACTGACCATAGGCTGCAACAAGTAGCTTGATCGAGCGATGGGACTCTGCGTCCGGCCTCTCAACCCATACGAGGTTCTTACCTCCTATCTTCCGGCTTCACGTAGCCGACCGAGCCGCCGCCTTTTTGCGAGTGCAGATAGCCTTCGACATCGTTCAGCGGGTTGGTGTAGTAGCGCAGGCGATGTTGCACGAGATCGTCGGCTCTCAGGGCCATGTCGAACGGCAGGTCCTTTTGCATGTAGGCTGCGATCTTGGCGTTCTCTAAGGTCGCGCCGTTGCGGCTGGCGAGTTCTTTGGCGAGGGTTTCGACGTAGCCGTCGAGTTCATTATCCGGCACGACTTGCGATACAAGGCCGATGCGTTCGGCTTCGACGCCCGTCAAGTTTCTTCCGGTCAAGGAAATATAAAATGCCTTCTTGATGGGAATAGCGCCATGAAAGAGTGACGGCGTGGCGGTAGCTCCGTAACTGCCGCGAATGATTTCCGGCATGCCGAATTTGGCGCTGTCCGCGGCCACCACGAGATCGTGCCCGTTGATCAACGCCAATCCTCCGCCGAGGCACCAGCCGCGCACCGATGCCAGCGTCACCTGGGGCATGCGGCGCATGATATCGACAATTTCCGCGACGCCGCCCAGGCTGTGGGCGCGCCGACGGTTACTCTGACCTCGCATGTCATACAAGTCGCGTCCCGATGAATAGGAATCGCCAGCGCCTCTAGTGACGACGCAGCGGATCTTGTCGTTGTCGGCGATACCGCGCAAGAGGTCGCCCAGCTCTTTTAGCAGCGCGATGCTGAGCGCATTTTTCTTTTCCGGACGGTTGAGGGTCAGCCAGGCGATACCCGTGTTTTCGTCACTTTCAGCGGCTATAAGTTTGTTGTCGGACATTTGTTTCTCTCCTTCTGAGAAGTAGTTCCAGTGGTTCCAGACGTTCCAATCGTTCAAATCGTTGAGGATCAGAGGAAAAACTATCGCGACGCACGATGAGCGATGCGACTAGAATCGATAGAACGCCCTGGCGTTGTCCGCGAGAATTTTTTGCTTGGTCTTATCCGAGATATCTTTGCGCTGAACCACGTGGCTCACGGTGTGAGGCCACTCGGTGTCCCAGTGAGGGTAGTCCGAGGCATACATCATGCATTGGTCGCCGAAAATCTCGATCGTCAACGGCAGCGCCGATTCCTCGCCTTCGCAGGTGAAGAAGCAGCGGTTTTGTTTAACATAGTCGCTCGGCATCATTTTGAGCGGTTCCATCTCCGATTTCCGCATCAGATATTTCTCATCAAAGCGCTCCATCCAGTAAGGCAGCCAGCCGACGCCCGCTTCAAGAAATCCTACCTTTAATCTGGGAAAGCGGTCGAGCACGCCGCCGGCGATGATCGCCGTGATCGAGAGCATTTGTTCGAAGGGGTGGGAGGTCATGTGTACGCCGAGATATTTATGAAAGCGCGTGTTGCCCGCCGACACGTTGGCCGTGGCGTGAAAGCCGATGGGCACGCCCAATTCCTGAGCCTCGATGTAGATCGGATCGAACTGCGGCTGGGCGAGATCCAGGCCGCCCTCAACATAGGTCGGCATCATCACGCCGACCGCGCCGCACTCGGTAACCGCGCGGCGAATTTCCTTCGCCGCTTCGGGCACCACCTGCGGGGCGATGACGGCCGCGTATTTCACGCGGTGCTTCGTTGCCTTGCAAAAGTCGTAGGCCCAATTGTTATACGCTTTGGCCAGCTCAACGCAGAGATCGAGTTCGCGGACCAGACCAATGGCGAGGGCGGCGCTGGGATATGCCACCGCGTCCGCGATTTTTTCCACGTCGAGGTCCTTGCAATACTCTTCAGGGTTCGCTGGTTTGCGGCCCGTCGTGCCATTCAAAAAAATATCCCAGCCGAAAGATGGATAATAGGGCCCGCTACGCGCGCGAAATTTTTCCGGCAAGTACAATTTATAGGCCGGCTCATCTAGATGATGGGCGTCGGCGTCGATCACCTTGAATTCCACCGGGAAACCTCCGACAAAAGACCTTGAACTTTGAACCTTGGACGTTGCCGCTTGTTCAAGGTTGAATGTTCAACGATAGCATGCGGATCTAATTAATCCTGGAGCCCATGACGCTGCGCAAGCTTCAAAAATACCGATCCCACCACCACTGTTCCCGCCGCGATGACCAGACTGAAGGCCGCCAGTTCGCCGACATGGCCGTTATCCCACAATTCCCAAATCTTTACCGCCACCACCTGGGAGCCCGGCGAGTAGAGCAGCAGAGCTATGGACAGTTCGCGGAAGGTAATCAGGAATATATAAATCCAGCCCGCAAGTAGGGCGGGCATGATCAGCGGAAGTACCACGTGGCGGATCATTTGAAACCAGTTAGCGCCGGCGGCCAGTGCGCCTTCTTCCAGCTCCTTGTGCAGACTCAAGAGCGCCGAGTGGCTGAAGCGAATCCCGTAGGGCAGGTAGCGCGCGATGAACGCCAAGACGAGAATCCAGATCGTCCCATACACGGGCAAGGGAATCATCAGGTACATTTTCAGGATCGCGATGCCCATGACGATGCCCGGAAACACCAAAGGCAACATCGCCATCTGGTCCAATATCCAACGCGACTTGATCGAGGCGCGCACGATCAACCAGGCGGCGATAAACGTTATGATGATGGCGACGCTTGCGGAACTCACGCTCACGGTGAGGCTGTTAAAGACCGAGCCGACGATGCTGCTATCGGCGAAGGCGCTGCGATAATTATTAAGGCTGACCATGGACAACGCCTTCATCGAGGGCGCCTGGGCGAAGGGCAAGAGCGATGACCAGGTGATGGCCGCGATGGGGAAAACCTGCAGTAGCGGCAGGACCAGCATGAGACACCCCCCCAGCCAGCGCCAGGATCCGAGATCGACGCGGTGGGGGCGGTAGGCCTTGCCGCTGATCGTCGTGAATTTATAAGTCTTGCTGGTAATGCGGTAGTACGGAATGAGCCCGATGGCAACCATGGCGATTAGTATAGTCGAATATGCGCTGGCTTCACCGTATTTTGGCAACAGCCCGCCTCTGATTTGCAGGTATATTTTAGTCGTGAGCACTTCGACGCCGGCTGGTATCCCGATCAGCGCCGGTATTTCAAAGGCTTCGAGCGAACGAATGAATGTCAAAATCAACACCGCCAGCACGCTCGGCAGCGCCAGTGGAAAGGTGACGCGGCGAAAAACCTGCCACCCGGTACTGCCGGCCGTGGTTGCCGCTTCTTCCAGCGCCGGGTCCATGGCACGAAAGGGCGTGGACATGAGCAAGAAGACAATCGGTATCCAGAGAAAACTTTCGACGAGAATCATTCCCTGCATGGAAAATATATTGAAGAGGGGTTGTCCCGTGAGGGGCATGACGAAGGAGTTGATTATGCCCGCTTTGGGGCCGAGCAACATGATCCAGCCGACAACTTTGATAATGCCGGGGATCGCGAATGAAACATAGGCGGTGACATAGGCCAATGTGCGGAAGGGAGCGTTTGAACGTTCGGCGAGCCAAGCCAGCATCGTGCCGTAACAAATCGCAATTCCGGCGCTGCCGATGGAAAAAATCATCGAGTTGGCGAGTAGCGTGTTGACGTCGCCGAGGGATTCAACGATGTTCATGAAGTGCTGGATAGTGAAAGTGCCGGCTTGGAGGCCGCGGTCGGTCACCAAGCTCGTGTGGAGGATAAAGAAAAACGGCGGCAGAACCAGATATGCCAGCATGACGCTGGTGAGCAAAAATAACATCTGAGCGGGGTTACGCATTATCATCGTGAACATGAGCAGGGCCCTCCCGGGTTGGCGGTCACGATTCCTGGGTTACGGATCTCAGGTGAACTCGGCACTCGATACGCGGAAATTGAAACCAACTCGTGTCAGCTATATAACAAAACCAAAGGCCAAGACAATTGCGATTTTTGGCGCAAGAGTTAACCGGTCACTCTGACCATTCACAAAGCATCCGGTCTAGGCCCACGGTCCGATGAACGGCTCGCCGGTATAGGTGTCCGACAGCGGCTCGAGTTGTTCCGGCCAATGGTGAGGGTCGACCCTCCGGCGACGCTCTTTCGGACGCGGCTTTCCGTCCCAGCCCACCTGTTCCATGTAGTAATAAAGCTCGAGGCAGTGGCCGTCAGGGTCGAAGGCGTAGGCGGCGTAGTCGATGCCGGGGTGCAACTCCGGCGGGATAATATCGGTCTCGACGCGCACGCCGTTGTCGCGCAAGAAAGTCACGGCGTCCCTGAGCTGCTGATAGTTCGCCAGCTGCAAGCCGAAGGACATATTCGACGTGGTTTCGCTGAGACCCAACTTCTTGCGCCAAGATTTGGGAAAAAGGCCAAGCGAGTGATGCTCATTGTCGCAGCGCAGGAACGCGCAGCGTTCGCCTTGCCATTCTACTTCTTCCGTCAGAGTGAAGCCCATGACCTGCTCGTGCCAGCGCCTCAACGAATCGTAGTCGTCGACAAAAAGGTTCACGGGGCCGACGCGAGTGATCTTAAAAGGTTGGGGGAGCAACAAGCCATCGACGTTGTATTTGAGCGGCATCGGGCTAACGCAGCGGCGGCCGTCGAGCACGTTGATACCTTTCTCGATGTCGGCGCGCACTAGTTCGTAATCGGGGAGCTGGGGTTCCGCGGGTGGATTCGGCGAACCGTGACGCATCGGCACCGGGCGGGCGTAGCCGTTCCAGCTGATCTGCTCGATGCCGTAATAGAGTTCAAAGATTTGCTCATCCGGCGCCCACACATAAAGGTGAAATTGGGAGCCTCCCCCGCCCGCCCGGCCCTCGCGCATAATCTCGACTCCCAGGTCACGAAAATACTTGCTGGCCTCTGCCATCTCAGCGATGCTCTGGACCTGCCAGGTGATCTGATTGATATCGTTCTCCGCGCGAAAATGTTTGGCGTTGTGCCCGGCGTATTGGCGCTCATTGAATTTTTTCTTTTCGAACAAGGCGAAAGAGTGATGATCGCCAGCGTGCCTGCCGAAGAACCCCGCGCCGGCGGGTTCAGTGATGAAAAAGCCGAGCAGGTCGAAATAGAAATGCCTGCTCGCCTCTAAATCGGCCGCGTTGAAGCCGAAGTGGCCGAGGCGGCGAATTTTGAAAGGGCGGTCTAAGGCGATTCCGCCGACGTTGTACTTGGTCGTGTTCAATGTGGTCATGGCGATGCCTCCCGATCCTATTTTAAATGTTACATTAGCCCCTGTTATGACACGTTAACCGGTTAATCTCCGCGCTCCGCCGATCAGGCAAAGCGCCAACAAAGCGGTCGCTGGACTTACCCCCTGCAAGATGCCGATACCACAGCCTCGTCCGCCGCCGCAAGAACGGCGCGATGAACCAAATCCTGTGTTGATCCCGGATTCCGCAGTTGCGGTCCATAGCGTAGCGCAAGGTGCAACCCTTCCGTAGCGAAGTCTCAGCCGAAGGCTGATCCGCCTGTGGCGGAG
Source organism: Binatia bacterium (assembly GCA_036555515.1). Lineage (GTDB taxonomy): Bacteria > Desulfobacterota > Binatia > UBA9968 > UBA9968 > DATACQ01. The sequence continues at coordinate 52,844 of DATBLC010000196.1, forward strand.
ATGCCGTCTGCCTCTAAGCAGAGATCGATCAGGGGTGCTGTGAGGGCCAGTTCAGCC
>DATBLC010000197.1:0-16549 GCA_036555515.1 Binatia bacterium
GCTACATTCACTGCGGTGTGAACACGGGTCTCGCCGGCTTTGCGCAACCGGACAGTAGCGGGGAGTGGCGCGGCATCGACGTGGACTTATGCCGCGCGGTGGCCGCCGCCGTGTTCGGTGAAGCGAGCAAAGTGCGCTATACCCCGCTGACCGCCCAGCAACGCTTCACCGCGCTCCAATCGGGAGAAGTCGATATCCTTTCGCGCAACACGACCTGGACCATCAGCCGGGATACCACTCTGGGTCTTAACTTCGTCGGCGTGAATTATTACGACGGCCAGGGCTTCATGGTGCCGAAAAAGCGCAAGGTCAAAAGCGCCAGGCAGCTGAGCGGCGCCACGATCTGTTTGCAGCCCGGCACGACCACCGAACTTAACCTGGCTGATTACTTTCGCGCCAACAAGATGAAGTTCAAGCCCGTGGTGATTGAAAAAATGGAGGAGGTGCTGAACGCGTACTTCGCCGGGCGCTGTGATGTCTATACCACCGACGTGTCGGGACTGATCGCAGCGCGCTCTGCGCGCGCGCCCAAGGCCGACGACCATGTTATCCTGCCGGAAGTGATTTCCAAAGAGCCCCTCGGTCCCGCGGTACGGCATGGCGATGACCGCTGGTTCGATATCGTCAAATGGTCGCTCTATGCGATGATTGAGGCCGAAGAGCTTGAGCTTAGCTCCAAGAATATCGACGGCAAGCTGAACAGCGACAATCCCGTGATTCAACGCTTCGTCGGCGCCGTGGGTGAATCCGGTAAGATGCTCGGCCTTGACAACCGCTGGGCCTACACGATCATCAAACAGGTGGGCAACTACGGCGAGAGTTTTCAGCGCAACCTGGCGCCCCTCGGTCTGGAGCGCGGCGTCAACAGGCTTTGGAACAAAGGCGGTCTCATGTATTCCCCGCCGATTCGCTAATGGGAGCACGCCGCTTGGCTTGATTCTTGGCAGACCTCGCCTATTGAGGCGGGAACCCAACATTACGGGTTTCTAAAGGGGGCGAGCATCCCCTTTGGTCAAGTGCGGGGTCAAAACTCCGTCCGCGGAGTGGCTTCGCTTATTGAATTCGATGACCCAGCAGTTTCCGCGGCCCCGGGGCCTGAGCCGATCATCTAGAATAGATCGGTTGCCCTATGATACTCAGGTCCGCTCGGTTCTCTATCAGGTGGTGTTAGCGGCGGCGGTTGGTGTCACGTTCGGCTACGTCATTGCCAATACCGCGGAGAATCTCGCAGCGCGTGGCATCGCCAGCGGTTTTAGATTCCTATCCCGCGAAGCTGGCTTCGAGATCAGCGAGACGACGTTTCTCTCCTACGATCCGGGCAGCAGTTACCTTTGGGCGATCTCGGTCGGCGTTCTGAATACGTTTCGCGTCGCGGCGATCGGTATCGCGCTCGCGACCTTGCTCGGCACGCTGATCGGCATGGCGCGACTGTCACGCAATTGGCTGCTTGCGAAATTCGCCGCGGCCTACGTCGAGGTGATCCGCAACGTTCCGTTACTCGTCCAGCTCTTCTTTTGGTACACCGTCGTTACTGAGCACCTTCCCGCGCCCGCCGATGCATGGCATCCTTTGCCGGGAGTATTCATTAGCAACCGGGGCATTGTCTTTCCCGTCCTGCGGTTAAGCTTGGATTTGGAATATCCGGAATTGACGGGATTCAACTTTTCAGGCGGCGGCACGGTCTCGCCGGAGTTTGCCGCGTTGCTGTTGGGGCTGGTTAGCTACTCCGCCTCGTTCATCGCCGAAATCGTCCGAGCCGGAATCTTGGCGGTCGATGGCGGTCAGTTCGAGGCGGCGTATTCTCTCGGTCTGAGGCCATGGCAGGCGATGCGATTTGTAATTTTGCCCCAGGCGCTGCGCGCCATTGTGCCGCCGTTGACGAGCCAGTACCTGAACATTACCAAGAACAGTTCTCTTGCCGTCGCCATCGGCTATCCGGACCTGGTTTCCATCTGCAACACGATCATAAACCAGACCGGCCAAGCCATCGAAGGCATCGCCATCATAATGCTGGTTTATTTGACCATCAGTCTCGCACTTTCCGCCTTCATGAACTGGTACAACCGGCTGCTCGGGCGCGAGGGAGGCAACTCGTGAACGGCGACGTAACAGCCAAAATAACGCGCGATTTCCCGGCGCTGCAGTGGTTGCGCGTCAATCTTTTTTCCAGCGTGACCAATGCAATCGCTACGCTAGCTATACTGTACCTGATGTGGAAGATGCTGCCCGCATTTCTGGATTGGGCTTTGAGCAGTGCAATTTGGTCCGCTCCGGACGGTGGACTGTGCCGCGAAACGCGGGGCACGGGGGCATGCTGGGCATTTATCGCCGACAAACATCGCTTTATCTTGTTCGGTACCTATCCGTACGATCAGCATTGGCGCCCTGCATTGGCTGTGGCAACGTTGATCGCGCTCTATGGAGTCAGCGCGTTGCGCTCATTCTGGCGCCCGCGTCTGGTGATTATTTGGCTCGCTGGACTTGCCCTGATCGGCGTGCTCATGTGGGGTGGCGTGCTTGGTCTCAGCTACGTCGAGAACGAGCGCTGGGGCGGGTTAATTTTGACCCTGCTGCTCAGCACCTTCGGCATCGCCTTCGCCTTTCCGCTTTCCATCCTACTCGCCCTCGGCCGGCGCTCCACCATGCCGGTAATCCGTCTGATGTCGGTGGCTTATATCGAGCTCATTCGCGGCGTGCCGCTCATTTCGGTGCTTTTCATGGCATCGGTGATGTTGCCGCTGTTTCTGCCCGGCGGGGTTTCCATCGATAAGCTCATGCGCGCTCAGATCGCGATGATTTTGTTTGCCGCCGCATACCTCGCCGAAGTTGTCCGGGGCGGTCTGCAAGCGCTGCCCCGCGGCCAAGACGAGGCAGCCCAGGCGCTCGGGTTGACCTACTGGCAACGAAATAGGTTCATCATCTTGCCCCAGGCCTTGCGCATCGCGATTCCTCCGACGGTCAACACCTTCATCGGCTTTTTCAAGGATACATCCCTGGTGGTGATTATCGGGCTATTCGACTTACTGACGACCATCAAAGTGTCGCTTAACGAGCCCGCCTGGACCGGGTTTGGCGTCGAGGCTTATGTTTTTGCGGCGTTCGTTTACTTCCTGTTTTGTTACCCGATGTCGCGCTATAGCCAACGTCTGGAGCGCCGGCTGGCGCGCGGTGGCGCTCTGCCCGCGCTTAGAGAGAATTAAGCTGGATGGAAACAAGGAATACGCCGCTTTTGAATCAATGTTTTCGCCGTGGCCGAGATCGAGGGGTCATTTCAAGCTCTGGCTAAGAAACTCGCCGTGGGATAATTTCCTCTCAACCTGGATTCCGCAGTTAAACTGGAGCCCGGAAGCGAGGTGGAACCTGGAGTAGCGAAGGCGGTCAACCGTAAAATATCAAAGTCATTTTGCGCTTTCGCAATTCGTTGTTACGAGCTTAACGTTCCGTGGAAGCACCGTTGCTCGATGTCTGCTCAAAGGCAGATGGCATCTCCGCCACAGGCGGATCAGCCTACGGCTGAGACTTGGCTACGGAAGAGTTGGCCTCGCGCTTGCGGTCGAGCGCAACTGAGCAATCCAGGTGTTAGTACCCCAGATCCTCGATCTCCTCTTCGTCCATGCCGAAGAAATGCGCGATCTCGTGCAGCACCGTCAGGCGGATTTCTTCGCGCAACTCTTCCGCGTCGGGAAAATCTTCATGCAGCGGCTCGGAGAAAATCGTAATCTTATCTGGTAAGATGGGTGGGTCGAATGCGGAGCGATCGGGGAGTGGGACGCCCTGGTAAAGGCCGTAGAGCGTATCGTGGCGCGGGTCGAGCCCCTCGGCCTGCAATAAACCAGCGCTGGGGCGTTTTTCGACGACGATTTCCAGATTGCGCAAACCGTCGCGAAACTGCTTCGGCAGCCGGTCCAAGACCCGGGCGACTTCTTTTCTAATCTGCTGATGAGTCAACGTTAGCCAGTGTCTATCAAGTGAAGGCGCGGCGCAAGTCATACGGCAAGTCATACGGATGGATAGGCGGCATGGCGGGCATGACGCTGTTTTTTTGCCTCGCTATCGCCCATGGGCAGCCGGTGCCTCGGGCGGTACCAGTCATCGCCGACGATCTCGACCGTGAATCGTTGCGTGCAGCGATCGCGCAAAGCCTTGTCTATCTGGCCAAGCTGCCCTCTGACCGAATTGTCGCTGCCGAGCCGCGCCGATTTACCGCCGCGGAGGTTATGGCCACACTGCAGGCTTTTACTGAGTCGCTTGAACGGTGGCAATGCCGTCAATGTTGGATCGAAGAGATCGCGAATCGGTTTGATTTTCTCCCGTCATCGAGCAATCCCGAATTACAATCGGTTTTGGTCACCGGCTATTATCAACCGGTAATCGAAGCTAGCCTGGCGCCGACGGCGGAATACAGGTATCCCATTTACGGCATCCCCGACGACTTAATCATCGTGGATGAAGCGCCGCAATCCGCGGAGTCGGCTGGCGCAAGGCGGATCGGGAGGCTGGAAGGGGATAATCTGGTTCCTTACTATTCGCGCGCGGAAATCGATTATCAAGGGGCATTGCGAGAGCGCGGCTACGAGATCGCGTGGACAAAGGATCCGGTGGATATTTTTTTCCTGCAAATCCAAGGATCCGGAATCTTGCAATTGCCGGACCGGCGCCGGTTACAGGTTGGTTATGCCGGGCAGAACGGCTTACCCTACCGCAGTATCGGCCGGTTGCTTATCGACGGCGGAAAGATTCCGGCGGCCGATATGTCGATGCAACGGTTGCGCCGCTATCTTGCGGAGCATCCGGCGGAGCGCGACGAGATCATGGCGTATAACGAGAGCTATGTTTTTTTTCGTTTTATCTCGGAAGGTCCTCTGGGGAGTCTCGAAGTTCCCGTCACTGCGGGGCGCTCCATCGCCACCGATTCGCGGCTCTTCCCCAAAGGCGCGCTGGGGTTCATTTACTCAGAACGGCCGGTGCTTGACCCCGGAGGCGAACTGCTCGGCTGGACCCCTTTCCTGCGCTTCGTGCTCAATCAAGACACCGGCGGCGCGATCCGAGGCCCGCAGCGTGTCGATCTCTTTTTCGGTGCGGAAGCCCAGGCTGAGGCTGGGGCCGGATATATGAACAGTCCCGGAAAATTATATTTCTTGGCGTTGAAAAATCCGCCGCCCCGGACCGCAACTCGATGAGCGCGGCGCGGGCTTGCTTGAGGGAATAGCACCAGCGGGGTATCCTCAAGCGAATTCGGACATGTCCGTGGAACGGCATAACGAAACCAAACGACTCAAATTGGCGCTGGCGATCAGTAGCGTTTATTTTTTTGCCGAGCTGATCGCCGGCTTCATGACCAACAGTCTGGCGCTGCTTTCCGACGCCGGTCACATGCTGTCGGATATCGGCGCGATGGCGCTGAGCTTGTTTGCTTTTTACGTCGCCAAGCGGCCTGCGACCGTGGAGAGCACCTATGGGTACCATCGTGTGGAGATTCTCGCCGCTCTGTTCAACGGCTTGGCGCTCTGGCTAATCGTCGGAATTATTTTGGCGTCTGCCTTTAACCGGCTCTTCGCGCCGCCCGAAGTTGAAAGCACCGGCATGATCGTCGTCGCGGTAGTGGGGCTTCTGATCAATGTTGCCGCCGCTGCGATTCTGTATGATCCCCATCACTATCATAACCTCAATCTGCGCGGCGCGTTTCTTCACGTCGTTAGCGACGCGGTGGGCTCGGTGGGCGCCATCGCCGCGGGCGTAGTAATGCTGACGACAAGTTGGTATTTGGCAGATCCGCTGATCAGCATTTTGATCGGCGGTTTGGTGCTTTTCTCGTCGTGGAATCTGGTCAAAGAGTCGTTAAGTATTCTCATGCAATCAGTACCGAAAGGAATTCGCCTGGAGGAGGTGCAACAGACCATCGAAAGCGTCGATGGCGTAGCCAAGGTCCATGACCTGCACGTCTGGGCCGTGACCTCGGGGATATATACGCTGAGCGCCCATGCCGTGGTCGAAAACGGTGGCGATCTGCATCACGTGCTCAATGGCATCGAGGACACCCTAAAGCAGCGCTTCAACATCGAGCACACGACGATCCAACTGGAAATCGAGAGCCGGGAAGAAAAAGAATACAAGGGTTTTTAAGAGATAGCTGGGCTGGCCGAGGCATGTTTAGAGCGCGGCAAAAGCGCGGCCATCAGCGCTACGCTGGCAAGGGATAGTATGCCCATGAACCAAAAGATCGCCGGTAACTCCGTGACGACGAGCAGTAATCCGACGATGGACGTGGCGGCAGTCTTGGAGATTTGTTGGATCAAGCGATCTACGGACACGACCCCGCCGCGCAGCTCCGAGGGCGCGTTTTGTGTGAGCAGACTTTTCTGCATGGGTGAAATCACGCCGTTGGCCAGACCATAGAAAAACAGCGCCGAGCCCACCAGCCAGACCCCCGGAATGAAAGGCACGGCAACCACAACGATTCCGCTCACGAGAAAGGCAAAGAAAAGCAATTGAGCTTTGTCACGCCCCGCCGCGATACGACCGGCTTGGCTTGAAGTTATCATCGCGCCGCCGGCGAAGAAAACAAATAAAATACCGGCGGTCGTGGTGGAAACGCCATGGGTGCGCACGAGAAACAGCGGCAGAAAGGTGAGGAACCCGTAATCGAGAAAAAAACGCAGAAAGCCCGCCGAGAACGCGATCAACAAACGCGGGTGCCGGGCGAGGCGAAGCATGTCGCCAAGATAGCCCTGCGTACCAGACTTTTGCTGCCCTTTAGTTTCGGGCATCCAATAGAACGCGGCGATGCCGAGGGGCACCGTCAAGAAATAAAAAGCGAACGGCCAGAACCAGGCGATGGTGGCGAGGAATCCGCCGATGGGGGGCAAGACCATATAGCCCACGCGATCGAGAAAGACCTTTAATCCCTGGCCGCCGATTTCATGGTCGCCTTCGAGCAGATCGCCGATCAATACTATAGTTAAAGGAATAACCGCGCTGTAGGCGATTCCCTGAATTGCGCGAAATGCAAGCAACCACGCGAAGGTGGGCGCAAACATCATAGCCCCGCCGAAAATTCCGTACACGATGAGTCCCCACGCCAAGAGCAGGCGCCGGCCGAAAAGGTCGGCAACTATGCCAAATACTGGGGCGAGAAAAATTGCCGGCGCGGTCAGCATGGTCATCACCAACCCCAGGGCGGCATCGCTGATGCCAAAGGGCTCAATTATGGCCGGCAGCGCGGGCTGGATGAAGTTCACGCCCATCACGAGGGCGACGCTGGTGGCATAGACAAGGCTGAGAGCTCGCCGCTTTTCAGGCGCGAGAGCGCCGAGGCCAAAAATTGTCACCATGAACTTTCCCATGCGCGCAATTTTGGAGCAAGATGCCCCGGCTGTCAACAAGACGAAGAATGGAATTTTGGAATCGTGGAGCGATGGAATGATGCTTTTTCGAGTCCAATATTCCAATACTCCAAGACGCCGTCACTTCCCGCAGTTGCTGGCGTTGGTGACTGCGGCGACTCCGTGATAAGAGTTGGGGACTTAGGAGTGAGTGGTCGAAGGAGGGATCTCTCATGCCCCAGGACATGCGCACATGGATCAGCGAGTTGGAAAAAGCGGGACTGTTGGCGCGTATCAGCAAACCCGTCGATCCGCGCACCCAGATGGGTGCTTTGCTTTGGCAGGCGCGCGACCGCGGCCTGCTATTTGAAAATCTACCCGGCTATCCCGGTTGGCGCTGTTTAGGACAGGCTCCGGGCGATGTTTCTTTAGCGCCTGTGGCATTTGGCACACCGCGCGACGAAATGATACCCGAATTTGTCCGTCGTACCGAGAAGCTCGGCAAGACCCGTATGGTAGAAACCGGACCGGTTCAACAAAAGGTCGTCGTCGGCGATGAAGTCGATATCACCAAGATGCCGATTCATCAAGCCGGAATTCGCGATGGCGGTCCGTTTATCGGCTCAGGCCTGATGATCACGAAAAACCCCGACACCGGCCGGCGCAATCTGAGCTTTCATCGCCTGCAAATGAAGGGGCCGAAAAAAACCGGCATTCTGCTCTATCCCCGCCACGCTTGGACGAACTATCAGATGTATGAGTCTCGGGATAAACCGATGCCCGTGGCGATCATGATCGGTCACCATCCGATGTATTACTTCGCTGCAGCGACCACGACACAGTACGGCATCGACGAGCTGGAGATCGCTTCGGCCTTGTTGAAGGAAGACGTGGAGCTGGTCAAATGCCAAACGGCCGATCTGGAAGTGCCGGCCTGGGCCGAAATTATTCTCGAAGGCGAAATTCCGCCGAAAGTCAGGGAGCCGGAAGGACCGTTCAGCGAATTCCAGGATTACTATCTAACCGGTTCCGGCATGAACCCCATCGTCAATATCAAAGCCGTTACGATGCGCCGGGACGCGATCTTTAAGAACGTCCAGAATGGCACTGAAGTTGAAGGCTGCGTTTATCACAAGGTGCCGATGTCGGCGCAAATCTTGCGCCGGTGCCGCACCGTCGGCGGTTTGGCGGATGTGAAAAACGTGCTGGTGCTGCCGGGCATATTCGGCGTCGTGGTGCAGATGAAGCCCCGCTACTACGGTGAGGCGAGAAACGTGCTCATGGCGGCGCTATCGAGCGAGTATCAACATCCCAAAGTCGCCATTGCCGTCGACGAAGATGTCGATATTTTCAACTATGCCGAGGTGCTTTGGGCGATGAGCACGCGCGTAAACCCCGCCGAAGACATTATTGTCATCAACGGGGCCAAGATCCATGCCATGGATCCATCATGCCCGGAGTTCGGCCACCCGGGCGCGCCCGGCTGGCATCGCATCGGCGGCAAAGTCATTATCGACGCAACCAAACCGCCCGAGTGCGATCCGAAGCGCCGTGACGAATTCGAACGGCTCAAGCCGGTCGGTTGGGAAACGGTAAGCCTAGAAGATTTTCTCCCCGAAGGGGCGCCGCCGCTGCGGATTAAGCCCAAGATCCCCGACAGCTAACGAATATCGTTCAAGGGTTCAAGGTGGGGATGGGTCATTAAGCTTTGAACCTTGAACCGCGCGGAAGGCGGCGCGCTATTCATCCATATCGCCAAAATAATCGCGCAAGATGCGTTCCTTGATATATTCCAAGGCGCCGAGGTCCTGAATGATGTCGCCGCCGGTGTCGTAGAAGAAGATATCGCCCTTTTTATTGCGGCCGATGGCCACCAGCCAGTCCAGTTCGTCGCGGTCTTCCAGCAAATAGTTGATCGTCTGGTGCGCGCCTTTGTTGGCGATGATGGTAACTTTTGGGTTGGGAGATTTTCGTGCCTGGGTCATCAGCCTGCCTCCTGCCTGGGTAAAACTCTATAACAGAACGGCGGTTACCACAATATTGCTGCAAACACAGCTAGCGGAGCGAAAAATCGACCCGGCTGGGTCGGGCTTTGACTTTCTCTTGTTCTTCGCTGGTCAGCGGTTTAGCCGCGACGATGAACAGCCGGTCGGCCGAAATTTTTGCGCCGAGTAGCCGGTCGCGCACGGTCTGAGCGCGTCGATTAGCCAGAGCGAGCACGTCATCATCACTGACACTGGCGTGCTTGAGCATCAAGTTTTCCATTTCCGGCACCGGCAGCGTTTTGGCCAGGCCGACGATATTGCGCGGTTTGGGAAAACTTTCCGCATCGTAGGCCGCGCGCAGAAAACGTTCGTATTCATCTTTCGTTACTTGAACTTCCTCGACGGATTGCGGCGCAGCGCCCTGGCGCGCCAGTTCCTTGAACTTCTGTGCTCTGACCTTGTTTTCGATGCTCACTCGCTTGAGTCCTTCCAGATCAGCCGCGGGCTCGGCTCGCCCAGTGATTTCGAGCTTGAGTGCGGGGCGGTTAGTCATGGCAGTTGCCAGTGTTTTTATCTTAGCTTCGGCTGTCTGCGACAAGGAAGCTCGTCCATACTCGAACTCAATGTAGCTAAGCTCGGCTCCACCGCCGCCGAAGGCCGCTCCCAGAAGCGCGAAGGGTGCGGTCACTGCTTTGGTGATGATGTTGACGATGATGCGCCAGACGATGCCGCCGATGCTGAACTGTGGGTCGTCGAGGGACCCGCTGATGGGAAGGCCGACATCAATCACGCCGTTTCGGTCCTTGAGCAGGGCCACGGCGAGGGTCACCGGTAAGGTCGTCGCCGTCGGACTGGGAATCTTCTCGCCAAAAGTCAGCTGATTTAGAATAAACTGCGTCTGCGCGTCGAGCTTTCGCTTTTCCAGTTTGTAAGCGACATCGAAGGTAAGCTGGCCCTTTTCGATGCCGTAGCCGACGTATTTCGCCGAGTAAGGCGTAAAACGGCTCAATTCGATTTCGCTCGCTTTGGCCTTGATGTCCATGAACAGGTCCTCGGCTACGGGGTTGATCTTGCCGCGAATGTCCACCGGAGCGTAGCCGTCGAGCTTCGCCTCGAGCGCCAGGTCCCCGGGCGCTTCGGGCTTGAGTTCCGAGATGGTTCCCTGAACACCAGTGAGATTGGCCGAGTAGTTGGGCTTGACGAAGAAATCACTGAAGTTAATGTTTCCGTCCCGCAGGCTAATCTTGCCGATGCTGACTCGCTCTCCGCTGGTGGCGGCGGCTGGCGGTGACGTGGACGCTTCCGTTTCCTTGGCCGTCCTCTGTACGGGCTGCGTGTCGCTCGTTTCCGCTTTTTCGATTGCCAGATTTTGCAGATTGAGCTTGCCGTCGGCACCAAGGACCAGGCGCGAATAAAATTCGGCCAGATCGATCTCGTCGATGCGCAACTGCAGCGGATTCAACGCTAGCTGCACCCCGCCCAGTGTCAGCAATTTCCATTTGAGCAGGTCTTGTGATGCAGTATTCTCGACAATGGCAAAATCGCTGACCGCCAATTCCCCACCGTAGGTGACCTTCGCTGGCGCCTGGGCACTGGCGTCAAAAACAAAATTGCCTTTAGTGCCGAGCCGGCCACCGGTAAGAATAAAATTGACTTGATTTTCCAGGTAGGGTTGAAGGGGTGCCAGATCGATGTCGCGGCCATCGAGCTGCACCTGGACCATAACCGGATCCGCGCTAGCGGTGCCAGTCAGGCGCACTTGGCCGTTGTTGATCTTGGCTTGAAGCGCCAACTTAGAGCGAGAATTTCTGGCGGTCGAAAAATTCTCCTGGCGCAAAGATAAATCACTAATTACGATTTTCGCCGGGGTCGGCAATGACTTGTCATCGAAAACCATTCGAAACCGATTGAGCGCGATGTTCCGGGCGGTAACTTGCCAGGGTGTCTGGGTTTCGGATGGTTTCGAGGGTGCCGCTTGGCCGGCGCGTTTGAACAATCGCGCATAATTGATGGCGCCGTCCGCTTCGCGCTCCACCGCGCCCATGGCGCCTTGGCTGGTGAAGCCGGCGATCGTGATCGCGCGCTTGTTGAGGTCAATGTTGGCGTCCTTGATCACCAGCGCCGGTACGCGCCACAAAGGTTCCGCTTTGCCGGGAAGATGAAGCTGCAACGACCGGAACGCGGCGTTAAGTTCGGAGACGGTTATCTTCGATTCCTTTTCGCCTTCCTCCACGATATGGCTTCCGGTCAGATCCAAGAGCCCCTGGCGAATCTCCAGGTTCAAAACTTCATCGTAATAAGGAAAAAGAGAACCGAGTCGAAAATCTTTGATGTCGAATTTGCCGTCAATCATCAACGAGGGCGCGAGCTGAAAGCTCGCGCTGTAATCGACATGCTCTTTTGCTTTCGAATCGAAGGAGACATCGATGAAGGATTTTTCACCAGGCTTGTTATTTAATTTCTTGACATGGATGCGGATGTTTTCGAGCTGAGTCTGGTAAGGCTTTGGTGTGCTCCTATCAGCAAAATCGAGCGTGCCGGTCTCCAGCAGCAGTTCGTCTACTTGATAGTTGAAAGGCGTAGCGTCTTTTTTCGCTTCAGGCTTCGGTTTAGGACTGGATGCAGCCGGTTGGGCCGGTGCCTCGATTAAGTTGGCAACGTTGAAACCGCCATCTGGCTGCCGGTGCACACTAATCTCCAGCCCCTGGACCTTCACACTCTTTATGGCGGCTGTTCTCGCGAACACGTTCAGGGCATCAATGGTGATATCGAGAGAAGGCAGATTCAACAAAGGCGCATCGCCTTTTTCCTTCATGACCAGATCGCGTAGTGCCAGGGCGCCCGAAATCGCGAGAACGGGATCTTGGCCCTTTAAACTCTTGAATGACGCCGTAAGCTTGCCATCGATTCGCCCGGTGGGGACCGTGAAATTAAACTTCACAGGCGAGTATTCAAGATACTTGGGTATCTGAAGATCGTCGACATTGATATGGACGATGCTTTCCAGCGAATCTTTGAACGGTTTGGTTTCGCCTTTGACATCCAACGGCGTGCCATTGATCACCGCCGCGAATGCCGGCTTTACAAAAATATCGGTATCGCTCGGCAGGCTGGAAATAAATGGCACGCCTATGCGGATATCGGTGATGCTGTGTTTGGTCTGCTCGGGCCGGTCGTCAAAATCGATCTTGCCGTCGACGATTTGAATATTGTTCAGCGCAAAGCGCGGCGTTGGCCCGGCCGGTCCCGACGTGAACTCGTCGATGATGTCTTGATAGTTGTATTTGAAATCCTGTTGCCTCACCAGGTTGATATAGGGTTTGATCAGGCGCAGCTCCTTCACGACCAAGCTCCACCGAAAAAGAGAAAGAAGCTGAACATTCAAATGCAGTTCATCGAATGAAACAGCCCTGGCGCTGCTGGCGCGCTCCTTCATCAAAAACCCGCGCACGGCAATGGTCATGGCGAAGGGGTTGATGCGGATCTGCTCGATGGTTACTTGGCGGTGAAGCTTCGCAGTCAGTTGGTCCGAAAGGACCCGGCGCAAGATATAGGGAGCTACCAATGCTCCCAAGATGCCGATGGCCACTATGACGGAAACGGACCAAATTGCGAGCTTGCGGGTGCGCGGCGCGCGCACAATCAGGGCGGTGCGCTCGCTGATAGTTTTCGTCAAGTCAGCCATGATCGTCTCCCACCAAGTGTGCGTTAGTTTTGATCTTATCTTGCGGCTTGGCGTACGTCTAGCGGACAACGAATTGCGCCTGGAATCGATCTGATCAGGAGACCGCGGCCGTGATCTGTTCCAACATGTGACAGTATGCGCGGGGTAACTTCCAGTAGCGCGCCCCTTCGAGCACCAGCCGCTTGTACTCGGCGTTGGGCAGAGGAACTCCTGACTCTCTAGGTGCGATATAGGTTATTACTTCCAAAGAAGGCCGATGATCGTCCTGGCTCTGGACCCAGAGCGTTTGGCGACTATAACCGTCTTCGAAGTCGTCCATGGTTTGCATATCAACGTCACTAACCTTGTAGACAACGCCCCATACTTCACCGCCTTTCTCTTTATATATATTAGCCGTGCCGCAATCGCGCAGCCGCGAGTGGCGCGCAATGGCAAGACTATAATCGGGCAGGCGGGCGGTGCAGGCGAAGCGCGAAGAGGGACAACGGCGCTGCATCTGGGCCCAGTTCATGTTCGAGCCATAGGCGAAATAATACATTTAGATACTGCCTCCTAATTATTTGAATATATTAGAGAACTTTGGATAAAATCAATAACCATAATGACCGGACCGGTTTCTTGCAGCGCTTTGCAGTCCCGAGCATTTAGGTATATATATTTGACCCATTAACGAATTGGGAGGGAAATTAACTTTGGTCTCGGGCAAAATGGCTCTTCGGAGCTTGGCGCTGGGTTTGTTACTCTTGCCGCGTCCGTCTTTTGGCGGCCAGGCAACGGAACAATTGCGGGCAACAATCAGTGAATTTGTGAACATTCTAACCAATACTCCGGTCTCCGAACTGCAAGCCGCCGGTTTACCCGAGGCCGCCCGCCGCTTGGTATTTGCTCGTTTTGATTTTCGTGAAATGACGAGGCTTTCACTTGGACAGCATTGGAAATCGCTTGAGGTTTATGAGCAAGCGGAATTCGTGGACGCTTTGGCTCATCGCCTGTTGGTTACCTACGGCCGCACCGTTCGTTCCGGAGGCGAGAAGATCCAGTTTAAAGGAGAGGTCCCGGACGGTCTACAGGTAAGAGTCGAAACCGAAGTCGTTGATGGCGGCCAGCCGATACCTATCGATTATCGATTGCACGATATCGAGGGCCAGTGGAAAGTGTATGACGTGGTCATCGGCAACGTCAGCATTGTCAAAAATTTCCAGGCTCAATTCGAGCGCGTTATCACCAAAACCTCGCTTAAAGAGCTACTGCAAAGGATCAAGCAAACCGATTCGTAGTCCATCCTCCACAGTCGACGCGAGCGCCGATCGAAATGCCGCGCTGAGATTTGTGCAAATTCTTTTCTCAAGGAGCTTTGCTTGAGCCGGCAGCCCGCGCCGCACAGGTGCCAAAAATTTTTATCTTAATGCTGAACCACTTTGAACTGCCTGCGTTGATATGGGTTTCGATTGACGATAGCAGCACTGTTCGTGTAAGTTTTGCTCGTGGCTGAAGCAAAAATTACGTTGGCCCTTGGCTCCTATGATCGTCACGCGCCGCTGCTTGAAGGACGTATCAAGCATCCCGACTTCGACGTCGAGTACATCGAGCTGGACCCGCAGCAAGGGCGCCATGAGCGTTTTCTTCAGCGCTTCGAGTTCGACGCCGCCGAGTTATCGCTTTCCTCTTATTTGATCGCAATTGACCAAGGCCTGCCGGTACACGCGGTGCCGGTCTTTCCTCGGCGCCTGTTCAGCCAATCGCAAATGTACAAGAACGTCCATTGCGGCATCGAAGGCCCAATGGATCTGGTTGGCAAGAGAATCGGGTTGAGCGGCTACCAAAATACTTTAGGCGTGCGAGCGAAGGGGGACTTGACGCATTTCTACGGCGTGCCGAGGAGTACGGTTACTTGGGTGACCCCGGGTAAAGAAGTCGTCGATGTCAAGCTGCCGTCTGATGTCAAGATCGAAACTCGCGACAGCATGGCCGAGATCGAACGGGAATTTGTCGCGGGTAAAGTCCAGGCAATGTTCGTGTCGCGGCTGCCCAAGCCATTTCGCGAAGACAATCCAAATGTGGCCAGGCTATTCGCCGATCCGCAGTCGGAAGAGGAGCGCTATCTCTGCGAGGTAGGCTACTTTCCCATCATGCATGTGTTGGCCTACAAGAAGGATCTCGCCAAAAAGCATCCGAAATTGCCGTTGGCGCTCTACGGTATTTTCGAGCAGGCGCGCCAACGGGCGATGCAGCGGTGGATCGATCCCAACTGGTCGATGGTCATGTGGGCACGGCGCGAGCTGGAACGGCAGAACCATCTCTGCAAATTGGATCCGTGGCGCAACGGGCTCGCGGCGAATCTAAAGAATATTCAGCACTTCGCGCAATATAGCTATGAGCAGGGCCTCACCCGCAGGCAGCTGGCTCCGGAAGAGTTGTTTGCGCAGATCGATTAGGAGCGAACTCGCCTCAAGGGGAGCGCATCAAAACCTGGCAAGGAGGAATTTCCGCCATGAATCAAGCCGTGACTGCTGGTATTCCGTACACCACCGACACCGGGGAAAAACTCGTGAACGAGACCTTTGGCCCGAACAATATTCGCCGGCGCAGGACGGGAACCCATGAGCTGATGAGGATGGAAGTTCGCAACGGCCGCCTGCTGACTGATCGGCTTTCTCTGGAGCGCGAGGGTTTTGTGCTCGTCGAGCACAAAACCAAGGTCGCGGACTTCTTCGACCCAGAACAATTAAAATCACTCTATTATCCGGAGGTCGAGCAACTGATCAAGAGTACTTCCGGCGCTTCTCGCGTCGCGATCTTTGATCATACGCTGCGCTCCGGCGACGAGACGGAGCGGGAGGCCAAGTTCATCCGCGAACCGGTGCTTTCGGCGCACAACGACTATACTGAATGGTCCGGGCCAAACAGGCTGCGCGAGTTTCTCCCCGAGGAAGCTGACAAGCTGCTCGCGGGCCGCTTCGCAATCATTCAGGTGTGGCGCGCAATCAATCAGCCGATCCAGAAAAATCCTCTGGCCGTCGCCGACGCAAAGAGTATCGCAATGGAAGACTTTATGGTCGCCGAACGCCGCTACCCGCACAGGGTCGGGCAAACCTATCGATTGAGATACAGCCCCAATCATCGTTGGTATTACTTTCCCGAAATGCGCCGTGACGAAGCCCTGGTGTTCAAAGTTTACGATTCAGAAAAAGACGGCCGGGCTAGATTCACGCCGCATACGTCATTCGATGATCCAACGTCGCCACCAGGCGCGCCCCCGCGACAGAGCATTGAGGTGCGCGCGATGGCTTTTTTTACCTGACGGCTTACCGACCGCCGCCATTGCAAACGATTAAATTGACATAAATTTGCTTTACGCACATCTCCAAGTTTTAAAAATAAAAAACCTAGGAGGTATTTCACCGTGAGAAAAATGGGATATCTGGTAAGCGCGGTGTGTCTCGTTGTTTTTCTTTCTGCCTGTCAAAAGGAAGAAGGTCCCGCAGAGAAAGCGGGTAAGGAAATCGATAAAGCCGCCAAGGAAGCGGGTCAAGCGATGGAAAAGGCGGCGGAGTCTG
>DATBLC010000198.1:0-5623 GCA_036555515.1 Binatia bacterium
GCTGAATGTCGAAGATTTCCTTGATTCGCTCTTGCAGAACCCCGTCAAGAATTGGAAAAGCGATTTCGACGCGCCGGTCAAAGTTTCTCTGCATCCAATCGGCGGATGCTAGAAGGTACAACGGTTCGCTGTGGTTCTGAAAGTAAAAGATGCGCGCGTGCTCGAGATAGCGATCGACAACGGAGAGAACGCGTATGCGCTCCGAGACTCCCGGGACGCCAGGCCTCAGGCTGCACATACCCCGAACAAGGAGATCGATCTGCACGCCGGCTTGGCTGGCGAGGTAGAGTTCTTCGATGATGACGGGGTCGATCAAACTGTTGACTTTGGCGATGATGCGCGCCGGTCTGCCGGATCGTGCATGCTCCGCTTCCTTTCGGATGTGCATGACGAAGTAATCCCGCAAGCCCAACGGCGCCAGGTGCAGGTGATTGAACTTCTGCGGCCGCGTGTAGCCGGTTAACAGATTAAATAGCTCGGTGAGATCTTGGCCGAACGATTCCTTACAGGTGAACAGACCGAGGTCGCTATAAACCCCGGACGTGCGCACGTTGTAATTGCCGGTGGCCAAATGACAGTAACGGCGGATGCCGTCGGCTTCTTGGCGCACGACCAGGCAGGCCTTGCAGTGCGTCTTGTAGCCGACGAGGCCATAGACCACGTGGGCACCCACTTCTTCCAACGCGCGCGCCCAAGTGATATTCGCCTCTTCATCGAACCGCGCTTGGAGCTCCACCAAAACCGAAACTTCTTTACCGGCCTCGGCGGCCTTGGTGAGCGCTTGCGCAATGGGCGACGCCGGACTGACGCGATACAGGGTCATCTTGATCGCTAGCACCTTGGGATCCTTTGCCGCTTCTTCAACAAAGTGGGTCACCGCATCGAACGAATGATAGGGGTGAAAAGCCAACACATCGCCGCCGCGGATGGCACTCCAAATATCCGGCGCTCGATCGAAGGCAGCGACCGAGATCGGAGGTTGTGGGCGATCCTTCAATCCTCCGGCATTGACCGATGTGTAGAGCTGAATCAAGTCGGTAAACGCAGTGAACCCTGTGCCGGGATAGAGATCCTCAAGCCCAAGCTCCAGTTCTTCCACTAGCTTGCCGACGATTGGCATTGGCAGATCGGTGTCATATTGCAGCCGTACCGCATCCCCCATCCGTCTCTCGCGAACGCCTTGCTCGATGGCGCCGAGAAGATCTTCGTCGCGCCGCCGCGGGATCAAAAAATCTGCATCACGAGTAACGCGAATGGCGTGGCATGAAAGAATTTCGAAGCCGTGGTAAAGCCGCGGTAGATAATGACGCAGAACATCTTCCAGTAGCATAAACGCGTGCTGGCTTTCCCGAGCCGGGAGCGTGATAAAACGAGGCACGACATGGGACGGAATATGCACCACAGAAAGATCCGTATGCGGCAAACGCGATGCCATCGTTGGACGGAGAGAAAATATCAAACACAAAGAGCGGTTCGCCAGGTACGGAAACGGGTGGCCCGGATCGATGGCGAGTGGCGTCACGATCGGATAAAGGGTGCGATGAAAATAGTCTTCAAGAAAACGTTCCTGCTCTCCGTTCATTTCTTCAGGATGAATAAGATGAATGCCTTCCGCGGTAAGCTTAGGCAGGATCGTGTTGAGAAAGCACAGATGCTGTTCTTCAGCCAACTGGTGAGCCCGTTTCGATATGGCCGACAATGATTCGGCCGGTGTGAGTCCGTCGGGCGCCGGGCTCAAGTCGTTTTCGCGCACCAATCGCTTAAGCCGCGCCACGCGCACCATGAAAAATTCGTCCAGATTCGAGCTGAAGATCGAGAGGAACTTCACCCGTTCGAGCAAGGGAACGCTTTCATCTTTGGCTTCTTCAAGCACGCGCCGATTGAACTCCAGCCATGAGATCTCACGGTTGATGTAGCTGGTCTCATCCATTTGTGACTCTTCGAGTGTTCGCAGAAAACGCGCTTTCCCCGTTTCTCGGGATATCGCTAGCGCAAATAGCAAAACAGATTGTTAAGAAAATATGACGTTTTGATTAACAATTAGGGCCGCGGCGTAACCAATTTATAATACTGACGTCATTCTCGACTAGCTGCTTCGCGGTATCATTGCTGTTTTTGAGAATGATATGCAGAGCATCATAGGATCGCTGAGGGATTGGGTTCCAGCGATTGTCGGAATAACTTGCGGCGTGATCATCATCGTAGGGGGCCCGAATGAGTGGTCGGTGGCGCGGGCGCCGCAGGTAGGGGAGATTGTTGTTCTCGATGACTTCGAGCTCTACGGCAACTCAAGATTTCCGCTGAAATGGGCCGGCGCCAGCAGCGACGCGCAGAAGGTCTATCGCATAGAAACGGAACCCGGCAACCACTTCTTACGCGCGCGCGCCGATAACACCGCGGCGCAAATCAATTTAGAGCACAGATTTAATCCCAAGAAATTTCAGAACTTGCAATGGCGGTGGCACGTTCGGGGTTTACCGGTAGCCGGCAAAGAAAAAATTGACGAGCCATACCATGGCGCCGCTCAGGTGTACGTTATTTTTGATCATGGATACTGGCCGCGGGTTATCCACTTTATCTGGAGTGCTTCGCTACCCCACGGTACTCGTTTCACGAACCCCCTCTACGACCGCGGCCGCACCGTGGTGTTACGGAGCGGGCCTGCGAATGGAGCGACCTGGCTCAAAGAGAAAGTCAACTTCTACGCCGAGTATAAAAAGTTCTTTGGCAATGAACCGGGTCGGGTCCAAGGCATAGGGATCTTGACGAGCTCGGATTCGACAAAATCATTGGTTATCGCCGATTACGACGACCTTATTCTCCTTCCGTAGGTTACGCCGCCGCACTGCCGTATGTATTGCACAGCTGGTCCGTTGTGCCTCTAGACCGCGTGCGACTTTACCCAAAGTTAACCCGTCGGTTACTTGGTGTTACCAAATCGGGAGCAATATGCGTACGAAACGTCGTTTAACCATCTAGCACGTCGGAGGTTGCCAACAGTCAGATATGTCGCCAGGTCGGCACCAGTACATTGAACGAGAAACCGGACGAATCCATACCGAGCGATTCTTCGGTGACGGCATTTTGAATGTTTTCTACAACGGGCAACGCGAGGAGACTGGATTGGTTTACCGGTTGCTCGCAAGTCCTTGGCTATCGAGCGTGCTCGCATGGACGACCTATGATTTGGGTCTGGGGCGAAACATTGCTGGCATGCGCCGCTTTGTCGATGCATGCAACATCGACCTAGGCGAATGCATTAAGGCAACCCAGCCTTGCGTCGCGCCGCGGGACATCTTTGAACGGCAGATCCGCTACTGGGAGTGCCGTCCGCTGGAAGCCAATGCGGCTGCCATTGTTTCACCTGCCGATGCGCGAGTGCTGATTGGTTCACTGAAAGAGCAATCGTCAATTTTCGTCAAGGGCAAGTTTTTCGAACCGGCGGAGCTTTTCGGACCAGGGCGGGAGCAATGGTCGCGGGCTTTCGTTGACGGCGATTTCGTCATCTGCCGGTTGACGCCGGAAAAATATCACTACAATCACGCTCCGGTGTCCGGAATTGTCTGCGACTTCTACGAGACCGACGGACAGTACCACTCGTGCAATCCCAGCGCGGTTATTTCTCTTGCCACTCCCTATTCTAAAAACAGACGGGCCGTGACGTTGATTAACACAAATGTACGCGGGGGCACGGGTGTGGGCTTGGTGGCGATGTTTGAAGTCGTCGCGCTGATGATCGGCGACGTAGTGCAATGCTATAGCACGGACGCCTATGACCGTCCGGTTCCGGTGCAAGCCGGCATGCGCATCGAGAAAGGCAAGCCCAAGAGCCTCTTTCGCCCGGGCAGCAGCACGACCGTGGTCTTCTTTCAAAAAGACCAAATCCAGTTCAGTAACGATCTCGTCGAAAACCTTAACCGCAAAGACGTTGTGAGTCGCTATTCCGCTGGCCTTGGCCGGCCGCTGGTTGAGACCGATATCAAGGTACGCTCAACGATCGGTTATAGAAAGGAGGAAAGCCATGCTCTCTAACGAGTCGTTCGTGCTCTTGCTAGGAGTGGTTTTGTCGATCGTGGTGTGCTGGGCCTGCAAACGGCTGCCTGAAGAGCGTTGGCAATTTCTCGCGTCCGTGCCGATTATGAAGGATTCGAACGGCAGATGGCTTGGGCTGAATTTTACATACTACGGCCTGTTGACTGCGAATGCTCTTGTTTTCGGCGTTGCTTTGCTGGTCATCCTGATGGGTTCGTTGCGCATCCCTTCGGTCGTGACGATCTCATTAACCTTTGCGGTTCTGGTCCCATGTCTGCCCGCTGCGCGTTGGGTCGCCCGGTTAGTCGAGGGCAAACAATGCACGTTCACGGTCGCCGGCGCCTTTTTCGTCGGAGTCTTCATCGCGCCGGTCGTGATCGCCGTGTTCAACTCACAAATAGCGGGCTCCGGCGTGAGGCCTTTGCCGATGATCCCGTCCCTTGCGGCGATGATGATCGCCTATGCGTTCGGCGAAGGCTTGGGTCGCCTGGCATGCATCAGCTTCGGCTGCTGTTACGGCGTTGCGCTGGATCAGGCCCCGCCGATGCTGCGGCGTATTTTTGACCGCTGGCATTTTGTTTTTTCCGGTAATTTGAAAAAAATCGCCTACGACGGTGCTCTGGAAGGGAAACAAGTTCTCCCCATTCAAGCGCTGACCGCTCTGCTTTACATCCTCGTCGGGCTGATTGCGACGTGGCTTTTTCTCAACAGTTTTTTCGCGACCTCGTTCCTGATCACGATGATAGTCACGCAGGGCTGGCGCGTCTATTCCGAAACTTTGCGCGCCGATTATCGCGGCGAGGGGAAAATTTCCGCATACCAAGTGATGGGAATGCTCGCGATCTTGTTTGCGCTGGTGCTGAGCTATCTCTTACCAACCGATCAGCTCCTAGCCGCTGAACTATCAGCGGGCATAGAGACGGTATGGCAACCGCTCGTACTGCTCGCTCTTCAGACCCTCTGGGTCGTGGTCTTCATCCAGTTTGGGAAAAGCATGGTTACCGGAGCGGAGATTTCTTTTCACCTGCATCATGACCGCATTTAGCGCGTGAATTTATACCGTGATGAGTGAAATTCTCGCGGAAGAGGTGAGTTTCGATTCTAACCGGCTGATTTCGGCTAAAAACATGCGCTAATGGACGCAAGCGGGGTGTCGACTTCCTGCCAACAAATGCAAGGCCCTTCGGGATAGATGCCGACTCGATCCGAATCTTCGTTGCAAGTCTTTGGGGCCGGAACTGCATTTCTTCACATTCGTTTTACATTCAGGAAATAGGTCTTTTACACTGCAGCGCCATTTTGTCCCGCCGGGACAGACGTGCCAAAAGAGATCCTAGGAAAGGCCAGACGCCATGGAGCCTAATGCGCTAGACCCGCTCTCTGCGGATGAAAAAATCGTCGCCCACGTCAGCTATGTCGCAGCGCTAGGAAGCCAATGCGAGGCTGAAAGGAAACTGCTTGCTGCCGTCTTGAAAGACGCGCTACTGATCTATAAAAACCGCCTCAGTGTTGGCGGTGCGCGCTTCAAGGAGGTAGAGCGTTGGATATTCGGCAAGGATACGGACCGGCTCTTCGCCTTCGAAACGGTCTG
>DATBLC010000199.1:0-16448 GCA_036555515.1 Binatia bacterium
AAGAGCACGCAGAGGAGAGGACTCATCACGAAGGACACGAAGCCATCCGCCCGCCGCCTTTCATGAAGGGAGATTTGCTCGCGCCAAGTCGCCCAGATACCAAGTCACAGGCCAGAGGTCTGTCATCCCGAGCGAATGCGAGGGATCTAAGAAGATTTCTCTCTTCGTTCGAAATGACAATGTTTTTCCTTCGTGCCTTTGCGTCCCTTCAGCTCCGCTCAGGACATGCTTTGCGGGAGCTATTTTGATTCTTTTGGTCGCATTTTGCCGCGCTGGGATCTTGGAGGTGAATAGACGAAACTGTTTGACGCTCGGACTAAAGCACAAGGCGACGTGATGCTGTATTCGTTGACGCTCATCTGATGAATTCCGCACTAGAAAATAGCCCGACGCCGCGCTCGCTCGGTTATGCGATGCCGGCCGAGTGGGCGCCGCACCGCGCCACCTGGCTTGCCTGGCCGCATAACCGCGAGACCTGGCCGAGTCAACTAGGACGCGTGCAAGAAATCTGGCTGCAGATGATTGTCGCGCTGGCGCCACACGAGCGGGTCTGCCTGCTGGTGAACGATTCCCAAACCGAAAGCGCAGTGGCGGCGCGGCTCAGGGCTACGGATGCGGTCATGAGAAACATCTCATTCCTACGCATTGCTACCGTGGACGTCTGGATGCGTGATTATGGCCCGACTTTCGTTACAAGGAATGTAAAAGAGAAACCGATCGCATTAAATGATTGGGTTTTCAACGGTTGGGGCGGCAAGTACGAAGGCTATGAGCAAGATGATCGAGTCGCCAAGCAGATCGCCGCACAGCTCGACGTTCCAAGTTTCGCTCATCCGGTGATTCTCGAGGGCGGTTCCATCGAGGTCAACGGGGCCGGAATATGCCTGACTACCTCTCAATGCCTTTTGAATAAGAACCGTAATCCGGGCATGAGCCAGGGCGAGATCGAGCAGTTTCTCAAGGACGCTCTTGGCGTGAACCAGGTCATCTGGCTCGGCGACGGTATCGCCGGCGACGACACCGATGGCCACATCGATGACATCGCCCGCTTCGTGAGCCCCAATACGGTGGCGTGCGTGCGGGAAGCGAATGCGCGGGATGAAAACTACGCGCCGTTGGAGGAGAACTTCGAGCAGCTTATGGCGGCGCGTGGCGAGAACGGCGGAAAACTTGAAGTCGTCTCGCTCCCTTGTCCCGCCCCGCTATGCTGTAACGGGACGCGCCTGCCGGCAAGCTACGCCAATTTTTATATCGCCAACGAGACGGTTCTAGCGCCGGTTTTCGGCGATCCTGCCGACGCGGGCGCTCTTGGTCTTCTGCAGGAGCTTTTTCCAGGCCGCAAGGTTATCGGCCTGCAGTGCACCGACATTGTGGCGGGTCTGGGAGCCATTCATTGCGTGACCCAGCAAGAGCCATGGGCCGGATAATCCGACCGGGGCGGAAGACATCGCATAATATTTCCTTTGCGCCTTCCTAGCGGCGGCTTTTTCGTTTAAAATGAACGCCAACATGAGCAAGGATGATTCAAACAAACGGGTTCTCATCGTTGAAGACCATCCCGATATGCGGGAACTGCTGGTCTGGCAGATTCAACTGATGGGCTATACGCCGGTGGAGGCGAGTCATGCCAAAGAGGGACTGGAGAAAGCCGTGACTGAAAAACCGGCGCTCATTCTTCTGGACATCATGATGCCGTCAATGGATGGGCGGGAGGCGGCGCGGGCCCTCAAGGACAACCTGCAAACCAAAGACATTCCGATTCTCGCAACCACCGCGCTGTTCCGCGAAGCCGACTTGCAAAGCTGCTTGGAAGCGGGTTGCGCCGGCTACCTTGTCAAGCCTTTTACCTTTCAGGAGCTGCAAAGTAAATTGCGTGAGCTGCTCGCTGAAAATACCCGCTAGCCCACATGTTTCATGGTCGGAGAATAAATCACGACACCGTATTAATCGAGGGGTGAGCCTGGGGGAATGAACTGCGCGGCGGTTCAAGGTTCAACGTATGCCGATCCCTAATTGAACCGCATGGCTGCTATTCCTATTCTTGAACATCGAACCGAACCATGTCGGCAAAGGAAAGCGCGCTTTCGATCGTGCGCCGTTTGCGCGCGGCTGGATACGAGAGCTATTTCGCGGGCGGCTGCGTGCGCGATATGCTCTTGAACAAAGAGCCGCAGGATTACGACATTACGACCGGCGCAAAGCCCGCGGAGATCGCCAAGATTTTTCCCGACACGATCCCCGTCGGGGCGAAGTTCGGGGTTATCCTCGTCATGATCGACGGCGTGCCATTCGAAGTCGCAAGCTTTCGCCACGACGGGCCGTACCTGGACGGTCGCCACCCTAGCCATGTGCGTTACGGCAGTTTGCGCGAAGACGTGCTGCGCCGCGACTTTACTATCAATGGGATGGTCTATGATCCTGTGGACGGCACGGTCATCGATCTGGTGAACGGCCGGCAAGACCTCGAGGGGCGCATCATTCGCGCCATTGGCGAGCCGCGCGCGCGCTTTGAAGAAGATCGCCTGCGCATGATCCGCGCCGTGCGCTTCGCCGCGAGTCTGGATTTCAACGTTGACGGAAAAACCCTGGCGGCCATCCGCGAGTTGGCCGCGACGGTCACGGTGGTTTCCTGGGAACGGATCGGCGACGAGATTACGCGCATTTTAACCGAGGGAGGAGCGCGCCGAGGATTCGAGCTTCTGGACGAAACCGGGTTGCTCGAAGCGGTGCTGCCGGAAATCGCCGCGATGAAGGGCGTGGAGCAGAGTCCCGATTATCATCCTGAGGGCGATGTTTTCGCGCACACGCTGCTTTTGCTCGGGCAACTCAAGGCGCCCACGGAGACCCTGGCCTACGGCTGCCTGCTGCACGATGTTGCCAAGCCGGAATGCATGCGCAAAGAGGGCGAACGCATCACGTTCTACGGTCACATGGAACGGGGGGCGGAAATGGCCGAAGCGATCTTGCAGCGCCTCAAACGCAGCCGGGATACCTGGGAACGAGTTTCCTATCTCGTGCGCAGCCACCTGCGCCACACCCAGGCGCCCAACATGCGTCTCAGCACGCTCAAACGGTTTCTCGGCGAGGACGCCATCGGCGAATTGTTGGAACTCACGCGCATTGACGCGCTGGCCGCCAACGGCGACTTGACGCACTATAATTTTTGCAAAGCAAAGCTCGCGGAGCTAAAAGAGGAAGAAATCCACCCCGAGCCGCTCGTTCGCGGCCGGGATTTGATCGGCCTTGGATTCAGGCCCGGACCGGTCTTTGGCCAGATTCTTGCCCGAGTGGAAGAAGCGCAGCTCGGCGGCGAGCTGCATGGCCGCCAGGAGGCGATCGAATGGATCAAAAAGAATTACACAACCGAGGTTGAGGAATGAAAAGAGCACAACGGTATAACGTCGTCGGCCATGCGGAGCCGCGCTCGGACGGCGTGGAAAAAGTGACCGGCAAGGCGATTTACACGGTCGATGTCAAATTGCCCGGCATGGTCCATGGTAAAATTTTGCGCAGCCCATATCCGCACGCGCGCGTCGGCCGGGTCGATGCCGGCAAGGCCGAAAATCTACCAGGCGTGTTTGCGGTGATCACACGCGAGGATCAGCGCCGGCTCGGCATGTTTGGCGCCGCGTACAAAGACCAGACCATCGTTGCCGTCGACAAGGTGCGCTACGCCGGCGATCCGGTGGCGGCGGTGGCGGCAGTGGATGAAGCCACGGCGGAGGAAGCGCTGGGGTTGATTGAAGTCGACTACGAAGAGTTGCCAGCAGTCACAAGTATCGAAGAAGCCCTTTCCGAAGGCGCGCCTCTGGTTCATGAGTCGTCCGCCGGCGGCGGGGAACTCATGGGGCAGCGCTACGAAGCGCCAAAAGAATTCGCTGGAACCAATCTCTGTTACCGGTTCAGTTACGCCAAGGGCGAAGTCGAGGCGGGGTTCAAAAAAGCGGACCACGTTTTTGAAGATGTTTTCACATTTCCGCGGGTGCAGCATTTTTCCATGGAGCCTCATGCCACCGTCGCCCATGTCGATGGAGAGCACATTACGCTCTGGGCCGGCACTCAGGAACCCTTCACGTTACGCGAGCACCTCGCCGATATTTTTCACCTGCCGCTCAACAAGATTCGCGTCATTGTGCCTTACTTGGGCGGCGGCTACGGCGGCAAGCTGGCGGTGAAAACCGAGCCGCTGGCCGCGGCGTTGTCGTGGAAGGCCAAGCGCCCCGTTAGGTTGGCGCACAGCATCGAAGAAAGCTTTAGAACCGTAACGCGCCATCCCGCGCGGGTGCGGATTAAGACCGGCATTACGAAAGACGGCAAGTTGGTGGCGCGCCAGTGCGTCATACATATGGAAACCGGCGCCTATGCCGACGCCGGCCCCCGCGTCACGCAGAAGGCGGGTTATCGTTGTTTTGGCCCCTACCGTCTGCCGCACATGAAAACCGACGCCTATACCGTCTACACCAACACCGTGCCCGCGGGCGCGTACCGCGGATTTGGCACGCTTCAGGTGACCTGGGCCTATGAATCGCAAATGGATATCATCGCGGAGAAGCTCGGCCTCGACCCGCTCGAGTTTCGCCTGAAGAATCTTTTGAAAAAAGGCGAGCCTTATACGCCGGGCGATACTCCTGTAGACTGCGACCTCAAGGCCGGTCTGATGCGCGCTGCCAAGGAAATCGGTTGGGGCGAAAAGAGCAAGAAACCCAACCGGGGCAAAGGATTGGCGGTCTGCATGAAGGACGGCGGCGGCACTTACAAGGTTTCTTCCGCCGCCGTGAAGATGAATGCCGATGGCAGCATCGTCCTGCTCACCGGAACGGTAGAAGTGGGCCAAGGCGCGCGCACCGCGTTAAGCCAGGTTGCCGCCGAGGTCTTGGGGGTTCCATTTGCATCGGTCGCCGTGGCGCAGCTCGACACCGACGTCACCCCCTATGACGTGAATACCAACGCCAGCAGCTCGATGGTCGTGATGGGGCTCTCCGTCCAGCGCGCCGCGACGGATTTGAAGCGGCAAGTGCTGCGCCACGCGGGCAAACTAATGGCGGCGAAGCCGGAAAAAATCACGCTCAGCGGCGGTAAGGTTCATGGCCCCCATGGCCGAAGTTTAACGTTCAAGGAGCTGATGCATGAAGTTTTTTTGTCGAATGCCGGTGAATTAATCGGGCGCGGCGCCTACCAGGACATCAAAACCAAGCAAGCCGCGCTGGGATCGCCGACAACCTTTTGGGAAATCAGCTGGGGCGCGGCGGAGGTCGAAGTCGACGCCGACAGCGGCGCAGTCAAGCTCGTTAAATATGTGTCGCTGGCGGACGTGGGCAAAGCGATTCACCCGGTTCTTTGTGAAGGGCAAGACGAAGGCGGCGTGATGAACGCCATCGGTCACAGCTTGCTCGAAGAGATGGTTTACAAAGACGGGCAGCTTCTCAATCCCAATCTGATAGATTATCGCGTCCCGGCGTTCACTGATCTGCCGAAGGATTTTGAAACCATTTTGGTGGAAAGTCACAATGGGCCGGGGCCGTTTGGCGCCAAGGGAACCGGCGAGGGCGGATTACTCCCCGTCGCGCCGGCCATCGGCAACGCCGTTTACCAAGCCACCGGCTTGCGGCTTTACGATTTACCGCTGACGCCGGAAAAGGTCTGGCGCGCGCTGAACGCGAAGACTTCGGCTTGAGAAAGCCTCAGTCCAAAGTTCAAGGTTCAATGTGATTCGCATGCGGAATGTCAGGTCCGAGATCCATACCTTGAACTTCGAACGTTGACCCTTGAACCCCATCAATCACGGCGGGGCGCTGAAAATCTCGAACAACAAGCCTTGCGGGAAGGGCACATTTAGCATTCTTTCGAACAGCGCGTAGAAGAACAGCCATGAGCAAAGCGTGACCACGATTGTCAGCGGCCAGCGCTCGCGCCCCGCGAGTTTCACGTAAAGAAAGATCGTCAACGGCACGGCCCAGGAAAAACCAAGCAGCCATATCAGCAAGAAGCAACCGACGATCCAGCCGAGGATCGCGAAAGTGCGCTGGCGAGCGATTTGCGGCGCCACCCGTGCCGCTCCATCCGCACCATCATGGGCTTTCTTCGGGTATTTCATGTCCTTTACAATCTGGCAAAGCGCCAGCAGCAAAGTCGGTATGCCAATGACCCAGGGAAACAGACCGGCACGGATACCGAAGTTACGGCTCTGCCAGAGCGCCAGCGCGAGCAACAAGATAACCACCGCCGTAAAAAGCGTGGCCGCCCCGAACTGAAGGCCGCCGTGGGCAGATGCAACCGCCGTGTTGGATTTACTGTTTGCGGCGAGGCGCTCCCTTCTACTTTTCCATGCGGGATAGAAGACGCCGAACAGAATGACGGCGAATATGATCAGCACGCCGGGACGCGAGGTCCACGCCAGCCCATAGTTATCGCTCGATAGAAACAAACGGTTTTCCGCCAGGGGGCCGAGCACTAGGCCGAGTAGCACCGGCGGGCGCGGCCATTCGAGCTTCTCCATGATCCAGCCGAGAACACCGAAAAAGAGCACGACGAGCATATCCTGAAAAGCGTTTTTTTCGGCGAAGGCGCCGAGGTAGATCAGCACCAGAATCAGTGGAATGATGATTGCGCCGCGCACCTGGGTTACCTTTGCCAGCGGATTCAGAAACAGAAAACAGACCGCCACGGTGATCGCATTGGAAAGAATAATGACCCAGACGAATGAGAAGGTTAGATCCAATTTGCCCTTGGGCGGCGGAATCAACATGTCCGGGCCGGGTACGATGCCCTGGATGATAAACGCGCCGAGCAGGATCGCCATCACGACGCTGGCGGGGACGCCGAAAGCGATGGTGGTGATCAGGCTGCCGCCGAGGGTGGAGTTGTTGGCCGCTCCGGGACCTAACACGCCCTCCACAGCGCCCTTGCCGAAACGCTCTTTATTGGGCGAGCTTTGCACGGCGTGGGCGTAGGCAAGCCACTGCGTCGTTGCCGCGCCCATGCCGGGGATGATCGCCGTAAAAGTTCCCAGCGCGCTGCAGCGGATCACCAACCACCAGTGGCGAAAGGTATCTTTGACCCCTTCCATAACACCGCCCAGCTTGCCGACTTCTTGCCTGGCGATGCTGGTTCCAAGGATGGCAAGCTCGATGGTTTCGGGGATCGCATAAAATCCGATGGTAATCGGCACTAGGCCGATGCCGTCCCAGAGAAAGAGCTGGCCGAAGGTGAAGCGCTGGATGCCTGAGATCGGGTCCAGGCCGATGGTCGCGAACATCAAACCGATGCCACCGGAAATGATACCTTTGAGCTGATCTTCGCCGCTCAGGGAAGCGACGAAGGTAATGCCGAGGATCGCGAGCATGAAAAATTCCGGCGAGCCGAAGGTGAGCACCAGTGGCCGGATGACCGGGATGGCGACGGCAAGGGCGAAGGCGGCGAAGATTGCGCCGACCAGCGAACTCATCAATACCGCGCCCAGCGCCCGTCCGGCTTCGCCGTTGCGCGCCATGGCGTGGCCGTCGACAATCGTCGATGCCGTCGTCGGCTCGCCCGGCACGCCGAACAGAACGGAAGTGATATCGCCGGTGGTGGCGGTGACGGCGGTCATGCCGAGGAGAAACGCGAACGCTTCGACGGCGTTCATCTTGAAAATAAACGGCAGCATCAATGCCATGGCCGTCGGCCCGCCCAGACCCGGCAGGATGCCGACCATGAAGCCGACCGCGATGCCGATCATCATCAAGCTGAAGGTCGACCAGTTGAAGACTTGAAACAAGCCTGACACGAGGGCGGTGAGCATTTCCAACATGACTGTCTGACTCCTCCTCGGAAGCGAAGCAGCTCCGGCGTCGGACTTAGTTGTAAAGAATCTCTTTGAGCTTGTTGAGCAAGGCAGGATCGAGCTTAAACAGGCCGGCGATGTCTTTCTCGATTGCTTCCACCGCCACCGGGTCTACGTTTAATTTAGATTTCTTGGCGTCCGCCAAAAACTCGGAGTCTTTGAGCGTTGCGTCAAAGGCGGCGCGCAACAATTTTACCCGGTCCTTGGGCGTGCCCGGCGGCAACGTATAAGTACGCACGATGTCGCTGTCGCCGTGGATGCCGACCTCGATCATTTTGCGCCCATCTTCCGTCTTGGCAAATTTGATCGCCTGCGGCACCTGCGGGAGATCGGGATGGGTCCGGCGATTCGCTTGCAAGACCACCTTCGCGTCGCCAGTCTCGAGGGCCTTGCGCCAGGTGACGCTGACGGAATCCCAGCCCCAACAGCCGCCGGCGATTTCGCCGCCCTCGGCGGCTAATCTCACATCGGCAGTGCCCTTGTAGCCGGTGACGAGCTGAATCGGCAGGCCCAGGGCCGTTTTTAAAATCCGCGTGGCGTTGTCGGGCGTTGAAGTCCCCGGGGCGATGCCGCCCATTTTTACCGGCGCTTTCGCGGCCATCCATTGCTCGATGGTGGTGATGCCGCTGGCCTTGGTCAGGGCGCAAACGACATGATCGGTGATTGGGGCGCCGATGAATTCGAACTTGCGCGCGTCGAATTCGATCCCCTTTTGTCCCAGCACCTGGCCGAGAAACAGGCCGCCGATAAAGTGCCCGATGGTGAGTCCATCCGGCTTGGCAACTTTATAAACGTGATTGGCGGCAATAAGGCTTCCCGCTCCGGTCATGTTTTCGACGACCACCGCCGGTTGGCCGGGAATATGCTTGCTCATATGGCGCGCGAGGGCGCGAGCATAAGTATCGAACCCGCCGCCGGCGGAAAAGCCGACGACGATCCTGACGGTTTTCCCTTTGTAAAAATCATCCGCCGACCCGCTTGCGCCAAGGAAGGGAACCAGGCCCAAAGCGAGAACCAACAGTCGTGACATGAATTTCCTCCTGTCTGCCGAGTTTCTTCCGCGCCGGGGCTTGACTTCCCGGCGCTTAAAGGTTGCCAGAAGCTATACGATTGATCTGGAAAAATCAACGTAACGGATGCTCGGGAAGCGCCGGCAACGCTCCCACCACCGGCATGATTATCGCGTTGTGTTCCCGCCCTCCGGCATTTACAATGTCAGTGTGAATTAGCGCCGCCGGCGTGAGTCCATATTCGAATAGCTGCTGCGAGGAGGCTGGTTTATGGCCGAGCAATTGAAGAATTACATAGATGGTAAATGGCGATCGGCGCAGACGGGCAAGACCTTTGAAAACCACAATCCCGCCAACCGCAATGATTTGATTGGACTCTTTCCCGCGTCGGGACAGGTGGACGTGGATGACGCGGTTGCGGCGGCGAAGAAAGCTTTCGCGAGTTGGCGCCTCGTGCCGGCGCCGAAGCGCGGCGAGATGCTCTTTCGCGCCGGGGAATTGCTGAAAAAAAACAAGGAAGAATTGGCGCGCGTCGAGACCCGGGAGATGGGCAAAATTCTCAAAGAGACCCGTGGTGACGTTCAAGAGGGCATCGACTGCGCGTATTATAACGCTGGTGAAGGACGGCGCCTCTTTGGCGAGACCACGCCGTCGGAACTGCCCGATAAATTCGCCATGTCGGTGCGCGCGCCCATCGGCGTCTGCGCGCTGATCACGCCGTGGAACTTTCCGCTGGCTATTCCGACGTGGAAACTGTTTCCGGCGCTGCTCTGCGGCAACACGGTGATCCTAAAACCCGCCGAAGATACGCCGCACACGGCAGTCAAGTTTATCGAAATCCTCGAAGAATCCGGAGTGCCTGCCGGAGTCGTCAATCTGATACATGGCCGCGGCGAAGAGGTGGGTGCGGCGCTGGTCCGCCATCCGGACGTAAAGCTTGTCTCCTTCACAGGTTCGGCGGCGGTGGGCCGGCAAATCGCCTCGGTGTGCGGCCAAAGCCTGAAACGAGTATCGCTGGAGCTTGGCGGCAAAAATGCCCAGATCGTTATGGAAGACGCGGACCTGGATCTCGCGTTGGAAGGCGCGCTGTGGGGCGCCTTCGGTACCACCGGCCAGCGGTGCACGGCCACCAGCCGTTTGATTCTCCATTGCGATGTTAAAGAGAAGATGACGGATATGCTGGTGGCGCGGGCCGAGAAAATCAAGATCGGCGATGGTCTCGACGAGAGCGTCGAGATGGGTCCGCTGATCAATCAAGGCGCGCGGGAGAACGTCGAGCGTTATATCAAGATCGGTAAAGAGGAAAGGGCGAGACTGGTTACGGGCGGAGCCACCTACGAGCAGGGCAGGTGCAAAGACGGCTGGTTTTTCCAGCCGACGATCTTCGATCAAGTGAAGCCCGGGATGCGCATTGCGCAGGAGGAGATTTTCGGCCCGGTGCTGTCGATCCTCGAAGTGAAAAGCTTCGAAGAGGCCATCGCTGTCCTCAACGGCACGGCCTACGGGCTTTCGAGCGCGATCTACACGGCCGACGTCGCGCGGGCCTTTCGCGCCATGCGCGATATTGAGGCTGGGATTACCTATATCAACGGCCCCACCATCGGCGCCGAGGTTCATCTGCCCTTTGGCGGTGTCAAGGACACCGGCAACGGCCACCGCGAAGCCGGTACTACCGTGTACGATATTTTTAGCGAGTGGAAGGCGGTTTACGTCGATTACTCAGGCAAGCTGCAAAAGGCACAGATCGACAACGCGCAGTAACAGACAAAGCTTCTGGTTGGAAATCCGTACTCTAGAAACCTGGAACTAGAAACCAGAAGCTAGAAACTGGTGACCACATTATGAATGTACCCAATATCAAGACACCACTCCCCGGCCCTAAAGCCAAGGCGATCATTGACAGGGACAAGCGCTACGCCGCTCCGGCCTACGGCCGCGTCTATCCGCTGGTCGTCAAAGAAGGACGCGGGATGGCCGTCGAAGACGTCGACGGCAATTTGTTTCTCGACTTCATGGCCGGCATCGCCGTCGCCAGCACTGGCCACGCTCACCCCAAGGTGGTCAACGCGATCGAAGAACAGGCGCGCAAGTTTTTGCATATTTGCGGCAGCGATTTTTACTACGAGCCGATGGTCGAGTTGACCGAACAACTGGCCCGGCTCGCCCCGGGCGGCGGCGCGAAAAAAGTTTTTCTGACCAATTCCGGCACGGAAACCATCGAGGCCGCCATCAAGCTCGCCCGTTACCATACCAAACGGCAACATATCATCGCGTTTCACGGCTCGTTCCACGGACGCTCGTTGGGATCGCTTTCTCTCACCGCCAGCCGGTCGTCGCATCGCGCTCACTTCGGCCCGCTGGTCCCGGGGGTTCATCATGTGCCCTATGGTTATTGCAAGCGTTGCCCTTATCATCTTAGTTACGGCTCTTGCGGCATCGCCTGCGTTAGCGAACTGGAGAAGATTCTGTTCCGCTACGAAGTTACCCCCGGCGAAGTCGCCGCGATTTTTGTCGAGCCGGTGCAGGGCGAGGGGGGCTACATCGTGCCGCCGCCGGAGTACTTGCCGATGCTTCAGGATCTCTGCCGGCGTCACGGCATTCTGCTCGTCGCCGACGAGATTCAGTCCGGCTTCGGGCGCACGGGCAAGATGTTCGCCTGCGAGCACTGGGGCATAGAGCCCGACATTCTCTGCGCCGCTAAAGGCATCGCCAGCGGCATGCCCCTCGGCGCCATGATCGCGCGCGAGGAGATCAGCACCTGGACGCGCAGCACGCATGGGAGCACCTTTGGCGGCAATCCGGTGGCGTGCGCGGCGGCCCTGGCGACGATAGCGGTGATCGAAGAGGGGCTGGTGGCTAACGCCGCCGAGGTGGGCGCTTATCTGAAAGAAAAACTTACCCAACTGAAAGCCAAACATCCGGCGGTCAGCGACGTGCGCGGATTGGGTCTCATGATCGGCGTCGAGTTTGCCAACCCCGGCGTGGACGGCGCGCCGGATGCAAAACTCCGGGATCAGGTCATGCAAAAATGCTTCGAAAAAGGTTTGCTGCTGCTAAGTTGCGGCGAGAGCACGCTGCGTTTCTGCCCGCCGTTGATCGTAAACAAGCGGGAAGCGGACCGCGCCGTCGCGATCTTCGACACCACCATCGGTGAAGCCTCACTTTAGAGGCCGTTCAAGTCGTTCAAAACGTTTTGAACAGCTTCAACGATTTGAACGGCCACTGTGACGCTACTGTAATTTGGATTCCAACTCTTCGATCAGCTGCGCGAGGTCGGCAATGTCGGGATTTCGATCCAGGGCGCCGCGGAATTCTTGCAGCGCCTTATTGACCATTCCTTTAGTGAGATAGACTCTGCCCAAATTAATGTAGGGAAAATGGCGGGGTTCGTAGCGCTTCGCGAACTTGGCTTTCTCCAGCCAGGGAATCGCTTCGTCGAGTTTTTGCTGCTGCATCAAGTACACGCCAATGTCGTTGTAGGGATTGCCGAAGTCGGGATCCAGTTGGATGGCAATCTCGCATTGGGCAATGGCATCGTCGATCCTCCCTTGGAAGCTGTAAGCCCAACCCAGATAAGTGTGCGCGTCTGCGGTGGGACAGATGGCGATGGACTCTTTGTACAGGCGAATCGCTTCATTGAATTCCTCGGCCATCTGATGGTTCATGCCCCGCTGAACGAGTTCCAATGCGCGTTCGTGGTCTTTTTGATTCGGCATGATTGCTACACAGAAGGGAGGAGCGAGAATTTAGAATTCACGGTTCCTCCGTCTGCCTCCTGACTTTTGGATTCCGTTTCTCTACACTCCCCACGCTCCGCTCAGTTGGATATTGGCGCCGTTGACGTAACGCGCCTCCTCAGATAGCAAAAAACGCACCGCCGCAACCGCGTCATCGACGCTGCCGACGTAGCCGGCGGGAATATACTTGACCATTTTTTCGAGTTCCCCTTTGGGGGCGCTGCCGGAATCGATAAAGCCCGGCGAGACGCAATTCATGGTAATGCCCTGGGGTGCCACGAGCCGGGCGAACGAGCGCGCCAGCGCGAGCAGGCCGACTTTGCTAATGTAATGGGCCGTGAGTTGCGGTTGGGCAATGAGTTGTTCGGCGTTGGCCATGCTGAAGCAGACAATGCGTCCCCATTTTTGCTCGCGCATTATTGGAATTACGGCCTGGCTTAGATAAAAAACCGGATGGAGATTGTTGTCGAACATCGAGTGCCAGCCTTCGTTGGTTTCCTCGAGCAACGATACCCGATGATAGGGTCCGGCGCCGTTGATCAAAGCGTCGATGCGGCCCCATTCGCTCTGGACTTTTTGCACCAAACTCGCCACTGCCGCGGGATCGGAAACGTCGCATCGAAATGCCAGCGCTCTGGCATTCTTTTGCCGCGCGGCTTCGACGACTTCACTCGCTTCCTTGCCGCTGGCGCGGTAACAGATCGCCACGGACCATCCCTGGTCGGCCAAATCCAACGCCACGGCGCGGCCGATGCCGCGGGCACCGCCGGTGATCAGGGCCGCTCTATTTGCCATGCACCGTATTTCCTATTCACGTGGCAGCTCGCCTCTCGCAAGCGATCAGCCCTGGCGTGGAGTCGTGGCCGAACAAAACCTGATTGTTCTGAAACAGCGGCGGCAGAGGGTGTTTTTGTCCCGGTCATAAGTATGATTTCACTATAGCAAAGCCGGCCGTTAAGTCCTAGCCGGATTTATACGCACCGAGATGAAACCACGATACAGTGTAACCGAGGACGGAGCCTGGAGGAGCTAAAGCCGTATACCGGTTCAAGGTTCAAAGTTAGGGACAACTATACAGAAGTTCAGTGAAGGACCTGAATACGTTGAACATTGAATCTGAACCTTGAACAATACGATTGCCATGAGCCTGGCGCAGGGGCTCGAGCTTTCGGATCAACAGTCGCGGACGCGAGCTTCAAGACCGTTATTTTGGACTGGTGAGACCGGGCGCGGTTGTGGTAGACTCTCGCCATGATAACCACAGATCCGCTTGTCTTCGAGAGCCGCCCGTCGTTGCGCAACCCAGTGCTGCTGCTCTCCTTCGCCGGCTGGGGAGATGCCGGCGCCGCGGCGACTACCGCGGTGCGTTATCTCACCGATCAACTGGTGGCGAAAAAATTCGCCGCCATTGATCCCGAAGAGTTTTACGATTTTTACAGGCAGCGTCCAGTGGTGCGCTTGTCGGAAAGCAAAGTCCGAGAAATACATTGGCCTAGTTACGAATTCTATCATGGGCCGGGGCTCGGCGTCGAGCGTGACTTCGTGCTCGGCATCGGCATCGAACCGCATTTGCGTTGGCGCACCTTCACCGAAACGATGCTCCGATTCGCCAGCGAGTGCGGCGCGCAGATGGTTGTAACTCTGGGCGCCTATCTCGACGAGGTGCTCTATACGCGCCCGGTGCCGCTCACTGGTTTTTCCACCGACCCCAAACTGATGGAAGGGCTTGATCTCACGCCATCGCGATACCAGGGCCCCACCGGGATTATCGGCGTGTTGGCGGATGCTTCGCGCAAAGCGGGCGTGCCGCACGCGAGCCTGTGGGCGTCGCTGCCGCACTACCTCAATGTCTCGCCTAATCCGAGGGGCACCTTGGCCCTGCTGCTGCGACTGAATCAGTGGCTCGGCCTGCGCGTGGATACAACTCCGCTGGAGCAGGCCGCCGCCGATTTTCAGGCGAAGATCAACGAAGCCGTCAACGCCGACGCCAAGCTTTCCGCGTACGTGCGCGAGCTGAAAAAACGTGAATTCGAGCAGTGAAGCTTTCCGTTCTGATCCCGGTCTACAACGAGGAGCGGACACTGGCGGAGGTGGTGCGCCGCGTTAAAGCGGTCGCAGTGCCAAAAGAAATCGTCCTGATCGATGACGGCTCTCAAGACCAGAGCCGGCAAATCCTCGACCGCATCCGGCAAGAAAGCGAGCGAGCCGTCGAATCGTCGAATCGCGTCAAAGTAATTTTCCAGCCATCCAATCAGGGTAAAGGCGCGGCGCTAAGAGAAGGATTACGCCACGTCACGGGGGATACCGTTATCGTCCAGGACGCCGATCTGGAATACGATCCCAAGGATTACCCGGCGCTGCTCGAGCCGATTGAGAATGGTCTTGCCGATGTCGTCTATGGCACGCGCTTCGCGGGCGGCGGGGCGCACCGCGTCTTGTTTTTCTGGCACTCCCTGGGCAACCGGCTGCTGACGCTGTTGTCCAACATGCTCACCAATCTTAACCTCTCGGACATGGAGGTCGGCTACAAAGTATTTCGCGCCGCAGTTTTGCGTGGCATCGAGCTCAAATCGAGCCGTTTTGGGTTCGAGCCGGAGATCACCATGAAGTTGGCCAAGAAGGGTTGCCGCTTCTATGAAGTGCCCATCTCCTATTACGGCCGCACCTACGAAGAGGGCAAAAAAATCACCTGGAAGGACGGTGTCGCTGCGCTCTATTATATAATCCGATTTCGGCTCGCGGACTAATTGGTTTCAGATTTCGGCTCTTCCGGCTTACCAAACCAACCGTTAATAAAGGCTCATCACGGGTTAGTGCAAGTGATGGTGTCATTCCCGCGAAAGCGGGAATCTAGGTTGTCCCCTGCTAATTTCTGGATGCCTGCCTGTGCGGGCATGACGTTGGTGATGCCAGCGGGCGTGGCTTTACTTGCCAAGTTCCCAGGAAACCAGAAATCGGTGACTAAAGACTTTGCTTTGAAGAAATTCAGCGTCTTTGTTCCGCCCACAGTTCGTCCATGTAGTCTTTCAGCGCTTCCTTGAGCGGAAACTTCGGCGCGTAGCCAAGCTCCGCTTGGGAGACGCCGATATCCATGGGGATATTTCTGTTCTTGTCCGCTGTGCCTGCGCCGCTCACTCCGACCTCGATTTTAGGAGCCAGTTCTCGCACCGTCCGCGCCAAATCCACCGGGCTCGTGACGACGCCGGTGCCGGCGTTGTAGATGCGTTGCTTCAAGTTTTCCGCTTTGCAGGCCAGAAATAACGCCATGCCCACGTCCTTGCCGTAGACATACTCATTGGGGCCATAGGTCGCGGCGTCGATGGTGAAAGCGTCGCCTTTAATCATGCTCAATGCCAGATCGCGCATGACTTTACCGACGGTTGAACCGCCGACATAAAAGCCGCGGCCAAAGACGCCGCCGGGACGGATGATCACCGCGTCGAGGTGGTACATGGCAGCATACGCGTGAACCAGATGTTCGGAGCAGACCTTGGTGGTGGCATAGAGGTTGCGCCCGCCTATCGGATGGGATTCCTTGACGACACTGTCTATGATCTTGCCGCGATCATAGACGCCGAAGGTACTTACGTAGACGACGCGTTGGAGTTTCGTTAGCCGGCTTGCCTCCAGCACATTGATCGTGCCGAGAATGTTATTGGTTGCGCCGGTGTAAGAATTCTCCTGAACCCGGGAACCGATCAGTCCCGCCGTGTGCGCAAGGGTATCGATGTTGTAGTGCTGCAGGGCGCTGAGCAATGCCGGCAAGTCGCGCATGTCTGCCGCGACGACGTCGGTTTTGTCCTTGCCGACCACCGTCTGGATGTATTCGCGATTGGGCGCCAGATCGAACAAGACGACTTTGTGGCCGGCATCGACGGC